>JAFXPU010000001.1 GCA_017527675.1 Bacilli bacterium
AAACAGCATCAATAGAAGTATGTGTTTATAAGTTTAGAAAATCACATTTAACAGCAAAATGCCCAACAGTAAGGCAAGTATATAATTGGATTAATAATGGTAAAATATTTTTAACTAAAGATAAGTTATGTTACAAAAAAGCAAGGGGTAAAAATAATAAAAGTGGGATGATGAAACATACTAAATGGAATCTTGATCATAAAACTGTTTTACCAATAAGTCTAAGGCCTAAATACATAAACAAAAGATATATAATAATTGAAGGTATTGATAAGATGATAATAATAAAAATAATTGACAAGTTAATTAATTTTATTGTAATTACTTTTTTTCTTATTGCTATCTTTTTTGCTGTTTATGCTTTATATGATGTAAAACTTGTTTTTGATGCATCAAAACTATCTGGAGATATTTTAAAATATAAACCTAATACTCAAGAAGATGGTAAGGTTACATTTAATCTTTTAGAGTTACAACAAAATGTTAATGAAGATATATGTGGTTGGATAAGTATAGATGGCACTAATATTGATTATCCTATATTGTATTCTGAGAATAGTTTAGAATATTTATCTAAAACTTATGATGGAAAATATTCACCAGGTGGAAGTATATTTGTGGATACTAAAAATGATCGATATTTTAATGATGATTTTACCATTATATATGGACATAACTTATCTGGAAAGTTGATGTTTTCCGATATTAAGTTATTTAAAGATCCAGAATTTTTTAAAGAACATCCAACCGGAAAGTTATATATTCAAGATAAAATATATGATTTAGAAATATATACATTTAATAGTTTAGATTCTAACAAAGAATTTGTTTACCGTGTTGATAGTTATAAGGTAGGTCATAATGACAAATTAATAAAGCGATTTGAAGAAACTGCAACTAATAAGAGTGATTTGACTGTATCACCCGATGATAAGTTTGTAATGCTTTCAACATGTAATGGTGTTGGAACATCTAAACGTGCTGTATTATTTGCAAGATTGACAGAATCAACTAGTACGGATTTAGAAGTTGAGTCTCTAGATAAAGACGAAAAGAATAAAGAAAAACAAAGAGAAAGACAGGAATTTGACGAGAAAGTTAAGAAATATAATCCTGAAATTAAAAAATTAAATAAAAAAGATGGTTTATTTACTAAGATTAAAAATAATGTAAAAAAATATCTTTTAAATCCATATAATATTATTTTATTTATTTTAATTATAATAACTATTGGAATATATATTAAAATTTACATGAAAAACAAAAAAAGATAACCATCTTTTTTTGTTGAATAAAAAGAGCTATTACTAATAAATATAAATGATAATTCATTTATATTTTTTGGTTATTATGATATAATTTTTATAATAGTAAGGAAGATATTATATGAAAAGTGTATTGGTAACAGGGGCTGCTGGATTTATAGGATCTTATTTATGCAAAAGACTATTAAATGATAATTATAAAGTAATTGGTATAGATAACATGAATAATTATTATGATGTTAGTTTAAAAGAATATCGATTAAATGAATTAAAAGAATATGATAATTTTATTTTTATAAATGGTAATATTGCCAATAAAGAATTAATTAATAATCTATTTAAAGAGTATAGACCAGACGCAGTTGTTAATTTAGCAGCTCAAGCAGGTGTAAGATATAGTGCTATTAATCCAGATTCTTATATTGAATCTAATATAGTTGGTTTTTATAATATATTGGAAGGATGCCGAAATTATCCTGTTAAGCATTTAATTTTTGCTTCATCATCTAGTATTTATGGAGCAAATAGTAAAATACCTTTTTCTGTCGATGATAAAGCTGATATGCCGGTAAGCTTATATGCAGCAACTAAAAAATCTGATGAACTATTAGCTTATAGTTATTCTAATTTGTATAATATACCTGTTACTGGTTTAAGATTTTTTACAGTATATGGACCAGCTGGAAGACCAGATATGGCTTATTTTGACTTTGCTAATAAGTTTGTAAATAGGGAAAAAATAAAAATATTTAATTATGGTAATTTAAAAAGAGATTTTACATATATTGATGATATTATTGAAGGTATTATTTTGGTTATTAATAAAGAAGTTGCAAAAGATAATTTATATAAAATATATAATATTGGTAATTCTAAACCAGAAAGTTTACTAGATTTTATTAATATATTGCAAGATAAATTAATTAAATATAATATATTACCACCTGATTTTGATTTTGATTCATATAAAGAATATATGCCAATGCAAGCTGGTGATATGTTAGAAACATATGCTGATATCCAAGAGTTAGAACGCGATTTTAATTTTAAACCTCGTGTTACATTAGAAGAAGGTTTAGATAATTTTATAAAATGGTATAGCAATTATTATAAGTAGGTGAGTTTTTGAAAATAACGGTTGTAGGAATTGGTTATGTTGGTCTATCACTTTCAACTTTATTAAGTCAAAAAAATGAGGTTATTGCCTTAGATATAGATTTAGATAAAGTGGATAAAATTAATAGACGAGTATGTCCAATAAAAGATGAATATATTGAAAATTTTTTTAAAGAAAAAGAGTTAAATTTAAAAGCAACAAATAAATATAATGAGGCCTTGAAGGATGCGGATTATGTTATTATTTGTACACCAACTAATTATGATGAAGATACCAATTGTTTTGATACTTCATCTGTAGAAGATGTTATAAAAAAGGTTTTAAGTATTTGTGACTCTTCCGTAACTATGGTTGTTAAATCAACTATACCTGTTGGCTTTATAGATAACATTAAAGATAAGTATAATATTGATAATATTTTCTTTTCACCTGAGTTTTTAAGAGAGGGTAAGGCATTATATGACAATTTATATCCTTCGCGAATTATTATTGGAAATAAATCTAAAAAAGCTGAAATATTTGCTAATTTATTAAAAGAAGCTGCTTTAAAAGTAGATATTCCAATTCTTTTTATGGATAGTAAGGAAGCTGAAGCTGTAAAATTGTTTTCCAATACTTATTTAGCTTTAAGGGTCTCATATTTTAATGAATTAGATACATACGCGGAGTTAAAAGGATTGAATACAAAAGATATAGTTGATGGTGTTTGCCTTGATCCCCGTATTGGGGAATATTATAATAATCCATCTTTTGGTTATGGTGGATATTGTTTACCAAAGGATACTAAACAATTACTTGCTAATTATAAAAATATACCTCAAAATATTGTTGAGGCAATTGTTAAATCAAATAGTACAAGAAAGCAACACATAGCTCAAATGATAATAAATAAAAAGCCTAAAGTAGTAGGTATATATCGTCTAACAATGAAAGTTAATTCGGATAATTTTAGACAATCAGCAATACTAGATATAATAAAAATATTAAGAGACAATAATATTAAGGTTATTATTTTTGAACCAATTATTTTAGAAAATACTTACGAAGGAATAGAAATTGTCCATGATTTTGAATTATTTAAAGATGTTGCTGATATTATAGTGGCTAATATAGTTGATGAAAAATTAAAAAATATAGATAAGACTATATACACAAGAGATATATTTAAAAGAGATTAAATAAAAAAAAATGACATTATTTATCAAAATATGATATAATTTAATTGTAGGAGGAATTTAAAATGCGTAAATTAAAATATTTTACAGTATTAATGCTAGTTGGTCTTTTAACTTTAACTGGATGTTCTATTAATTTTGGCGGTAGTGATTCAGCTAAAGGTACTGCTGAAGAAAGATTAGAAAAAGCATTAATCAAACTTGCCAATGCTGATAGCTTTACTGTTAAAGCATCAATGGAAGGTGAAATTGAAGATCAAGATGTAGCTGTTGATTTTATTATTAAATTAGCAAAAGATAATAAATATTATAATGTATATCTTGATATTGAATCATCTGCTGATTCGTCTGATGATAGTTTTGAAATTGAAGGTTATTTATTAACTTCAAAAAAAGCAGTAGAATTATATCTTAACTTAAACGATGAGTGGGGTCATATTAAAATTGATAATGATGACGTTGAAGATACTACTAAAATTGATGTAGACAAATATGCAACAGGTCTTGATGAAAAAGATGTTAAGAAAGAAATTAAAAATTTAAAAAGTGTTAAATTTGGTAAAACTAAAAATGGTTTAACTGAAATAATAGTAATTGTTGATAAGGATGAAATGGATGGATTAGGAACACAAGTTACAAAAGATGTTGAGATGAGTGTTTATGTTGATAGTAAAAACAACATTAAAAAGGTTGTGTTAGATCCATCAAGTATTCCAGGATATGAAGGAATTGATGATGCTAAATTTACTATTGAAATAAGTGATATTAATGAAACAAAAGTTAGTGTTCCAAAGAATGTTAAAAATAATGCTGAAGATATTGAAGTAGAAGAGTTACTTGGAGCAATTTTTGGTTTATTAGGCTTTGGTGGAAATATAGATGATCCAGAACCAATTCCAACACCAGTAGATGGAGATAAAATATTATCTTGTAGTCTTGTTGAAGAAGGTGTATCTGAAGAAGTTTCTGTAGCATTTAAAGATGATAAAATTGCAGGTGCTACTATTAAAATGATTTTATCAAGTGAAGAAGAAGCAAAACAATATTATGAATTAATTAAAGCTTTCTCTGAAGATGAATATAAGGTTGAACTTTCTGGTAAAACAATTATTCTTTCTGGAGATTCTTTAATTGAAGATATGGATGATATGACTATTGAAGATATGAAATCTCAATTTGAAACTGAAGGCGCAACTTGCACAATTAAATAATTAAGTTTTTAAAAGACTATTTTACATAGTCTTTTTTTTGTGCTAATACACATTTTTAATTTAATTGCATACATTATAACGAGGAGTGATAATATGGCATCTTATAAAGAAATAGTTACTAAAGCAGTTATTGGTAAAGGTAAAAAGGCATTTAAAAATAGTTATACTATGGATGTTGAAAATAATCCTACAACAGTTTTAGGTTGTTGGGTTATAAATCATAAATTTAAAGGATATAAAAGTGGATCATCTATAGGAGTAGATGGCTCTTATGATGTTAATATTTGGTATTCATATGATAATGATTCTAAAACTTTAGTAGCTACTAAAAATATAACTTATAATGATTTATTTAATCTTAAGGTAAATGAAGATGATAATGATTCAGAGATTATTGTTCGTGCTTTAAATCAACCTAATTGCTCAAATGTATCTATTCATGATAATAAAATAGATTTTGATATTGAAAAGGAATTGGGTGTGGAAATAGTAGGCGATAAAAAACTTAAAATAGCAGTTGAAGATGATGAAGAACCATGGCAAATTCTAGATGATGAAGTAAGTGATGATGATTTAAAAGATATTGATCAAAGTGTTAATGAAGACTATCTATAACGTGTCAAAATAATTGATACGTTTTTTTGCTATTTACTTGTATAAAATGCTTAAATATTATATAATATTAATGTTAGTATTGGAGGAATTAACATGGAATTAAAGATACCAAACCATGTTGCAATTATATGTGATGGTAATGGCCGCTGGGCTAAAGAAAGAGGACTAGCTCGTACTGCTGGTCATAAAGCAGGTTCAGAAATATTTACAACAACTATTCCTGAAATATTTAAAATGGGAGTTAAAATTGTTAGTGTTTTTGTATTTTCTCGTGAAAACTTTAAGAGAAGTAAAGAGGAAGTTAATTTTTTAATGGATTTATTTGTTAAATTATTTAATACAAAATTAAAAAAATATAAGGAAACTGATATAAAAGTAGTTTTTTCAGGTACTGATAAACCACTTGAAGATCGCGTTTTAAAAGCAATGGATAAAATAGTTGAAGAAACTAAGGATCACACTAAACATATATTAAATGTTTGTTTAAATTATAGTGGTGATTACGAAATAGTTGATGCTGCTAAAAAATTTGCACAAGATTATAAAGCTGGAAAAGTTAATCTTGATGATTTAACTACAGATAGTTTTTATAACTATTTATATCAACCATTAGATCCAATTGATTTATTAATACGTACTAGTGGTGAATATCGTTTATCTAACTTTATGTTATATCAATTAAGTTATGCTGAAATATGTTTTCCAAAAACATACTTTCCTGATTTTACTAAAGAAGAATTTATTAAATGCTTAGAAGAATATAGTAAAAGGGATAGAAGATTTGGGGGAATAAAAGATGAAGACAAGAGTAATTAGTGCTATAATTGCTCTTCTAATCGCTATACCTATTTTAATAACTGGTGGTTTAATATTTAAAATAGCTATTGGTGTTTTAACACTACTTGGATTAAAAGAGTTTATAGATATCAAAGAAACAAAAAAACCATTACCTAATTTTATTAAAATTATTTCTTATTTTTTTGTAATTATGATTTTATTAAATTTAGAAGTGGATGATAAGTTTATTGTTAATATGGATTTTAGACTTATTACCGGTTTATGTTTAGTAACATTTTTACCAGTTGTTTTATATCATGAACGTGAAAAATATAGTGTAAATGATGCATATTATGTTTTAGCATCAACTCTATTTTTAGGTGTATCTATGTCATTTTTAGATATCTATCGTTCTATGGGCATTGAATATATTATCTATTTATTTTTAATATCTATTGTTACAGATTCATATGCTTATTTTGTAGGATTACTTATTGGTAGACATAAACTACTTGAAGTAGTATCTCCTAAAAAAACTTGGGAGGGTAGTATTGGTGGAACAATCTTTGGTGTATTCATACCAACTATGTATTACATTAATTTTGTTAATACTGATGCTAATGTTTTAAATGTTATTTTAGTAACAACTTTCTTATCAATTATTGGTCAATTTGGAGATTTATTCTTCTCGGCTATTAAGAGATATTATGGTAAAAAAGATTTTTCAAATATCATGCCAGGACATGGTGGTATTTTAGATCGTTTTGATAGTATTATATTTATAATGCTTGCTTTTAGTTTCTTTTTAACAATTATTTAAGGAGATGAAATATGACAATTATAACAATACTTTATTTTATACTAATCTTAGGTGTAATTGTTTTTGTTCACGAATTTGGTCATTTTATATTTGCTAAGAAAGCTGGTATTTATGTATATGAATTTTCTTTAGGTATGGGTCCTCGTATTTTTAAATTTAAAAGAAAAAATGATGAGACTGTTTATGCTATTCGTGTATTACCTATTGGGGGTTTTGTACAATTAGCAGGGGAAGATCCAGAACTTGATAAAGATATACCAAAAGAAAAAAGATTGCAATCTAAAACTTGGATGCAACGTTTCTTAACAATGGTAGCTGGTGTTACCATGAACTTTATTTTAGCTATTGTAATATTATTTATTATTGCATTAGTAAATGGTGTATCACTTGATACAAGATATGTAACCGAAGTTGATAAGACAGTTTATACTAATCTTGTTGATGGCGATAAAATCATTAAAGTTAATGGCCGCAAAACCAATAACTATGATAAATTAGCTTTAGAGATAGCTGCTTCTAAAAATTATGAATTTGATATGGTAGTTGTTTCTAAAGATAATGTTAAGAAAACAGTACATGTTAAAGCAAAAAAGACAAAAGATGAAAATAAAAATGAAGTTTATGACTTTGGCTTTAAGTTAACAGGTCATAAAAAGAAGGGTATTTTAGTATCATTACAATATGCCTTCTTAAAATTCTTTACAACTATTGAACAAATGATATTTACGCTTATTTACTTATTTACAGGGCGTTTATCTTTAAAAATGTTATCTGGTCCTGTTGGACTTTATAGTGTAGTTGGTCAAGCTGCATCAAATGGCTTTTTAAATATTTTATCTTTAATAGCTTTATTTAGTATAAATGTAGGATTTATTAATATTTTGCCATTTCCAGCATTTGATGGTGGATGGGTAATGTTTTTAGTAATTGAAAAAATTAAAGGTAGTCCAGTTAAAGAAAAAACTCAAGCAATTATTAATGCTATAGGTTTTTATTTACTTATGTTATTAATGCTTTATATAACATTCAATGATATATTAAAATTCTTTTAGGGGGATATAGTATGGCGTTAGAAGAAAAAGTAAAAGATATTATTACATTTTGTCCACACTATTATGATATTATTAATACCAGTTTTAGTGAGGATGATATAATAACTAAAAAACTAATTCAAGAATTCTGCGAGGATATATTCAATATTAGTAGTAATAATATGGGAACTGTTAATCGTTTAAGAGTTCTTGATCTAGTAATGTATGAATATGTTTTAAAAAAGGATTTTTATCGTTTTGCAAAAGATTATTTTCAATCTAATGCCAATAATATTGATGTTACTTATGATAATTTGTTATATAGTTTAGTTGAGGTATTTAAATTATTTACTTTTGAAAATGCCAAAGAAAATGAAGAAGAAAGTAATGAAACCAGATGGTTATAATTACTTCTTTTTTTTTACCTCATATAATATAAAGAGGTGGAATATGTATAAAAAAATTAATTATCAAGACTATTTAAGGTTAAAAGATGAAGCAGTTATAATTGATGTTAAAGATGAAAAAGACTATTTAGTTAATCATTTAGATAAATCTATAAATATTCCAATTAATAAAATAGTTAGTATTTTAAATATTGTTAAAGATAAAAATAAGAAAGTAATAGTATATTGTTCTAATGGTAAAAGAAGTTATATAGCTGCACGTTCTTTAATTAATTTAGGTTATAAATATGTTTATGATTTAGACACAAAAAAATAGGTTTAAAACCTATTTTTATTTGAATAAATGTTTGAATAATTTATTTAGACCTTTATCAATTACTTTGTTTTCTGCTTTATTTTTAATTTTATTGCCAATTTTATATCCTTCTGAATTCTTTTTCTTTCTTTCAGCTTCTTTTTTAGCTTTTTCCTCTTCACGTTTCTTTCTATCTGCTTCTCTTTGCTCTTCTTTAGCTAATTTTTCAGCTTCTTTCTTTTCTTTTTCAGCTTGTTTTTCAGCTTCTTTAGCTGCTTTTTCATCAGCTATACGTTGTTCTTCAGCTTCTTTTTCTTCTTTAATTTTATTAATAGCTTCATCATTCATTTCTTTTGCAGATATTTCATTTGTTCTTGTTTCATAGATATTAGCAATTGGACTATTATTAATTATATAAGCTCTAGCTTCATCTAAGATAGCACCCATCTTTGATTGAGGTGGTAAAATAGTAGCTTTTTTAACAATAGTAGGTTCACCTTTTTCATCAATAACTGAAATTAAAGCTTCACCAGTACCTAAGTTTAAAATAGCTTCTTTAGTATCAAATTCTGGATTACTTCTAAGTCCATCGGCAGCAGCTTTAATAGCCTTTTGTTCATTTGGTGTATAAGCACGAAGTGCATGTTGAATTTTATTTCCAAGTTGAGATAAGACTTCTTCTGGAATATCGGCAGGACTTTGAGAGATAAAGTATAAACCAACACCTTTAGATCTAATTAATTTAACAATTTGAATAACATGATCAACAACAGATTTAGGCATATTATTAAATATTAAATGAGCTTCATCAAAGAAGAAGATTAATTTAGGTTTATCTAAATCACCAACTTCAGGTAGATTATCATATAAACTATTTAATAACCATAAAATCATTGATACATATGAATCTGGATAATTAAATAATATTTGAGCATCTAAGATACTAATTCTTCCTTTACCAGTTTCTAGGGATGTATTTATTAAATGATTATAATCAAATTTAGGAGTACCAAAGAAATTATCTTCAATTTTATCCATTAATTCAATTACATTTCTTTGAATAGTACTTAATGATTGAGGTGCTAAATTACCATATTGCAAAGAATACTCTTTAGCATTCATACTTACATAACTTAACATTGATTGTAAATCTTCTAGAGTATCTAAAGCTTTATTTTCTTCTTTAGCTATTTTAAAAACAATAGCTAAAACAGAATCTTGAACATCAGATAAATCTAGCATTTTAGAAAGTAATCTATGTCCCATATTTTGAACAGTAGTTCTAACGGGATGTCCGTTTTTACCATAGGTATCTAAAAATACGCAAGGGAACTTATCAAAAGTAAAATTCTCTAAACCTAATTTTTCAATTCTTCCTGTAATATTCTCATTTGCTGTTCCCATATAAGCTGTACCAGCTAAATCACCTTTAACATCAACCATAAATACTGGTACACCAGCAGCTGAAAAACTTTCAGCTAATACTTTTAAAGTAACAGTTTTACCAGTACCAGTAGCACCAGTAATTAAACCATGACGATTTGCCATTTTAGGTAATAAATAGATATCTTCATTACCAGATTTTCCTATTAAAATTTTATCATTAAAATACATATAAACCTCCTTAAATATATTTTTCTTTATCTATTATTTTAATGTTTAAATTGCTTAAATACTCATCTATATCATCTTTTGCTATTAATTCTACACTAATTATATCACTAAAAACTTTATTTTTAATTTCAATATTTTGAAGTTTATCTAAAATATTTGCTTTATTAAGATCTAATTCAATTTTATACTTGTACTTTATTATTTCTTCTTCAATATTAGCTAAATCAATAGTTTCTTTTAAAACTCCTGTATAAGCTCTAAATAAACCGCCAGTACCTAATTTAATACCACCAAAATATCTTACAACAATAGCCAGAACATGATTTAAATTCTTTTGTTCTAATAAAGTTAACATTGGTATGCCAGCTGTACCAGACGGTTCTTTATCATCAGTTGCTTTTTTTTGATTATCTAAAATGTAAGCATAACAATGATGGCGAGCATTTTTATGTACTTCTTTAATTCTATTTAAATAATTATTAATTTCTTCTAAATCATTAACTTTATAAAGATAACAGATAAAACGTGATTTTTTTATAATTAATTCATGATTTAAGTTATTTGTTATTGTAAACAAAAGTATCACCACTATTAATATATCATAAACTTCATTTTTTTGCTATAATAATAATGGTGGTTATATGGATTATATTAAGAAAAAGTTAGCCTTACTTTCAACTAAACCAGGTTGTTATTTAATGAAGAATAAAGATGGTAACATCATTTATGTTGGTAAGGCAAAAAATTTAAAAAATCGTGTTAGTTCTTATTTTAGGGGAGCTCATAATTATAAAACAACTAAATTAGTTTCTGAGATAGTTGATTTTGATTATATAACTGTTAATTCAGAAAAAGAATCCTTAATACTAGAGAATAATTTAATTAAAAAACATAATCCAAAATATAACATACTATTAAAGGATGATAAAACATATCCTTATATTGAGGTTATTAATAAAGATATACCTGAGGTTAGGGTAGTTAGAACCTTAAATAAAAAGAAAAATCAAAAATACTTATTTGGACCATATCCAAATGTAGGAGCTGCTCGTAAAGTAGTAGAGTTAATCAATCGTGTTTTTAAAACTAAAAAATGTTCATCTTTACCTAAAAAAGAATGTTTATATTATCATATTCATGAATGTTTAGGATATTGTATACATAAAATAGATAAAGATACTATGCAGAAAATGAAAGATGATATTATTCGTTTTTTAAATGGTGATGTTAAATTAGTTAAAGAAGAAATATCTAATAAGATGCAAAAATACTCTGATAGTTTAGAATTTGAAAAGGCTTTAGAAATGAAAGAATTGCTTTCATATATTGATGAAACCTTAACTAAACAACAAGTTGAAATAAAGGAATTACATGATATTGATTGTTTTGGTGTTTACTATGATGAATTGTATATTACTATTCAAGTGTTCTTTATTAGAGGTGCTAAAATAGTAGAAAGTTATTATAAAATTTTGCCTTTAATTGATGATATTGATGAAACAATTGAATCATTTATTGCTAATTTTTATCATAATAAAAAAGTACCAAAAGAAATATTAGTACCAATTACTGGTACGGAATCACTTGAAAGTTTTTTAAATACTACTGTGAGAAAACCACTTCGTGGTGAGAAAGCCAATTTAGTTAAACTAGCATCTAGTAATGCTAAAATAAATCAAGAAACTAAATTAGAATTAATTAAAAAAGATGAAAAAAGAACTATTGAAGCTAATGAAGCCTTAAGACAACTTTTAAATATGGATAAATTAGATCGTATAGAATTATTTGATAATTCTAACTTATTTGGTACTAATTGCGTATCCGGAATGGTTGTATTTATAAATGGCCGTAAAGAAAAAAGTGAGTACCGTAAATACAAAGTTAGTTTTGAAAAGAATGATGATTATGGTGCTATGAAAGAGGTTATCTATCGTAGATATTTTAGAGTTTTAAAAGATGATTTAGTTAGACCTGATTTAGTTATAGTCGATGGTGGTTTAGGTCAAATTAAAGTTGCTAAAGATATTATAGATTCTCTAAATATGAATATTAAAGTAGTAGGTTTAAAAAAGAATAATCATCATGCAACTGAAGCCTTAATTGATTTAGAAAATGTTTATCCAGTTGAAAAGAGAAGTGATTTATTTAATTACTTAGAAACGATGCAAAATGAAGTACATAACTATGCTATTTCATATCATAAAAATCTAAGAAGTAAATCTGCTTTAACAAGTGTTCTAGATAAGATATCAGGTATTGGGGATAAACGCAAAAAAGAATTACTTAAAAAATTTAAAACTGTTTCTAATTTACAAAATGCAACTATTGAGCAATTAGAAGAAATTTTACCTTCAAAGGTGGCATTTAGTTTACATGAAACACTTAAAAATTATACTAATAATTAGATATACTATGTTATAATTTTAAAAAGGAGAGTTTTATGCGCGTAATTATATCAGCTGGTGGTACAGGAGGACATATTTATCCTGCTTTAGCCATTTTAAATAAAATTAAAGAAAAAGAACCAGATTCCGAATTTTTATATATTGGTACGCATAATCGTATGGAAAAGGATATTGTACCTGAAGCAGGTATTCCATTTCGTAGTATCAAAGTATTTGGTTTTAACCGCAAAAAACTACATAAAAATTTTAAAACAATATACTATCTTTTAAAAAATAAAAGTGTATGTAGAAAAATTATAAAAGAATTTAATCCAGATGTTGTTATTGGAGTAGGGGGCTATGTAACTGTTCCTGTTTTAACTGAGGCTCATAAACTAGGTTATAAGACAGTTATTCATGAACAAAATAGTGTACCTGGTAAAGCTAATATGATGTTAAGTAAAACTGCTAACCTCATTTGCGTTTCTCTAAAAAATAGTATAAACTATTTTCCAAGTGCAAAAACAGTTTTTACTGGTAACCCAGTTTCGGAAAATGTTTATAAGTTAAAAGAAATAACTAAAGAAGAATTAGGAATAAATAAAAAAAGAAAATTAGTTTTATTTGTTATGGGTTCTTTAGGTGCAGGTACAGTAAATGAACAAATAGTTAAATCATTTCCTTTATTAAGTAAACAAGATTATGATGTTTTATTTATTACAGGAAAAGGAGATTATGATAATATACTTGCAAATGATATTCCTACTAATGTACACGTTTTACCATATTTAAATGGTTTAGCTGGATTATTTAAAAATGTTGATTTGATAGTAACTCGTGCTGGTGCCTCAACAATAAGTGAAATTATTGCTACCAAAACACCATCACTATTAATACCATCTCCATATGTGCCTGATGATCATCAAACAAAAAATGCTATGGATTTGGTTAATTCCAAAGCTGCTAACATTTTAAAAGAAAGTGAATTAAATCCTGAATCATTAATAGATAATATTAATAATATTATTAATGATTCAAAAAAGATAAAAGAAATGAAAGAAAATTTAGCTACACTAGATATTAAAGATAGTGCAACTAAAATTTATGAGGGTATTAAAAATATAAAATAACAGGTGATTAGATGAATATTCTAGAGGAAATAAAAAAATTAAATATTGGTGAAGTAATTGAAAATGCTAATTTAAAGAACTATACCACTTACAAAATAGATGGTATAGCTTTTGGTGTTTGTTATCCTACAAGTATTAGTAATCTAATTAGTTTATTAAAATTATTAAATAAGAAAAAAATTAAATATAAAGTAATTGGACGTGGTTCTAATTTAATATTTAAAAATGATTATGATGGTATTTTAATACGCTTAGATAAAATTGACCATTTAGAAATTAATGGTAATGAAATAAAAGTTGGAGCTGGTTATTCTTTAATGAAATTAGCTATGAAACTATCTCGTTTAGGTTATACTGGTTTAGAATTTGCATCAGGTATTCCTGGTTCTATTGGTGGAGCTGTATTTATGAATGCTGGTGCTTATAAAAGCGATATGGGATATATTGTTAAAAGTGTTAAAGTATTAACTCCAAGATATGAAATTGTTGAATTATCTAATGCTTATATGAATTTTCATTATCGTGAGTCTTTCTTACAACATAATCGTGGTTATATTTGTTTAGAAGCAACATTAGTTTTAAAAAGAGCTAATGCTGATGAAATACTACAATTAATTGAAGATAGACGAAAAAGACGTATGGAAACCCAACCACTTGAATATCCATCTGCTGGTTCAGTATTTAGAAATCCTGCCGATGATTATGCTGGACGTTTAATTGAAGAATCAGGCTTAAAAGGATATAATATTGGTGATGCTAAAGTATCTGATAAACACGCTAATTTCATAATTAATACAGGTGATGCAACCGGTGCTAATATTGTAGATTTAATCGACAAGATTCGAAAAACTGTGAAAGAAAAATATGATATAGATTTAAAAGTAGAACAAGAAATTGTAGAATAGGTGATATAATGGCTAAACAAAAGCTTAAGAAAATTCCGGGTTTAGATCCAATTGAGGTTAAGAAAAAAGAACGTGCTCGAAATATTAAAAAAGCTCAAAAAATTAAAAAAGATAAGATAAGAAAAGAAAAACGTGATGATGTAATTGAAAAAATACAACATCTAAATTACAAAAAAATAGCTGTTATTGGTATTATTATATTTTTATCTTTATTAGTATTTTTAAAACTTGCTAATACTAAAATTAAAAATATTGAAGTAAATGGTAATAATATTTTATCTGAACAAGAAATAATTGATTTAGCCGGTATTAGAAATTATCCAAATTCTTTTGCTCATAGTTCACATAATATAAAAAAGAAATTAGAAAAAAATATCTATATAGATCATGTAAAAGTTAAAAAAAGTAATTTACTTAAAAAAGTTACTATAACTGTTTATGAAAATAGACCATTATATTTTTATGGCCCAGAAAATCAAACTATATTATCTGATGGTAAACATGTATTAGATACTTTTAATGTTCCTGTACTTGTTAATCAAGTGCCTGAAGATATTTTAAAGAAATTTACTACTAAATTAAATAATATAAATGATGAAGTATTAATCCGTATTAATGAAATTAGATATACACCAAATGAAGTAGATGATACATTATTTATCTTTTCGATGAATGATGGTAATTATATTTATATTAATACTTATAATTTAAATAAATTAAATGACTATCTATCAATGCTTAAAACATTTAATAATAAAAAGGGTATTTTACATCTTGATAGTGGTGATTATTTTGAGATTGTAGATACTCAAATTAATCCAGATGATTATCTAAATTCCGAAGAAGTTAATGAGGATTTAGATGAATAGAAAATATTACTTAAATAGTAATATTTTTTTTATATATTTAGTGTTAAATATTTCATTTTTTTCAAAAATATAGTATAATTGAAATAGTTATGGAGTTGATTGAATGAAACATATTTATACAAGTATAGATATTGGTTCTGATACAATTAAAATAGTTGTTTGTGAACTATTTCAAAACAAGTTAAATTTATTATCAGCTTCATCTTTTAAATCAAAAGGAATTAAAAAGGGTTTAATAACTGATATTGATGAAGCATCAATATCTGTAAGACAAGCTTTTAACGAAGTTGAACAAACTCTTGGTATAAAAATAAATAAGGTTGTTGCTTCTGTTCCAAGTTATTTAGCTGAATATTCATTTGTAAAAAATGAAATAGATTTGGAACATGAAGATGGTGATGGTATTACACGTGAAGATATTCAAAATGTCTTAAATGTTAATATTGATCTTGGACCATCTAAAGAAATAGTAACAGTATTACCAATTGATTTTAAAGTCGATGATGAAGAGTTTATTAAAGATCCAATAGGTATGACTGGTAAGAAGTTAGGTAGTCGTTCAATAGTTATTACAACACCTAAAAAGAATATTATATCTGTTGTAAGTTTACTAGAAAATATTGGTATAGATGTTTTGGATATATCACTTAATAATATTGGTGATTTATATGCGTTTAAAACACGTGATATGGAAAAAAGACTTGGGGTAATAATTAATATTGGAGCTGAGACAACATCTGTTTCTCTATATAATAAAAATGTTATTATCAAAAGTTCTTTAATAAATATGGGTGGTAAAAATATAGATAATGATATTTCTTATATGTATAAAGTAGATGCCAATACAGCTAATGAATTAAAACATAAATTTGCTTTAGGTCATAAACGTAACGCTAATGTTGCTGATACTTATGAAGTTGAAACAACTTTAGGAGATGTCATTAAGATAAATCAATTTGAAATATCTGAAGTAGTATCTTCAAGAATAGAAGAAATATTAAACCTTGCTAAGAAGGAAATCAACAACTTGACAAGCAAAAAAATAGATTATATTATTGTTACAGGTGGTACTAGTAACATGGTTGATATAGAGTACATTGCCTCTGATATTTTAGGTAAAGATGTCTCACTTGGTAATATTAAATTACTAGGTTTAAGAAATAATAAATATTCTGCTTGTATAGGAAATGTGGTATACTATATAAGTAAGATGAAATTAAAAGGACAAAATTTAACAATGGTAGATGAAAATAATCAAATAAAATTAGCAACTGCTAAAAGAAATGCAAATGATGTTTCTAATGCAACAATGCTAGGTAGATTATATGATTATTTCTTTAAAGATTAAGGAGGATAAAAATGTTTGGATTAGAAATGGATCAAATTGCTAAAATAAAAGTAATTGGTATTGGTGGAGCAGGTTGTAATGCTGTTAACCGTATGATTGAATCAGGTGTTAAAGGTGTTGAATTTATTGTTGCTAATACAGATTTACAAGTTTTAAATGTTAATAAAGCACCTGTTAAAATTCAAATTGGTGAATCATTAACTGGTGGACGTGGAGCTGGTGCTAAACCTGAAATTGGTCGTGAAGCAGCTTTAGAAAGTAAAAAAGAATTAGAAGAAGCCCTAAAGGGTGCTGATATGATTTTCGTTACTTGTGGTATGGGTGGAGGAACTGGAACAGGTGCTGCTCCAATTGTTGCTCAAATAGCTCAAGAACAAGGGGCTTTAACTGTTGGTATAGTTACTAAACCATTTAGTTTTGAAGGTCGTAAACGTATGGAACAAGCAGTACAAGGCTTAGAAGAATTAAAGAAAAATGTAGATACTTTAATTGTTATTCCAAATGATCGTTTAAGAGAAATAATTGATAAACAAACTCCACTTCTAGAATCATTTAAAGAAGTAGATAATGTACTTCGTCGTGGTGTTCAATCAATTTCAGACTTAATTGCTGTTGCTGGTTTAATTAACCTAGATTTTGCTGATGTTAAATCAGTTATGGAAAATCGTGGTTCAGCTTTAATTGGTATTGGTATTGGCGTAGGTGAAAATAGAGCTGAAGAAGCTGCAAGACAAGCTATTTCATCTCCATTACTTGAAACAAGTATTGCTGGTGCTACTGATGCAATTATTAATGTTACTGGTGGTAATAACTTAACATTACTTGAAGTTGAAGAAGCAAATGAAATTATTCGTTCTTCTGCAAATACAGATATGAATACCATCTTTGGTGCTGTTATCAATGAAAACTTAAATGATGAAATTATTGTAACAGTAATTGCTACAGGATTTGATAAACCATCTGATCCACTTTATAACACATATCAACAAACTAATCCAAATTTAGATGATGCTGATGATTCAGATGATGATTCAGATGATGATGATTTAATTCCATCATTCTTAAAAAAACGTAGTGGATATTAAAAGATAGTTTAAACTATCTTTTTTTATGTTATAATTATATTTAGATAGTAGGAGATGTAATTATATGATTAAGAAGATAATTGGTTATGATGAAACAACAGGTGAACCTATTTTTGAACAAGAAACACCTGTAAATGAAGTGAATATTCCTACCAATACTATAAATACAAATAGAGTAATAGTTGGTTATAATCCTAATACTGGAGAACCAATTTATAATGATGTTATGATGGGACAAATTCCACCAAAAAAATCAAGAAAAGGTTTAATAATTACAATTATTATTTTAGTATTATTAGCAGTAGGAGGATTAACTACATGGTTAATAATAAGTAATAGTGGTAATTCAGATGAACCAGATACTGAAGAGAAAAATAATAAAAAAGATAATAATAAAAATAATGGTAAACAAAACGGTAGTGAATGGGAATCATACCATGAATATTCGGAAGAAGAATTAAAAGATGCAGACTATGAAGGTAATATTACAAATAGAAGTAATATTGATACTACAGTTTTAGTTGATAAGAATGATATTCGAATTATAGCTAAAAGAATTAGGTACCGTTATAATGATGCAAGCATAATGATTGTTGTAGAAAATAATTCTAAGAATGATATCATTGTAAATGTTGAGAATTTTTCTGTTAATGATATTATGGTAGATGCTTTTGTCTTTACTGATGTTGCAGCTGGTAAAAAAGCATTGACAAGTATTAGAATGGATGATCGTTATTTAGTTGAGGCTGATATTACTACTATAGGTTCAATGGAATTTGATATAGAAATAAAGAAAAATAATTATAGCTATGATAGTTGGTTTACAGTAGAAGATATTAAATTAAAAACCGATGCTGACGATTTTGAACAGGAATATGCTGGTAAAAAAGAATTATTAATGGATAAAAATAATGTTAAAATTTATTCTAATGGTGTAAATAATGAACTTGATGATGTTTGGGGTAGAAGAATGTTATTTTATATTGAAAACAATAATGATTTTGCTATTCGTTTGCGACTAGATTCTTGTAAAATAAACGGAACAGATATTGGCTATGGCGGAAGTATGTATACAATAATACAACCTCATAAAAAATCATATGGTTATGCTTATGTTAGTACAAATATAATTGATAAATACAATATTGACAGTATTAAAACGGCAAATGTTGTATTTGGTATATATAAAGGAAAAGAATTATTAGATGAATATTTTAAATCAGATGTAATTGATTTAGATTATGAAAAATAGGAGGTATTTATGGAAGAAAATAATAATCAAAAAATAATAGTTGAAAATAATGAACCTGTAACATTAAATGTTGAACCACCAAAGAAAAAGAAGAAAGGTAAAAAGGTATTTCTATTCTTATTTTTAATATTATTAATTGCCGCTGGTGCTTGTACTTGGTATGTTATAAATTATCAAGATAAGGATAAAGACAAAAAAGATAATAAAGCTAATACTGAAGAGAAAGATAAGAAAAAAGAAACTAAAAAAGATAATAAGAAAGATGATAAAAAAGAAGATAAAAAAGAAGATGATAATAAATCTTCTGAAATAATCATTTATTTTTACAATGATGGTAACTATACTAGAATGACTGATGATTATGAAAAAATAGAAGAAAAGAAAAATATTATTTCTAAATATATGTGTGAATCAACAAAAAAATGTGGTATGGTTACTGATCAATATTTTACACCAAGCATGACAGATACAACTAATAATAATACTGGAGTTATGTTAAATAATAAGGCTTTTATTCAAGATGGAACTAATAAAGTATTATTTGATGTTGAAGGTGGTAAAGTAATTAACAAATATGGTTCAAAAGCATTTTGGTTAAAAGATAAATATGATGGTGTGTATTCCGCATCAAGTGGACGTTATATTGAAATAACTGATGAAGATGATAAATATTATGGTATTATAGATGCTAATGGTAATACTATTCATGAATTTAATTTAGAAGCAGGACCAAAAGTTAATTATATACCTGTATATCAAAATTATTATTCAATTGAAAGTAATTATATAGTTAATTATAAAAATGGAAAGTATGGCATTACAAAAATTACATTAGATGAAGTTGTTGTAGATTATAAATATGATGATATTAGATTGTTAGGTGGAAATTATTATAAAGCTTTAGAAGATGGTAAATGGTATTTATATAGTTTTACAACAAAAGATAAAGTGTTTAAGGATGGTTTTGACTTTATTTTTGGTGTATATGAAGATGTAATTATTGCTGATAATAATAAAAAAATCTATATAAAAGATTTAAATGGTAATGATTTAATTGATACACCAATTGAAAATACTGCCAAAGAATTAAAAGAACAATTAGAGGTAAGTATTCCTCTACAAGCAGGTGTTTCTATCACAAAAGATAGTTATATATTAACTATTAGTGTTACCAAGGATGGAAAATTAGATGCAACATACAAATATAATATTGCAACAAAAACATTAGAAAAAGAATAATTTATTATTCTTTTTTTAATATTAAAGTGTTATAATTAATATAGTTACTATAGATAGTAAGAAGGAGGATATATGGAAGAAGAAAATAAAAACGAAGAAGTTGTTGCATCTGATGTTAATAAACCAATTGAAGAGGTAAATACTTCTAATCAACCAACTGAGGATACTGTTACTACAAATGAACCAGTAGTTGAGGCAGCACCAATAGTTGAACAACCTATAAAAAGAAGTAAAAAAGATATTATAGGTTATAATCCAGAAACAGGAGAACCAATTTATAAAGAAATTGTACCTGGTAGTGAGGCACCTAAAAAATCTAAAAAAGGATTAATAATTGGCCTTATTATAGCTGTTATTGTAATTATAGCCGGTGTAGTTATTGCTATATTATGTTTAGGTGGTAAGAAGGATGACGAAGAACAAGAAAAAGAATTAACTAATCGTGAATATCGTCAAATAGTTGCTGATTATGGTAAATCTGCTGAAAAAGCAATAGAAAAATATATGGATAAAGAAGATGAAATACCATCTTTTAAAGACATTAAAGATGATATTAAGTATGATGATTATAAAGTATCTTGTAATACATTCAAGATTAATTATGATGGTACAGTTTATATTGCAGCTTGTACAGTAGATGGAAAAGAGATTAAAAAGACTATTTCTTATGGTGAAGAAAAAGAAGAACCAAAAACAAATGATACAGAGAATTATGTTTATTTTTACAAAGAAAATGATGAAATAAAAGTATCAAATAAAAAAGATGATATAAAAGATGAAAAAAGTATTGTATCAAAATATGAATGTCCTAAAAATAATATATGTAACCTTGTTCAAAATGAAAATTTTATGACTAAGATTATGGATAATAATAAGGCATTTATTATAGAATATGAAGGTAAACCTGTTAAAGCAGTTAAAATTGTTTTATTTGATATTGTTAATAATAAAGTAGTTGGAACATATGGTACTAAAGCAAATTGGCTTTATAAAAATGATAGTAAAATATCAGACGATGGCGAATATGTATTAATTCAAAAATTAAATAGTGATGCCTTTATTATTATTGATAAAGATGGAAAAGTAATTAAAGATAATTTTTATCCAACAGGAGCAAATGTTACTGGTGTTGGTGGATATGTATTATCGAAAAATAAATATTCAATAGAAAACGATTATATAGTTTCTCTAAAAGATAATAAAGAAGGCATTACAAGAATTACTTCAGATGATATTGTTATTGACTATAAGTATGATAATATATGTTTTATTGATAATACTTATTTTAAAACTTTAGAAAATGATAAATGGTTTTTATTTAGTTTTGACACTAAGGGTAAGGTATTATCTGATGGATTTGATTATATATTTGGTATATATAATAATGTTTTAGTTGTTTATAATGATCGTAAAATTTATATTAAAGATTTAACTGGTAATGATTTAATTGATACCCCAATTGATGGATTAGATAATCCAAATATTCATGAATCAATTTACGGGCCAGTTGCAAGACTTGATGGTAATACTATAATTATTAAAGTTGTAAATTGGAATACAGAAACAACTTCATTAGATGAAGTTACAACATATAAATATAATATAGCCACTAAAACCTTAGAAAAAGAATAATTTATTATTATTTTTTTATATTGTATGATATAATTATATTGTAATAGTAGGAGGAATAAAATGGAAGAAGAAAATAAAAGGAAAAAATCAAGTAGTTTATTAGTTATTGTAATAGTAGCATTAATTTCACTAGCAATTGGTTGCGCTGCAACTTGGTTTATTATGAATAATAATAACAGCAATGATAAATCTGATAAAACAAAAACATCTGAAAATACTAACAAAAAAGAAAATGAAAAAAAGAAAAATGATGATAAAAAGAAAGAAGATAGTAAAACAGATGAAGAAAAACAAGAAACTGAAATAGAAGAAGAACCAAAAGAAGAAACAGAAGATGTTGTTACTAAACCAGAAATAGATCCATCAACAGTTGAATTTTATCAATATGTTTGTAAAAATGTTAATAATAATCCAGTTAATTACGTTAAATTCTTTGCTGATAAAGATGGAAACATTTATAATTATGATACAAATGATTCAAACATTAATGTTAAATCATATAAAAATGTATCAGAATTAACAACTGATTTATCATCAAAAGGATATAATGAAGATTCATCTAAAATTGAACATACTTTTTATATTTGCAAATTACATAAATCTGATGGTGTAATTGATATTATTAAATTTTATTCAAGTAAAATTGATAATGCAATTATTACTTATGAAATTAATGCTGGAAATACAATTGCTAATTTAGATACATATAAAGATACAACTGAATTAGTAAATTATTTATCTTCAAATAGCTATGTATGTGATTCTCGAGTAAATGGATAAAATTATTTGATTATTAAAATTCGACACATTTATATGTGTCTTTTTTTTATAATTAATATGGTGATTAGATGAAGATATATTTAGATCTAATAATGATTCTTAATTTTTTCTTTGATTTAATTCTTTTACTTAGTGTAGCAATTATCTTAAAAAGAAAAATTAAATATGAAAGACTAATTATATCTTCTTTTATAGGAGGTTTATCTATATTAGGTTTATTTATTAGTTTTAATTCATTAACATTGTTTGTATATAAATTTTTAATAAGTGTTTTAATGGTAATTATTTGTTTTAAATTTCAAAATTTAAAATATTTTTTTAATAATTTATTATTTTTATATATTAATAGTATTGTTTTAGGAGGTTTTTTATATTTTTTAAATATTGAATTTTCTTATAAAAGAGAAGGTTTAGTATTCTATCATCATGGCCTTAGTATTAATTTTATTATCTTAATAATTTTGGGACCATTAATTGTTTATTTATATGTTAAACAAATAAAAAAATTAAAAAATAATTATAATAATTATTATAGTGTAGATATATTTTTTAATAATCAAACATATACTTATACTGGTTATATTGATAGTGGTAATAATTTATTTTATAAAGGTATACCAGTAATATTAATTGATAAGAAAAAGATTATATTTAAAATAAAAGAATTTTCTTATATGCCTTATCAAGCTTTAAATTATACAGGACTACTTAAACTTGTTAAAATTGACAAAGTTAAAATAAAAGAAGAAATATATAAATGTTATTTAGGTATTATGGATAATGATATTAAGATAGATGGTGTAGATATATTATTAAATAATAAAATGGGAGGATAATATGTTTAAAAAATTACTTAGATATCTTAAAAGTTTATTAACTAAAGAGGTTTATTATGTTGGTAGCCTAGATAAATTACCTGAGCCATTATCAAAAGAAGAAGAAATTAAATATGTGGCTTTAAATACAGTTGAAGCTAAACATAAATTAATAGAACATAATCTGCGTTTAGTAGTTTTTTTAGCTAAAAAATATGAGAATACAGGTGTTGATTTAGAAGATTTAGTATCTATTGGTTCTATTGGATTAATTAAAGCAATAAATACTTATAATTTAGATAAAAATATTAAACTTGCAACATATGCTTCACGTTGTATAGATAATGAAATATTAATGTTTTTAAGAAAGAATAAAAAAAGAAGAGGGGAACTATCTTTAGAAGATAGTTTATCTTATGATGCTGAGGGTAATGAATTACATTTAGAAGATGTTTTAGGAACTGAGGATAATATAGTAACTAGAGGTATTGAAGAAGAAACTGAAAAAAGATTATTATATGAAGAAATTAATAAATTACCTAAACGTGATAAAGAAATAATGACTTTAAGATATGGTTTAAATAACACTAAAGAAATGACGCAGAAGGATGTTGCTGAATACTTAGGCATATCTCAATCATATATATCGAGAATTGAGAAGAAAGTTATTAATCGTTTAAAGGTAATTAATAAGTAATTGTTGAATATTTTTATAATTTATGGTATTATGTATTTAGTGAAGAAATACTTCATAAAATAAAAAAAGAGGAGCATTTAATTTTGCAAGTGAATGTCATCCTCAAAATATGGGTTGGCACTCAGTTATGAGTGTCTATTTTTTTATTGCTAGTACCAATAAGGTAGATAGTAATAAGATGATGGAAATGTATTTTAAAACATATATTATAAATGTTTTATCTTTCATTAACATCTACCTCCTTTCTAATAGAAAGGAGAATGACACTCACATTAAATACTCCAAATTAATTATACCAAATATATGTTCGCATATCAATAAATATATTAATAAAATTAATATATTTTTTTAATATTTTTTGATATAATTTATATAGAGGTGCAATATGCAAGTACTACTTATTATAAATTATAATGATTATAAAAATACTAAAAGATTAATTGAAAATGTTGCTGATTTTAAAACTATTAATCATGTAGTAGTTGTCGATAATTGTTCTACTGACGATTCATATGATAAATTACTTAAATTAAAAGTTAAAGCTGATATAGTAAAATCTGAAGCTAATAAAGGATATTCTTATGCTATTAATTATGGAATGAAATACATAGAAAAAAAATATAAACAAGCTAATGTTTTTATCTCCAATAGTGACATCATCATACCAACAGAGGATAGTTTAATTTTAATGCTTAAAGAATTAAAAGGTAATGTAGGTTTAGTTGGACCAGTTGTTAATGAACACGGAGTTTTAAATAGAGGATGGAAAATGCCTACACCAATGGTAGATGCTTTTTTAAATTTAGTTGTTGTTCATAATTGGGTTAGAAAAAAGAAAATCTTTTATAAGGAAGATCACTATAATGATAAAGTAAGTAGAGTAGATGTTGTATCTGGTTGTTTCTTTTTAGTAAATACTAAAGATTTTAAAAATATTAATTATTTAGATGAAAATGTTTTTCTTTATTATGAAGAAAATATATTAGCTTCTAAATTAAAAAGTATAGGTAAAAATGAAATAATTGTAAATGATGCTTTTATTATTCATGATCATGCTGCTACTATTGATAATAATATTAAAAGAATTAAAAAATTCAAAATATTAAAAAAGAGCCAATATTATTTTCAAACTAAGTATAATCATGCTAATTGGTTTGAAAAATTTATGTTGAAGTTAAATAAAAATATTTCTCTTGTTTGTTATTATATTGCAGGTATCTTTAAAGGAGGAAAGTAATGAAAAAAGTAGCTATCTTAGCATTACATTTAGGCTCTGGTGGTATTGAGAGAATTACAACAATGCTTGCTAATAATTTATGTAATGATTATAAAGTAGAAATAGTATCTACTTATAAAATATTTAATAAACCATTCTTTAATTTAGATAGTCGAGTATCTGTTAAATACTTAATTCCAGATATGGTACCTAATGAAAAAGAATTTAAAGCAGCTTTATCTGATTTTAGGTTCATTAAAGCTTACAAAGAAGGTAAAAAGGCTTTAAAAATACTAAAATTAAAAAAACAAACAATGATTAATTATATAAAAAATAGTGATGCTGATGTTATTATTAGTACTCGTGATACTTTTAATACTTTATTAGGTAAATATGGTTCTAAGTATACTATAAAAATTGGTTGGGAACATAATCATCATAATAACAATAAAAAATATATTAGAAATATTATTTCTAGTGTTTCTCGTTTAGATTATTTTGTTTTAGTATCTAAAGAATTAACAGAATTTTATCAAGATATTGTTGAACCAAAATGTGTATATATTCCAAACTGTTTAGATTTTTATCCTGAAAATTTATCTAGTCAAACGGATAAGAGAATTATATTTGTTGGACGTTTAAGTCCAGAAAAAGATCCAATTGAAACTGTTGAAGTATTTAATTTGGTCCACAAAAAATTTCCAGAGTATCATTTAGATATTGTTGGTGATGGTGTATTACATGATAAATTAGAAGATAAAATAGAAGAACTTAATTTAGGAGCTGCTGTAACTTTACATGGTAACCGTAATCGTGATTATATAAATGAGTTATTATCTAAAACACAGGTAGCTATATCAACATCTAAAACGGAATCATTTGGTATAGTTGTTCTTGAGGCATTTGCATATGGTGTACCCGTTGTTGCTTATACACGTGCTCAAGGTATTAAAGAAATTGTTACAGATTCTTATGATGGATTTTTAGTAGAAAATGCTAATCGTGAGATTATGGCTAAAAAAATAATGGAATTAATTACTGATAAAAACTTATGTGAGGAAATGGGACGTAATGCAAGTAAAACGGCTTTAAAATATAAAGCAGAAAATATTACTAATATGTGGATAGATTTAATTGAAAAGAAAAAAAATTAGGTTAACTAATTTTTTTTTGTAATAATTTATTAACTTTATATCCTGAATATAGGCAAGTAAAAATAATATTTAATGATAAAGTTATTAATAAAGCATAAAAACCTATTTTAAATTCTAATATTATAAATAGTAAAACAGTTCTAATAAATAAATTAACAAGAGAAATAAATAGATTTGTTTTAGCACTTTTCATAGCCTGTAAGGAACTAAGTAGGGGATGTTCTAAGTAATGAAGAATAAATATAGGTGCGATAAATTTTAAGTAATCTTGACCTTTATTAGTATTATAAATTAATTCTAGCAAGAAATTACCTTTAGTTAAAATAATTAGAGTATAACTAAGTCCAATTATTAAAGATATTATCATAGCTTGTTTAATTTTTCTTTTAATAGCTAAATAATTTTTTTTAGTATAAAATTCACTTACAATTGGAATAAGAGCTTGAGATATTGCGGCTGTAAAAAAAGAAGGTAAGAGTATTAAAGGTAAAACATAACCATTAATAATACCATAATTAATAGTTATATAGTTACTTGTAAATCCTTGTTTAGTTAATACTAAAGTTAAAATTATTGGTTCTAAAAAATAAGTAATTGAGCCAATTAATCTAGATAAGGTAGTAGGGGTTGCAATATTAAATAATGCTTTAACATTTTTTTTATTTATTTTTATATCATCTTTATAAATAGTGTATTTAGGAGCTTTAAATAAAAAGATTAAAATAGATGATAATTCAGAGGCTATATTAGTTAAAATAATAAAAGATATTATAGCTATATTATTTTTAAATTGATCAATAAAAAAGATAATTAAAAATAACTTAATTAAATCTTCTAGAATATTACTAATAGTATGAGGTAACATTCTTTCTTTAGCAAAATAGTAACTTCTAAATATATTTGATGTCGTTATAAAAGGTAGAGTTAAAGTTAGTAAGATTAATGGAATTGTTAATATTTCTTGATTTAATAAATTAATAGCTATATATTTGCTTCCTAAAATAAAAATTAACATAATAATGAAATCAAGAATAAAAGATATTATTAAGGATGTAATTAATAGATTTTTATTATTATATTTTTTAGTTGCTATTAAAACATTTAAAGCTGTTGGTAAAGAATATTCAGCAAGAGAAATAATTAATAAATAAGTAGGTAGTATTAAGGTATATAATCCTAAGGTTTCAATTCCTATTTTTCTAGTTAAGACAATTTTAACAGTCATACCTAGTACCTTGGTTATGAATCCACCAATTATTAAAATAATACTTGATTTAATAAATTTACTTTTTTTCATATTACTCCTTTAAAAAAATAACTATTTGATATATAATATATATGTAATTAATTTATAATTATTAGAGGTGTTAAATGGATTTAGGATTTTCTAGTGAAAAGGAATTATATGATAGATTGATACCTGCTTTAAAAACTAAAGAAAATGAATTTAAAAGAAATGGTATTACTTATGTTCATATGGAAGATATTTGGAATTATTTAAAAATTACTAGATGGTCAAAATGTCGTGATTTGCTTTTATATCAAATGGTTGATGATATTTTAAATATTGAATTATATAAAATAGATGATTATGTAAAAATTCTATTATCTAAAAAACATCAAAAACCAATTATTGATTAAAAATAAATATTAAAAAAGTCTAAATTATTTACATTTAGACCTTTTTAATGATATAATTAAAAAGGTTCGAAAGTACAAGAAGGAGTAATTATGCAAAAGAAAGAAAAAAATAAAGTAGTTGTTGAAAAAACAAAAAAAGAAAGAAAAGAAGAGGCTGTTAAAACCTATAAAGCTAATTCATTATTCAGTGGAATTGTTATATTCTTAGCAGTAATTGTATTAGCAGTTATATCTTTTAAACCAATATTTAAAAATTTAAATTATGGTTTGGATTTAAAAGGTGGATTTGAAATTCTATATGAAGTAAAAGATATAGATGGTAAGAAGCCTTCTAAAGAAATGGTAAAAAACACTTATAGTATTATTGAAAAGCGTATTAATATTTTGGGTGTATCTGAACCTGAAATATCTATTGAAGGAAATAATATTCGTGTTCAACTTGCTGGTGTTACAAATGAAGAAGAAGCTAAAAGTACAATTAGTCAAATGGCTAGTTTAACATTTAGAAATAAAAATAATGAACTTGTTATGACATCAGATGTTTTAAAGGGTGGTGGAGTATCAGTTGCTCAAAGTGAAACTGATATTGGTACATATTATTTATCAATTGAAATAGCTGATGTTGATACATTCCATGCTAAAACAGAAGAAATTAGAAAAAATAATGATTTATTAGTTATTTGGTTAGACTTTGATGAAACTACTGATTCATATGAAACAAAATGTAATTTAAAGAATAAAAAAGGTGATCCAATTGTTACTAACTGTTTATCAGCTGCTTCTATTAATGAAGAATTAACTACTGATAAAGTTATGTTAACAGGTAGATTTACTAAAGCTGAAGCTACTAATTTAGCTGAACTTATTAATTCAGGATCATTACCTGCTAAATTAACTGAATTATCTTCTCAAACAGTAGATGCTACTTTTGGTGAAGATACTTTAGATAAAACTTTTATAGCTGGTTTAATTGGCGTTATTGCTATAATAGTTGTCTTAATTTTAGTTTATAATTTCAGTGGTATTGTAACAAGTATTTCTGTATTATTATATACATTGTTAGTATTTGTAATATTTGAACTTATTGGTGGACGTTTAACATTACCTGGTATTGCTGCTGTTGTTATTGGTATAGGTATGGCTGTTGATGCTTCATCTATTAGTTTCTCATCAATTAAAAAAGAATTAAAAAACGGTCGTACTGTTAAGGAAGCGTTTAAAAATGGTAACAAAACATCTTTAAAAGCAATAATAGATTCAAATATAACAACATTAATTGCAGCCATTGTTTTATATATTTTTGGTGTATCATCAGTTAAAGGTTTTGCTACTATGTTAATTATATCTATAATTGTAACTGTTATGATTATGGTTGTATTTAACCGTTATTTATTAGCTAAGTTTGTTGAGGCAGGATTATTTGATAATCATCCAAGATTATTTATTGGAGTATCTAAAAAACCACATGAATTCCATGTTAAATTTGTTAAAATGAGATTTGCAACATTAGTAATTATTCCATTAATTTTAATAGCTGTTGGTGGTTTCTCACTTTATAAACAAGGTTTAAATTTAGGTGTTGATTTTAAAGGTGGTACAACTATTCAAATAGCTTCATCTGAAAAAATTACTGAAAAAGGATTAAAAGCTGATATTGAATCATTAGGTTATAAAGTTACTAGTACTACTAAACTAAATGATAATAGTATTATTGTTAATTCATCTAATATATTTAAAAATGAAGATAATAAAAAAGTTGAAGATTTATTAACTAGTAAATATGATAAAGATGGTGAAGAAGAAAAATCTTATGTATCAACTAATATTAGTGCTATTTCTAATACAGTTAAAAAAGAATTAATTAAAAATGCCTTAAAAGCATTATTATATGCTTGTATTTGTATTATTCTTTATATTTCTATCAGATTTAGATTTACTAATGCTGTATCAACAATAGTTGCTTTAGTTCATGATTGCTTTGTTGTCTTTGTTGCATTTAGTTTACTTAGATTTGAAGTTACATCTGTCTTTGTTGCAGCACTACTTTCAATTATTGGTTACTCTATAAATGATACTATCGTTATATTTGATCAAATAAGAGATAAAATTAATTCTTTAGGTAAGAAAGAAATTAAAACTAAAGAAGAACTTGCTGATACAATTGATGGTGCTTTAAATGATGTACTTGGACGTTGTATTATTACATCAATTACAACATTAATTCCAGTTGTATCATTAATTATCTTTGGTTCACATGATATTGTTAATTTCAATATGGCATTATTATTTGGTTTAACTGCTGGTACTTTCTCATCATTATTTATTGCAGCAGAATTATGGTACACATTTGAAAAGAGAAATATTGGAAAACCAAAACGTAAAAAATGGTATGAAGATGATAATGATAAAAAAGAGGTTAGGGAGTTAAAAGTTAAAGGTATTAACTGCTAATACCTTCTTTTTTTTTGTTCATTATGATATAATTATACTAGGTGAGAACATGAAGAAAGATAAAACAGGAATTACTTATGAAGAATTAGAAACTAAGGCTAAAGAATATATTAAACCTTCTGAATTAGCCGAAATAAAAAAGGCTTATGAGTTTGCCTTAGAAATGCATGATGGTGATATACGTTTATCAGGTAATCCGTATATTTATCATTTGCTAAATGTAGCTTTAATTTTAGCAAATATTGAGGCAGATGCTGATACAATAGCTGCTGCATTACTACATGGTGTTTTAAATCATGAAAAATGTGAAATAGATAAATTAAGTGAAAATTTTTCACCAGCTGTTGTAGATTTGGTTAAAGGTATAACTAAAATTAAACAGTTAAAATTTAATGATTTATCTGAATCAATAGCTGCTAATTATAAAAAAATAATTGTTGGTTTATCTGAAGATGTTCGTATTTTAATTATCATGCTAGCCGATCGATTACATGATATGCGTACACTATGGGCAGTTGAAGAAGATGAACAAAAGCGTATTGCTCATGAGACATTAGAATTATTAACACCAATTGCTCATCGTTTAGGTATGAATCAAATTAAATCTGAACTTGAAGATTTATCATTACGTTATTATAAACCAGATGTTTACTTTTCTATAGTAGATCAATTAAATCAAACTAAGGTTGAAAGGGATAATAATGTAGCTTTAATGATTGATAAAGTATCAGAATTGTTAAATCAATATAATATTAAGCATAAGATTAAGGGAAGAGCTAAAAGTATTTATAGTATTTATAAGAAATTAGATAAAGGAAAACGTTTTTCTGATATTTATGACTTATTAGCTTTAAGAATATTTGTTGATACTGAACAAGATTGCTATCAAGCATTAGGTATAATCCATTCTAAATATCGTCCAATGCCAAAAAGATTTAAAGACTATGTTGCAATGCCTAAAACAAATATGTACCAATCTTTGCATACAACTGTTTTTGGTGAAAATGGACAATTATATGAAATTCAAATACGTACTTATGAAATGGATGAAGTTGCTGAAAATGGTATAGCTGCACATTGGTCATATAAAGAAAATGGTTCTAATACCAAAGCTAATATTCAAAGTGCAATGGAACAAAAATTACAATTCTTTAAAGAAATTATGGAATTAAAATCATTAAATAGTTCTGAACAAGAATTTGTCTCAAGTGTATCTGAAGATGTATTTAATAATACTATTTATGTTTTTACACCAAAAGGAGATGTTATAGAACTTCCATATGGAGCTAATCCAATTGATTTTGCATATCGTGTTCACTCTGGTGTTGGCGATACAATGGTTGGAGCAATTGTTAACAATAATATTGTTCCTCTAAACTATGTACTTCAAAATAATGATATTATTAAAATAAATACTAATAAAAATTCTACACCATCACGTGAGTGGATTGATATGGCTTTTACATCACAAGCAAGAAATAAAATTAGAGGATATTTTAATAAAATAGATAAAGATGAGTATCTTAAAAAAGGACAAGAAGCTTTACTTAAAGAATTAAAGAAAAATAAAATATCTTATAATGATTTTATTGAAAATGAAGTTGATTATATTTTAGAAGAATTAAAGTTAGCTGATATTAATGAATTATATATTAATATAGGTAATTCAAAATATACACCTAAACAAATAGTTAACTTTATCATAACTGAAGAAAAAGATAAAGAAGAATTAATATTAGATAAGGTTATTAAAACTAAAGTACACGATAATAGTGCTAATAAAAATGATATTTTAGTATCCAATATAGATTTAATTAAAGTTAACTTGGCATCATGTTGTAAACCTGTTTATGGTGATGATATTATAGGTTATATTACTAAAGGTAATGGTATAACTGTTCACCGTAAAATATGTCCAAATGTTAATGATTTAAATGAACGTATTATTAATGTTGAATGGAATAATATTGATGCAAATCAGAAAAGATATGATGCTGAAATAAAGATAACAGCTATGTCTGACAAAGATATTTTATTGAATGTAATTGCTAAAACATCAAATAGTAATATAACAGTTACATCAGTTAATTCATCACATCAAAATAATAACTATATATTTGATATTCATTTCCGTGTAGAAAACTTAGAATATTTAACTAAATTTATTAATGATATTGAAACTATTAAAGATGTTAAATCTGTAGAAAGGACGATTAAATAATGCGAGTACTTGTACAACGTAGTAAAAAATCATCTGTATCTGTAGATGATAAAGTAATTGGTTCAATAGATTCTGGGTTAGTAATTTTAGTTGGTTTTACTTATGGAGATACTGAATTAGATATTGATTATATGGTAAAAAAAGTTCTAAATTTAAGAATATTTGATGATGATAATGGCGTTATGAATAAATCAGTTTTAGATATTGGTGGTTCTATTTTGAGTATTTCTCAATTTACTTTATATGCTGATACTAAAAATGGTAATCGACCTAGTTATATTAAATCTTTAAAAGCTGAAGAAGCAACTAAATTATATGATTTATTTAATCAAAAATTAAAAGAATATATTAGGGTAGAAACAGGTAAGTTTCAAGCAGATATGCTTGTTAAAATTGAAAATGATGGTCCTGTCACAATACTTTTAGAAAGCGATGATAAATATGTTAAAGAAAGATAAAATAGATTTTAGATTAATTAATTTAGCATTATTAGTTTTAATTATTTATTTATGTTATAAAACTGGTCATTTATGGATGGGAATAATTGATAAAATAACTGGCATTTGCCTACCATTTTTAATAGCATTTGCCTTTGCTTATGCATTGCATCCATTTGTTACTAAATTATGTAAAAGAATGAAAAAATGGTTAGCTTTAACGATAGTTATTACTATGACTTTTGCTATTGCCTTTTTTGTTATTTATATTTTTACTAAAGTACTAGTAGGTGAATTATCCGATTTATTTGGTAGTATTAATAAATTTATGAATAAATTAACTGAGATGGATTTAAATGTTGATATAGCAGCAGTTAAAAAATCAATTTCAAATTCTATGGATTCAATTATTGCTGATATTTCTAAATATGTATCTGATGGTGCTATAAAATTAATTAATAGTTCTATATCTTTTATTGGTAAATTATTTGTTGGAATAGCAGCATATGTATATTTTTTAATCGATATGGATAAGATTAGAGAAGAAATTAAAAAATTCTTTAAACGTCGTAGTATTAAAAGTTATAGATTTGTTAAAATACTAGATGTTGAAATGCGTAAATACTTATCAGGACTTGTAAAAGTAATGATTATATCTGTATTTGAATATGGATTTGCTTATTATATAATAGGCCATCCATATGCAATATTATTAGGATTCTTAGCTGGCTTTGCTAACTTAATTCCATATTTTGGTGGTATTGGAAATAATATATTAGCATCTATTACTGCTTTTGCTATTTCACCAGCATTATTTATAAGAACTTTAATAACATTCTTTATCTTATCAACTTTAGATAGTTATGTTATAAATCCAGCTGTATATGGTAAAACAAATTCTATTCATCCACTTTTAACAATTTTCTCATTGTTTGCTGGTGGAGCTATATTTGGCATTATGGGTATCTTTATTTCGTTCCCACTTGCTATTATCCTAGTAACTGGTTATAAGTACTATAAAGAAGATATAGCTGAAGGATTTGCTAATTTTAAAAAGAATAAAGAAGCATAATTTGAAAAAATAGCTTAAATATGATATAATTTATGTAGTGGCGCATTATTCTAGTCAGTTTAATCTATTATGAAGATGGGATTAAAAAACCATAAAATAGCACACCTGTGAAACTTTTGGTGCTTGCTTCTTACGCCCAGTTTGGGGTGGGTGCTGAAAGGTAGACGTTTGGGCAGCCTATAACGGCATATAGATCTGTTCCAAGTGTCGTGGAGACCTAATCTTGTGAGTAATTACGAATTGGGATTAAACCGGTATGTGGCGAAAGTTATGTACTGAGTAGCTTGTCTTGAGTGAATGTCTGGGGAAGGTATTTAACAATATATGTTAGTGTAGCTACCTAATATATATTCTTTACTGGAAACACCATTTGCAAAAAAGTTCTAGTAATAGATACTGGTGAGGAAATCTTCTAGAGTGATTTTATAGGATTGCAGTACGTACTAAGTGGTAATCAAGTCATATATTTGGTGACGATATATTGATTTTTTTAAAGGGGAACCGCAAACTGGTAACGGGATGTAAAAATCAGAGAAATTCTACTTGACCTAAGACGTAAAGTTAACTATAAAAGGGCCAACAATTTTAAAAGGTTTTAATACCTTTTTTCTATATTAGGAGAAATATGAAAGTTAATAAAACATTAAAAAAAGGCATAAAAAAAGAATTAAAGAAAACAAATCTAATTAAAATTGATTTAAAATGGTTTTTTAAAATACTAATATTAGCATTTAGTATTAGTTTAGTATTTTCATCTTTATCTGAAGTAGTATTAAATAATGTTAATGTAATTATTGGTATAATTATTATTATCATTTTTATCATTTTAGGTATTATATTTGATATGGTAGGGGTAGCTGTTGCTGCTGCTGATGAAAAACCATTTCATTCAATGAGTTCTAGAAAAATTAAAGGTGCTAAACTTGCTGTTAAACTAAAAAGAAATGCTGATAAAGTATCTACTATTTGTAATGATGTAATAGGAGATATTTGTGGTATTGTATCAGGTTCTGGTGGGGCTGTAATAGCTATCGCACTAGCTAGTAAATATAATTTTAATATAATTTTAATAAGTTTAATTATAACAAGTTTAATATCTGGTATAACTGTAGGTGGTAAAGCTTTAGAAAAGAGTTATGCTATAAATAATAGTAATGAAATATTATATAATTTTGCTAAAATTATTAATATTTTTGTTAAAGAAAAATAATGTTTTTAAAGGAGGTAAATTATGAATTTAGAAGGAACAAAAACATTAGAAAATTTAAAGACTGCTTTTGCAGGAGAATCACAAGCAAGAAACAAATACACATATTATGCATCAAAAGCTAAAAAGGATGGCTATGAACAAATAGCTGCTATCTTTGAAGAAACAGCTAATAATGAAAAAGAACATGCTAAAATGTGGTATAAATTAATAAATGGTGGTGTTGCTGATACAGCATCTATCTTAGCAGCTGCTGCTGATGGTGAAAACTATGAATGGACAGAAATGTATGATGAATTTGCTAAAGTTGCTGAAGAAGAAGGATTTGATGCAATTGCTAAACAATTTAGAGGAGTTGCTGCAATAGAAAAACATCATGAAGAAAGATTTAGAAAATTACTTCAAAATATTAATGATGAATTAGTATTTACAAATGATGGTGATACTATTTGGATTTGCCGTAATTGTGGTCATATTCATATTGGACCTAAGGCTCCAGAAGTATGTCCTGTATGTGCACATCCAAAATCATATTTTGAAAGAAAAGCAAATAATTACTAAGATAGAGAAATCTATCTTTTTTTTTGATTTTTTGTTATAATTAATAATATAAGAATAATAATAGAAAGAGTATGTTATGATTAATATAAGAATTGATTTAAACCAGTTAAATAATTGTAAATCTAATTTTGAAAATGAAAAAAACACTTATATATATTCTGTATATAACTCTTTTTCTAGTGGTTACGTTTCACAATGTAATGATCAATATGTTTCAAGAATGCGCCAAAATCTTTCGTATCATTACCAAGGAATAAGTGATGCTTATACTAAAATAAATGCTTGGTTGACTAATTATTTAAATGATGCTACTAATTTAGAGAATTCCTTAATAAATGAAAATATAACTGGTTCATTTAATGCAAATGGTATTAGTTATGCAATTAGTGTTTTACCAAAACTCAATAGTTATGGTTCTAATGATTTAAGTAGGTTTAATAATTTTAAAAGTAGTAATGTTGATGCCTTGCCAGATAATAGTGTTACTGGAAAAACAGAGGGATTATTAACCAAAATAGCACGTTCTATAAATGATAGTACTTTAAATATGATGGCTTTGGATGATAAGGTTATGTTTTTATTTGATCATTTAGTTGGTGAAGGTATAATTAATAAAGAAAATATTGCTAATATTGTATTTTGCGGACCAAATGGTGAAAATTATAAAGTTACTTTAGCAGATGGAAGAAATTTTCTTTTTGTGAATGAAAATGGAGAATTTCACTTATCTTCTATAAGTGATGGGGTTAATACTTTATATCTTGGAAATGAAGGTCTTACTGGTATTTTTGAAAAGAATGGTATTTCACCAAATGATATAGGTAATATTACTAATATATATTTTATTGGTGAAAAGGTTTGTTTTATAATTGATGGTGTTGAAACATATACATTTGATACGGCAAATAATAATCGTATAACATCTTATTCTACCGATGGTATACATATTGAATACGATTATGATATATCTGAAGAAGAAAAAAATCAAATATGTAGTATTTATGGATTAGATCCAAGTGTTACTGTTGACTATATTGCTAGAACTAATATAAGAGGATATACTATTCCATATTATGCTATTAATACAAATGGAAAAGCATCACAAGTAGTCCCAATTAATTTTTCAAAAGAATATGCCAAATTTGAAGACAGTATTTTAAGCAATTTATCTCAAAACTTTAGTGGTGTATTCATTTCTCCATGGAATATTTCATCTAATCCAGAAGAAGAAGGACATGCTGGAGCATATGTTCTTAGTAATAATGGAAAACCATTTATGTTTGTTCCAATAAATGTAGATTTTAATTCTGCTTATTATAAATATAATACACCTTTGCATGAAATAGGCCATGCTGTTGAATCAATTTTAATAGCAAAAGGTAAATTTGATGTTGATAAATGGAATGAATTATATGAAAAATATAAAGATTTGATGCCACAAATGCCCTCATCATGTTATTCACTAGATAGAGAGTATACTACTACGCCTAATGAGAAGGAACTATTTGCTGATGCATTCTTAAATTATTTTCAAAATAGAGATGAATTAAGACGTTATATGCCAGATTTATGCGAATTTTTAGATAATATTTTTAGATAGGATGGTAATATGAGTAATATAGAAATTATATCTGATGATACAGAGATATTAAAAAAAGAAGAAGAAAGATTAGAAAGATTAAAAGAAATAGAAAAAAATAATGAGTTTAATCCAAAATATTTAGATTTTTATTACAATGGGTTCTTTATTATTAATGATAAAAAAATAAGTATTGATAAAGTAAATATCATTATAAGTGATAATGATAAATATTATTTAGATATTGTGGATGATATTTTTCCTTTTCCTAAAGATATTAAAATTAAAAAAATTATTAAGTTTAAAAATACATCAATGTTAGAAGATTTTTTAAAAAAATATGATGAAAAAATAGATAAAAATATATTAAAATTTGACAAAGAAATATTAGATTTTTTAAAAAATATTAAGTGGAATGGTAAATATAATTCAATAGCTCCTGAGACTATATATATGAAAGAAAGATAGAATAATCTATCTTTTTTTTACATTTTTTTACATTTTTTTTCATTTTTATTGTATTTTTTTTTAATATTAGTTATAATTAAATAGAAGATAGGATATAAGATAGGTGATAGTATGAATAAATATTTAGTTACTATTATTGTACCTGCTTTAGAAATGAATTTTGAAATGTATATTCCAAATAATAAAAAAGTAGGAACAATTAAAACTTACATCTTAAAATCAATTAATGAAATAACTTCAGGACAATTTAATGCTGATGTTAATAACATTTCAATAATTGATCGTGCAAGTTGTAAAGAGTATTTAAATAATTCATATATCAAAGATACTGATATTAAAAATGGAACAAAGCTTATCTTTATGTAATTTCGGGGAGGAGGTGTATTATGGCTATAAGTTTAAATGTACAACCAGAAGAAGTAATAAAAAATGGTGGAAGAATTACTGAATTAAGTGGTGATTTTAAAGCACAATTAGATAATGTTAAAACAGCTAATGAAAACTTAAAATCTGGTTGGGCTGGTCAAGTATCTCAAAGTTATTCAACAAAAGTATCAGAACAAATTACTCAATTAGAACAATTATATAGTGCTTTAGCTGAAATTGGTGAAAATATCACTAATATTGGAACTGCATATAAAAATGTTAGAGAAAATTATACTCAAAAATAGGAGGTGTTAATAATGAATGAATCATTAAAATATAGTGAGTTACGTAGTATCTCAGGAAATTTAAAGACATATACAGCATCAATGAAACAAATATTTTCAGATATTACAAATGCTTTTAATGAAGTTGGTGGTCAAAACTGGGAAGGTGACGCTGCTGAAAGTATGAGAGCTAAATTAAATCAAGTTTCTGCAAAATTTGATGAATTTTATAGTGCTGTTAAATCTGAATATGAATTTTTAGATAATTATATAACAGATAATGAAGCTATTGATTCAAAAATCATGGGATAAAATATAAAAAAATAACTCTTTTTTAAGAGTTTTTTGACCAATGAATATTAGGATATAGTATTCGTTGGTGAGAAATAAGTACATAATAAAGGAAGTGGTTTTGGTGATAGTTGTAAATGGTGACCAAATTACAAGAACAGGAAATAATATTAAAGAGTATGCACACACACTACAAAATAAGATTAACGAAATAGAAAATGCATTAGATAAAATAAGTGCTTCATGGCAAGGTACTGATGCTGTTTCTTATCTAAATAATATGCGTAGTAAATATATTGTTGCTCTTCAAAAATTAGAAGAAAGGATAGATACTTGTGGTGATTATCTAATTAAAGTTCCAAATACTTATGAGGCTTTAGATGAATCATATGCAAGTAAAAATATTGGTGCATAATTATGAAAGAATCCATTAAATATGCTGATATTAAAGACCAATGCAATACTTTGCATAAGGTTGCAAATGATATAAAAGATACTCTTGATAAAATTGAACAAGCTACTATTTCCGTTTCTTCTAATGATATGTGGATTGGAAATGCCTCAGACCATTTTAATAATTATGTACGTGAATTAGCTAAAAATTATGATGATATATATAATGAATTAGAAGCAAGCGTTTTATTTTTAGCAAGTTGTGCTGAAGGATATGAAGCTATCGATAATCAAGTAATGAACCAAATATTAAATAATTTAAATATTACTGCACCAGAGAATTATCAATCAAAGGTATATAAGTAATATGGCATTTGAAAATGTAGATGTTGGTTCATTAAGAAGTAGCTTAAATTCTTGCAAAAATACAATTAATTATAGTGCTGGTAAAGAGTTTATGTCAAGTGCTAGTGGTATTTGGCAAGGTGATGCTAAAGATAATTTAATGCGTGCTTTAGATAAATTATATAATGAAAAATATAAAAAATTAGAAGAAAAAATTGATTATTTTTTAGGTGTTGTTGGTCAAATAGAAAATTATAAAAGACTTGAAGGTGAAAAAGCTCAATTAGCAAGTGAAATTGAGGCTTTGAAACCAAATTTATATAAAGAAGTTGAAAAAACAAAAGAGGTTTCTGAATGGTATCAAGATTTGGATGGTACGTGGAAAGAAAAAAAGACAACTGAACATTATACTGAAAAAGTATTAAATCAAGCTGTTCAGAATCAAATCAATGAGAAATTAAGCCAAATGGAACAAAAACAACTTGAAATGAATGGAATAGAAAGTACTGTTAATTCGATGGTATAAAATAAAAATATACGTTTTATACGTATATTTTTTTATAGAGGTGATATATGCAAAATAATGTTAATATTGCATTGGCTATGGAAAAGAGAATAATAATTAATTATGATTTTGCTAATTATGAGAAATTAGTTGAAAAATATAAATTATTATTTACTAAATATCTTGAATTTAAAATAGATTTAAAAAAATATGATGATAGAATATTAAATAGTGATTTAGATTTTGGTATTATGCCAGATAGTAATAAAAGTACATATCAAAGAAGATCATTTTTAAATTTAAATTATATTTATATTAGAAGTAATTTTTATATTGAAAAATTGGATTTAGAAGATATTAAATTTTTAAATAACGTGAATGTTAATAATTTTAGTTTGAGTCAGGATATTATTAATTTTATTGAAAGAACATACAAAGATGTAATTAATGATAATTATAGACATGGTAAATATGTTGATAATACTAACACTTGTTATGGTGCATTTATACCTGATAATATTGTTGATTCTAAATTACTTGCAATATGCATTCAGTATGGTAAAAATAATAAACAATATAGTGATAAAGAATATTTAAAAAATTCTAAATTAAAAAATGTTTTTTTAAAAAATTTAGCAATGGAATTAAAAATTGATTTTAAAGAGAATCTTAATATGGATATTGCTGTTTTAATCAGAAATTTTGTTGGAGAAAACTAGTAGTTAAAGGAGTATTATATGAGTAGAAATACTAAATGTGATATAGATCAGTTAAAAAATTATAAGATTAATTTTGATAGAGAAAAAAATAGTTATATGAATTCTACATATAATACTTTTTTGAGTGGTTATATATCTCAATGTAGTGATCCATATGTTTCTAGAATAAGGCAAGATTTATCTTACCGTTATCAATTTATAAGTGAGGCATACACTAAAATTAATACTTGGTGGTCAAATTATGATAATGATATTGAAAAATTAGAAATAAGTTTAACTTATAATAAAGCAAATGGAAATGGTATACTTGATGGTAGCACTAAAAGTGTTGTTAATTCTTTACCTGAGCTAACAACATATAATCTTGCAAATGATAATTATTATTTTTCCCATTATAGTGCAAAGGCTGTACCTATTCAAAATATAAATATAAATGTTAAATTAAATAACTCTACTGAGTCTGAATTAGAATATATATATTCTAATGATGTTTTAGGGAGTTATTCTAATGGTATTATTGACATTTTATTAGGTGATGATAAGGTAAAAAAACCTGGAATATTTTCTGTGTTTGAAAAACATAATCAGGAATTAGTGGATAAATATGGTTTAGATAAATATGGTATCAATTATTATGATATTAAAAAAGTATATGATCTTGGTAATGCTGCTTTTATTGATCTTGATAATGGATGTACATTAAAGTTGTTTTTTGACGATAATGGGGAAGTAAATTTAGTTGGTTTTACAGATAAAAATGGAAATGTTATTAGTGATTTTAAAGATTATGGCATTCCAGCTGGTTCAATAAAATCTATTGATAATTCAAATTCAACTATAATAACATTTACAATGAATAATGGTAGTAAAATTACATTTGATACGGCTTCAAAAAAAATATTAGGATTAACTGATTCTAAAGGAAATTATTATTCATATTATGATTATAAATTAGACAATTATGGTGTTATACCTCAAGATATTGCTTCAATAAGTAAGGATTCATTTTTTACAACAATCACGTTAAAAAATGGTGGTACTATTCTTATTAATAATGATAATTATCAAATAATTAGTGTTACTAATGCTAATGGAGTTAATGTGCTTGAATTATATAATAAATACAATTTAGTTCAATATGGAGCTAAAGTATGTGATATTGTTTCAATAACATCTATTAATGAATTTAATTGTATTCAATTAGCTAATGGTACAAAATTATCTTTTGATCAACAAACTGGTGAACTTTTTGCAATTACTATAGGAAAAAATGGCTATTATTTTTCAGATGGCCATATAACATCTGCTACTCTTTCACCAAGCATATTTAGAAGAAATAATCTTGAAAACAATCAATATGGTGGAAATCAAATGGTTTTCAGTAATAATTTTGAAGATGTTTTGAATAATCCAGATATAATGAAGATTTTAAGAGAAAATTTTCCAGATGCTACTATGGAAGATTATGAGTTATATTTAAAAAAATTAAGTAGTTGTGGATGTGGTTATACCGCTGAAGTAAATTCAATTTTTGAAATATATGAAGGTAGAGAAGAGGAATTTTATAATAAATTTGGATTATCAATGTATACAATAGATGTTGATGGTAATGTTGATTATAATTATGAGCCTTTAATAGTTGGATTTTTTACATATATTTGGAAAGAGAAAAAAAATATGAGTATTGAAGAAATATATGGAGATATCAAGGAAAAGTCAGGCAATGATGCTTCATTAACTGGTGAAAATTCAACTGGAGCAACAGGTGCTGGTGTTGATATTCAAAAAGATTTTTCAAAATATTTATATGATAAATTTGATATAAAATTTCATTTAGATTTTGAAAATAGCGATAAGAATATTTTTGAGAATAATTTTACTATTGAGGATTATAATAGGATAATGTCTGAACACCCTAATAGTGAAATATTTTTGAGTACTGATGGATATTCTTTATATTACATTAATGATGATGGTACACGTGGCAATCCATATACAGAAGATGGTCGTAAACATGCAATGATTATAGTTGGAGTAGAAAATAATGAATTAATTGTTTCTAGTTGGGGTAATAAATATATTATTGATGTATCTAATTTAGATAATGAAGATGATTGGTTATGGTATACAATTGTTGAAGAAGAAAAAACCCCTTTTAGTATATAATTTGTTTATAATTATTTACTATTATGATATAATAAATCTATAAGTATAGTAGAAAGAAGGATAAAAATGGAAATAGAAAAATATTTACCTATTGGTACTGTTGTAATGCTTAAAGAAGCAAAAAAAAGAATAATGGTTATTGGTTATTTACCAGTAAGTAATAAAGATGGGGAAAAAGTTATATATGATTATGCAGCATGCTTATATCCAGAAGGAATTATATCTTCTGATAAAACATTATTATTTAATCATGATCAAATAGATAAAATATATTTTATTGGTAATAATGATGAAGAAACAAAGAAATTTCTTGAAAGTATAAAAGAAATTGAAAAAGAAGAAGCATTGAAAATTATTAAAGAAAAAGATAATAATGATGATACTAATAAAAACGATAGTAATGAAAATGAAAATCCAGAATTAATAATTGAAGACTAAGAAAAAACAAATAATAATTATGTATTATTATTTGTTTTTTTTAATCTTTAGTGTATAATTATAATAGAATATGATAATAAAAATAGGTGGGTTAAACATGAGTAGTAATACAAGAGTTGATTTAAATTTACTTAAATCATATAAAACTAGTTTTGATAATGAAAAACAAAGTTATATGTATAATACGTATAACGCTTTTTCTAGTGGTTATATATCTCAATGCAGTGACCCATATGTTTCAAGAATGAAACAAGATTTGTCATACCGTTATCAATTTATAAGTGAAGCTTATAATAAAATAAATACGTGGTGGACTAATTATAATAAAGATATTGAAGCATTAGAAAATGGACTTTGTAATGATCAAGCTAATGGTAATGGTATAAGTGAATCTTGTGTTAGAGCAATAGTTAATTCTTTACCTGTGTTGCGTAATTTTAATGTTGATTCATATATGTCTAATTTTGATAAAAAAATGAAAGGTGAAGAGTATAAAAAACATTATGGTCAAAAACATATTAATATATCAAAAGTTGATAATTTTAGTAAATTTTCATCTACACCTATACAATATGATGAAAATGGTCAATTAAAAGTTGATTTAGGATTTGATCCAAGTACTCAAAAACTAATTATTGATGATAATGGTAATCCAAAAGTTGTTGATATTGCTTTTGATTTAGATGAACAATTTCATAGAATTGACCCTAAAACAGGTGCAATAATATCAAATTATGAAAAAACAGACATATATGGTAATAAGAATTTATCTCAATCATTTTTTTCTTTACTGCAATTAGATAAAATACTTAATTTTAAATCTGGTGATACAAAAGCAGAAAATAAAAAGAATATATTAGCAACTGGATTAGATGTAGGTTTAAGTTTTGTAAGTGGAGTTATAGGAACAGTAGAAAAAGCAGGAGATGCTGGTACTGTTTTAAAACCATTTTATGGTTTAAGAGGTGATAATCAAGGAAGACAAATTTTAACTAATAAAAAATATGATTCAGATCAGGCACTTGCTGATATTGGTTTTAAGGGTGCTGATAAATTTATAGAAGAAATATATAATACAGATTTTGGTAAATATGTAAAGACAAATAGTTATATTACAAATTCAAAATTTGAAGAAACTATAGATGCAACTGCATGTCAAATTGGTGAAACAGTAACAATAACTACTGTATCAAAATTGGCTTCCCTTATATTTGGACCAAAAAGTCAGGAAATTATGTTAGGTTTAACAGGTGGTGTAATTGAAGCAGGTAAGGGTGCTCAAACAGCTGTTGATTATGGTGCTGATTATAAAACAACTATGGCTTTTACTGCTGCAAGATTTGGTGTAGGTTTTGTATCATATTTTGGTGGTGCTAAAATTAACACAATAAAAATAAGTAAATATGCAAAATTATCTTCATTAGTTCACGTTGGTGCCGATGCTTCAACAGGCGCAGTTGAAGGAATGTTAGATATTGCAACAGAATTAATTTTGCTTCGTAAAGAAGATGGATCAAAATATACATTTAAAGAATTATATGAAGAAAAAGGTGGTAAGACTAATATTATTTCAAGAGCAGCTACTGGTGGTATTTTATCCTTTTTATCAGAAGCCGGAGTATTATTAAAATTTAATAATAATACGGCAAATAAAGCAGATTTAACTAATAAACAAATAATTGCAGATGCAAATAAAATATCTCTTCATTATAAAAATTTTAAAGATATTCAAGAAAAAATAGACGATATTGGTAATCCAAGAAACTATAATTATGTTGTTAATGGAAAAACATATACATTTGATGAATTGATTTATACAAATAAAATTGATAAAACAAAATTAAAAATTTTCCCTGTTTTAGATTTAAAAAATGAATTGTTAGCAACAATTGATCAAAATATGGATCCTGTTACCAAGGCAAGAAAATTGTATATAGAGTTAAATAAAAGAGTTGAGTATGACCTAACTTATGTGATAGGTGATGAAATAACAAAAGGAAATATTTTGAATAAAACACTTAGTTTTGATAATTTAGAGTCAAAATATGTTGTTTGTAAAGGATGGTCTGAATTATATAAAGAAATATTGATTGAAAGCGGATTTTCACCTGAAAAGGTTATTATTGCTGGTGTTTCAGGACATAAATGGGTTGAAATAATCTTACCAGATAATAGTATATTAAAAGCAGATGCCACTGAAGTTATAAATGGAACAATTGATTTGGCTAATTGTAAACTTGGAAGTAGGACATCAGGATTTATTCATGCAACATCTGATTCTATTGGAAAAAGAATTAATGAGACATTTAATTCTAGTATTATTGTTACTGCTGGTGATGCTTGGAAAGATATAGATGATAGCATAGGATATTCATTCAAAGGCGGATATGCAAATGAAATAATGGCTGAATTAACTAAGAAATATAATTATGGATCATCTGATCTTGGAAAAGCATTTATGCAAGTTATTGAATCTAAAAAATTTAGTACAGTTGATGGTTATGACGCATTCTCATTCCTAAGACAATTAAAAGATGATTATGGATTAGGTAGTGATAAAGTAAAATTTGATTTATCTGTTTATGATAAAGGAAGTGTCCGTGAAGGATTTCTTACTATTAAAACATACTTTGATGATAAACCTAAAATAATAACTATTTCAGATTCAACTGGTAGACATACATTTAGTTCAGAAAAGATATATGAAAAATATGTTAGTAAATTAAAAATTATTGAAATGAGGCGAAAATAATAGATATGAGTAATGTCGAAAAAATGATGGAATTAATTAGAACTAAAAAAGCTAAAGTAATATCTAAAGAAGAAATAGAACAAGTCGAATATTTAGAAAAAGTGATGGCAAATGAACAATTATATGATATGTTAGCTCCAAATGTTTTTATGGGTATATTACAATTTCTAGATGTTCCTGAAAAAGATATAGAGTCTGTATATGCTGAAATGATTATACCAGCAGATTTAAAGAAGAAAAAACCAGAGGTTAGAAAAATAATAGGTGAATAAATAAGTAGGATGTGATGTTATGATAAAGGCATCTATATTTGGAGATTCTATAAGCACATACGAAGGATATAATCCAATAGGATATAATGTTTTTTATAATGAACAAATGCAGAGGTCAAATGGATTAAATAGTGTTTCTGATACATGGTGGTATCAAGTTTTAAAAAATATGAATTATGAATTATGTGTTAATAATTCTTTTTCAGGGTGTCGAATATCTGGATATAATTTTCCATCTGCATCCAGTTATCAGAGAATAAATGATTTAAAAAAGGAAACGACTATTCCAGATATAATTTTAATATATATGGGTGTTAATGATTTTGGTTATGGAATAAAAATAAAAAATGATTTTGATAATAATATTGATTTATCATGTTTTGAGGATTCTTATGATTATATGTTAAAAATGATTAAAAAGTATTATCCAAATACAAAAATAGTATGTGCAACTTTATTAAAAGGGAAAGTTAAAGATTATGAAGAATGGGATTTTCCTGATTCTCCAAAGGGAATATCGTTTGAAGAATATAATAATACAATACGCAAAATAGTTACTAAAGAGAATTGTATGTTAGCAGATTTAGCTGCATATGATATTAGATATGAGACGCTAGATGGTGTACATCCAACTATTAATGGTCATAAAACTATTGCTGATGTATGGATTAAGGAATTAAAAAAGCAATTAATTAATAATTCCCAAGTTAATGGTAAGCATTTATAAAAGCATATAACTTACAAAAAAGTTATATACTTTTTTATTGTTTTATTGTATAATTACTTTAGTATATAACAATAAAATAGGCGGGTTAAACATGAGTAGTAATACAAGAGTTGATTTAAATTTACTTAAATCATATAAAACTAGTTTTGATAATGAAAAACAAGGTTATATGTATAATGCGTATAACACTTTTTCTGGTGGTTATATATCAAAGTGTAGTGACCCATATGTTATAAGAATGAAACAAGACCTATCTTACCGTTACCAATTTATTAGTGAAGCCTATAATAAAATTAATACTTGGTGGACAAATTACAATAAAGATCTTGAATCATTAGAAAATGGACTTTGTAATAATCAACCAAATAGCAATGGAATAAGTGAAGCTGCTGTTATAACTTCTGTAACTTCCTTACCAACATTAAGTAACCTTAATATTAATTCATATATGTCATTTGAAGATAGAAAGAAAAAAGCTGAAGAGTACAAAAAACATTATAGTCAAAAGGCAGCACCTGTTACTCCAATTGAAATAAAAACACCTGGTAGATTTTCCGCTAATACAAAAAAAGATAATTCTATTAAAATGAATAAAGATTATGAAGCACCAGTTGTAAAAGAAGCTTGGTATAAAAAAGCTGGTAAAGGCGTAATGGATTTTGGTTCAGGAGCATGGGCAACTTTTGAAAGTGGAATTGACCTATTATTTACTGGTGTTGGAGATGGCTTAACATATGTTAAAGCAGGTGCAACAGTTGTAATTGGATCTGTTGTTGAAACTGTTGCAATGCCATGGACTAAAAAGAGTTTTAAAGATGTTGGTTATGCAAATAAAGAAATATGGGCTGAAGCAAATGCTGAAGTAAAATTAAGAAATGAAAAACATGAGGCAAAGGCGGATGAAATTTTAAATCATGCTATTTATAAACAAGAAAATTATTCACTAGATGATTATATGGCAACACTACCTGCTGATGTTGCTGATGTTGGCTATAATTTTGGAAAAGGTGTTGTCGGTGTAGGTGAAAAAGTACGTGATGCTGTGGAATCTACAGGTTCAATAATAATTCAGCCAATTTACTATGGTATAGGTAAGGCAAATGGTTTATCTAATGAAGAAATAAAAAGTAATATGACTGCTCAAAGGGAAGAAACAATGGCAGAAATAGCAGATGATGAGTGTCAAATATATATGTTTGATGATATTGAACAAAGTGAAGCTGGTCAGTGGGTTCAAGAACATTCAGATTTAACTGATGCTGAAAAAGGTTTGGCTCAGGGTGTTGGTGAATTAGCAGGTGAACTTGCACTTTCGTATGCAATAGGTGGGGCAATAGCCTCACATGGAGTTTCTGGTGTTGCTTCATTTTCAACTGCTAGTAAAGCAGTTGTTGCTGGTGAGGCCATGACACCTGTGAGCATGGGAATAGCTGGTGCTGTAACTGGTTATGGATCTGGAATTCAAGAAGCCTATTCTGATGGTGCAGGTTATTGGGAAGGTATCGGGTATGCTTCTATAAATGCTGCTATCGAAGGTGGTTCTATGGCAGCAGGTGGTGCAACAAATATGTATGTATTTAGAGCAGAAAACATGGGCGCTAGTTATATGTTAAAAGGATCATTAGCTCGTATAACAATTGATACAGGTTGTGGTGTTACAGAAGCCTATGCTCGTACACTTACACATGGAATTTATAAACGTAAAGAAGATGGAACATTATATTCTGTTGATGAATTATATGAAATGTATGGTGGAGATGAAGCAATTCAACAAAATGTCATAATGGCATTTGGTGGTTCAGTTTTAGGTGAAATGGGTGAAATGAGACAGGCATATAAATTATCTCAAATGGAAAATGCTATTGCTTCTGGTGATCCTGCTAAACTTGCCAAGAAAATGAATAATATGAAGCCAAACGACTTTGCTGATTATATGAAATTTGCTAAAGAATCTGATATAGAAGTAATACTTTCTAATGTTAGTTCTAAGGATATCGTTGGTCTATCTCAAATTGCAAATGCTTCCTCTTTAAAAAAGTTTTTGGAAATGGCTGATGAAAATCAAAAATCAATATTAAAATCATCCTTATCAGATGAAGCTACTAAGGTATTGATTAATGATATAACTGATGAGATGTTAGATGATTTATTAAAAGATGCTGATGATAAACTTATAACCAAGGTTATTAAGACTGCCGATTCAAAAGAAATTGTAGAAAAAGTAATTGATAAAACTGATAAAATTGCCTTTGCTCAAGCAATTGGAAATTTAGATGGACCAGCACTTAAAGAGTTTAATAAAAAATATAATGATGTTATGGTTAAAGTATTTAATGAAAATAATGAAGCACTTGCCTTAACAGCTGGTGGTATATATGAAAAATTAGATTTTTTAAGAAGTAGGAATACAGATTATATTGCAGATAAGGTTGGTTTCAAGAAATTTGATAATATTGATCAAAAGAAGATTGTTAATAAAATTAATAAGCAATTAAGAAAGGGTCAGCAAGTTAATATTGGATTTTCATCAACTAAAGAATTATCTTCAGAAATGTTAGAACAAATTGATGATTTATCTAATGTTAAAATTACGATTTATGGTGGATTTGCTGATTTAAACGGAAATTTTAAAACTAAATATGATACTTCCGGATACTTAGATAGAATTACATATTCAGGAACTGAGACACTAGATATTGTTAGAAAATTGGAATATTTAGAATCAAAGGTTGATATGAATTTACCAACAGTTTCTCGTGCTCGTCAAATATACGAAATATTATCAGATGAAATACCTGTTAATAGAATTGAAACTGACAGTCATACTGTTAAGGCTAGTTTGCGTGGTTTAACTGCTAATAATGTTAATGGTAAAGCTGGATTGGTTTGTGCAGGCTATGCTCAAACATATAAAGAATTATGTGAAAGATGTAATATAAAATGTGAATATATAAGAGGTTTAGGTGTGCTAGATAATACATCTGAAATGCATGCATGGAATATTGTATTTGGTGACAATGGTGAAATGATTCCAGTTGATGTTACGTGGAGAGCTAGTGGAGCTGGAATATATTTTGGTGCAAGTGAAAAATTTGCTGCTTCACATATAGCTGATAGTAATGAAACATTAAATTATTTTGGTTCTTATTTAAATAATGCTAATGTGGTTGATAATATTATTGGCGTTATGGATGCAAAATATGGGTCTGGAGCTGGTTTGAAATCACTTATTTTATACGATGCAACTGGTGATAGTAAATATATCACAAGAACTGTTAGAGATTCTTTGGAGAATATATCACCAAATCAAATAAAAATATATCTTGAATCAATGGATAGGGAAACTAGAATTAAAGCATCAATTGATGCAATTAAGGGAGTATTAGATAATAAATATCCCGATAAATCAATAGCTACAAATCAATTAAATAAATTTCTTGATAGTGGAAATGCTGATTTTATTACAAGAGATAATGGAGCACGTATAATTGCAAGTCAATTAACTGCTGCAGATATTTCTTATTATAAGAAATTAATAAACTCTGGTGATATTGATATTAAACCAATCTCCCAAAAAGAGATGTTTACTCAGCAATTAGGAAATAATCTTGATTCTAAGAAGGTAGTGGAAACAATTGAACCAAAGAAAATAAGAGATATTAGTGAATTTCATGATTACTCTAATGAAACTGGAAAACCTCAAATAGCTGAATTCTTTGGTACACTAACAGCTGGTGGTGGTGGAAGTGGAATTGGTGAATACAATTATAATAAGTTAATAAGTGCTTTAGATATTTTTACGAATGAGCCTAAAACAATAAAGCAATTGCTTGCTGACCAAAATCTTGATCCAATAATTAAAGAACAAATTGAAAAAATCTCTCAAACAAAATATGGAAAACAGCTACTTGAAATGGATTCAGAAATGATTAGATCATTAAGTTTGTACATAGGCGATGGATATAAGGGTATTAATAGACAATTATCAACGGGAATAAAAACAACTAATTTTGATGCGGATCGAATAATAAATGGAATGGATTCTATTTATAAAAAATCAGGTTTAGTTCTTGATGAAGATGTATTGTTACATAGGAGTACTAATGTTGAAAATTTACTTGGTATGTTTGATGATGATATTACTGATATTCATAGTATTGTTGGTAAAGAAATTAATAGCAAGACATATTTATCAACAGGCTTATTAGGTGCAAAGAATGTATCAATTCATTCTAATGCGTTAAGTGTAAATGGCAATGTTGATTGTATATTGGACATCAAAACACCAAAAGGTACTATTGTTGCTGTTCCAGGAATAATTGGCGTTCCAGGGGAGTCTGAATTTATTTTAAACCGAAATACAAAATTGCTTTTTGAAAATGTTGAAGAAGTATTAGATGATAGTGGAAAAAACTGCTATCGTATAATTGCATCAGTAGTTGATAATGGGTCAAATGCTTCTATTAGAAATCCTATTGATTTATTCTCTTTAAACGAATTACCTATATATAATAAGATTGTTAGAAAATCTGAATTAGCAAACATAAAGAAGAAAATTAGTCTTGGTGAAACTATAACACCAAATGAAAAAATGCTACTATCAAAATTAGATACTGAATTTAAGATTGATAAATTAGATTTAAATGGTCAAATATCAGATTTAGAGAAAAAAATTAATGAAATACATAAATCAATATTAAATGTTGGTTCAAATGAAGAATTAGTAAAGGAACTACATCAGGCAGAAAATAAACTTACTAATCTTAAAAGTATAAAGTGGGAAATTGAAGATTTGATTGATGAAGTTCAAACAAAATATGGATATAAGGATTTAGGTAAATTAGGTGAAATTAAATTTGATGAGGCTGTTAATTGTAAAATGCTATCGCCAGATTCTCCATTATCTCCTCCGCATGTTCCTGAAGAAGTTCAAAAATATTCTGATACTCTTGCTGAAAAGATAAAAGAATATGCTAAAGAGTTTGAACCTACTGTTTCCGCTGAATTAAATGGTTTAGAAAAAGATAATTTATTCTTAATTGGAGAAGATTATAGGTTAAAGGGTAAAGGAAGTTTGTCAAGAAAGTTAATTGATGAGGCAATGGAAACAGATAATTCTAAGATAAGTAAAGTAGTATCTATTGAAGATGTCGAAATAGCTAGTAAAGATATTAAGGATAGCTTAAGATATACTTTTATTTCAGATATTGATGGTTATTCCGAAAATGTTAAAAAGACATTAAGTGAATTAGAAAAAATGGATTATAGAATTGTTAAATTTGGTAATTCATGGGGGCCTGATAGATTTCAACAAGAAATAAATAAAATAAATAATATAGAAGATAATGGTAGAGTATATCAAGGAATAAATGTTGGTTTGGAAAAAATAATAGATGGAAGAAAAATTATTACAGAAGTTCAATTCCACACTATCGATTCTTTTGCAACCAAAGAAAAATTGACTCATAGTTTATATGAAGTTTCAAGAAATAGATTTGTTCCAGATGATATAGTTGACAAGGCAAATTCAATCCAAAAAACTTATCAAAAATTTGTTCCTGTACCTGATGGTGTTTCAAGTTTTCCAAAAGAACTTACTGAATTGATAGAATATATTAGAAATTAGATTATTGAGGAGTGATTTTTATGTACATTGAAAAAAAGAATAGTAATAATAATAATAATAATATTGATATTTTTAATTTTACTAATGTAAACGATTATATGGAAATAATATCATATTATTCATCTATGTATAATGGTTTATGTAATATTAATATAACAGAGTATAAAGATGATACTATTTGTTCAAAAAATCATTTTAATCATTTAGACGAATTAATCAATACAGTTAAAACAATTCCATTAGATTTTTTTGGAATAATAACTTTTGAAGATATAGATAGGAGAAATTACTATATGATAAATAGTGCAAATAATACTATAACAAAATTAAAAGAAGAAAATAATGAGATAGTTAATAATAATGATTCTGTAGAATACTACAAGGATGGCCATGATAATATTATTAAATATGATAGTGCAAAAGAAATATTCTATTTGCTTGATTTAGATGGAAAAACTTGGATTAGAAGAAATGATTACATGGATAAGTATTATAATGGAGATCTGATTAAAACAGAATATGAAGAAGGTGAAAAAAGATTATGATTTATAGTCCAACAACAAAAAAGGCAATGGCAATAATGTTTGAATGCCATAAAAATCAAGTCGATAAAGCAGATATGCCATACCCATTTCATCCATTTCATGTTGCAGAATCAATGCCAGATGAAAAGTCTACATGTGTTGCATTATTACATGATGTTGTAGAAGATACTCCTATGACATTAGAAGATTTAAGAAATGCTGGATTTGCTGATGATATTTTGTTTTCGTTAAGTAATCTTACTCATTTAGATGGACAGGATTATTATGAATATGTTGCAAATCTTTCTTTAGATCCAACTGCAATTCTTGTTAAACTTTCAGACTTAAAACATAATTCAGATTTATCTAGATTAGATGTTATAGACGAAAAAGTAGTAAAACGTATTAAAAAATATGACGTTTGTATTAGATTTTTAGAAAGTCAATTACAATTAATTCAATATGGAAAATATGATTTAGCCAAAAATAATGCAGAAAAATTTATAATTGAAAATCAAGAAGAAAAATATAAAAAAATATAAAAAAATGGAGGATTTATGGTTGATATAAAAAACAAAAGATTAGTTAATTATCTACAAGTAATTTTAAATAAAAATATTGAAAGTATCTCTTTAACTGATTTAGAAAAAGTTAAAGTAGTTTCATTTATTGGCGATGCTAATGAAGATAATTATTATAAAATTGATATTAGTGATATAAATATGTTTAAAAATATAGAGGAGGTAACAATATCTGATTCTTTAGTATCTTTAGAAAATATAAAAACAATTTTTGAAAATAATATAAAAAAATTGACATTATATAGTTGTGCTATTGATGATGATAATAGTTTATCACTTTTAACTAATATTAAATATTTAAATTTATCTAACTCATTTATAGAAAAATATGATTTTTTAAATAAAATGAATGATTTAGAATCACTTACTATTATAAATCCTCAAGCATCAAATAAAATTGATATTTCGTTGTTAAAAAATATGAAAAACTTGTCAAAATTAATTTTAGAAAAATGTGATATTACTAATTTTGATGAGTTAGCTAATTTAAATAAGGTTGAATATCTTGATTTAATTTTATCAGTTATATCGTGCGATGTTGTTCCTATTTTTAATGATATGAAATCATTATCTGATTTGTTTATTACTGATATTCATAATTTAGATGGATTAAAAAAGAATATTAATGTTAGAAATAGTTTGATAGAATATGCATTTGATAAAGAAGAAAGTAAACTAATTATTTAATTTTCTTTACAAAAATAAGCATATAACTTAAAAAGTTATATGCTTTTTTTTTAGTTTGGTGTATAATTATGTTAATAAGATAAAGTGGGTGTTAGTGTGAGAGTTTCTGTTATTAAGAATAATAAAATTGAAAACATTATTCTACCAGAAAATATAGAAGGTAGTTATTGGATTACGGATACTGATTCTAATGATATTAAAACTAATTTAATATGTATTGAAGCGGATAATGGAAAGTGGAAATTAGTATCTAATCGTGATGTATTTGTTTATGCAAATAATATGAATCAACCATACGCGTATTTAACTGTAGGGTCTTTTTGTTATGTTAAAAATAGTATTAATCAAACTACCATTTTAGTCTACTGCTCACCACTTATTAATAACTATAGTCATTATGATGTAACAGATAAAATTGATAATGGTTTATCTATTGGATCAACAGAAGATAATTATATAACTTATCAAGCTTTAGCTGAAAAGCAAGCTGTGATTAAACGAGAAAATGATAGATTTTATATTACATGTGGTGATTCCAAACATGGTGTTTATGTAAATAATATTCGTGTACGTGCCAAAAGTGAAATTAAAAATGGTGATACAATCTTTATCCTTGGTTTAAAAATGGTATTACTTGTTGTTAAAGGTGAATATAAAAATGTAATATATCTATTTGTTAATAATGCTGGTACGAGTATTAAAGTACATGGTATAGCTGTTGGTATTAATTTAACCGGTGATAAGAGTTTTAAAGAGGAAGAGGAAGAAACTGAATATCCATTATATCAAGAAAAAGATTATTTTCATAAATCATTAAGATTCTTTTCTAATATTAAAAAATTAGAATTACAAGTTGATGCACCACCAGCTAAACAAGAAGATCAAGATCAATCAATGCTTATGACTATTGGACCAATGCTTACGATGTCAATGACATCTATGGTAACAGGTTATACAGCCGTATCTAGTGTTTTAAATGGACAATCATCATGGGCTAAAGCTGCACCATCTTTAGTTATATGTGGAGCAATGTTTGCAACAATGTTTTTATGGCCTTTATTTAATAAACGTTATCAAAAGAGATTAAAAAAGAAAAAAGAAAAAGAAAGACAAGAAAAATATAGTAAGTATATTGAATCTAAAAGGCAAAGAATTATTGAAACTAAAAAGGAACAAGCTGCAATCTTAACTAATAATAATCCGCCATTAAAAGAGTGTGTAGAGATTATTTTACAAAGATATGCAACATTATGGCAAAGAAGACTTGAGGATGAGGATTATTTATCTATTAGTTTAGGTAATGGTAATATCCCAATGAAAATTGATATTAAGTATCCTGAAGATCATTTTTCAATGACTGAAGATAATTTGAAAGATATGGTATCTGCTTTAGGAAATGAACCTAAAAATTTAGAAAATGTTCCAATTCCATTTTCATTTATTGAAAATTATATATCTGGTTTAATTGGTGACGAATCACTTGTTGCTGATTATATGAAGACTTTGTTAGTTCAAATACTAGCTTTTCATGCTTATGATAATCTTAAAATAGTTGTTTTAACTGATGAAGAAAAAGAATATAAATGGGAATTTTTAAAAAGTATTCCTCATTGTTTTATGGATGATAAGCAACTTAGATTTTTTGCAACTAATAATGATGAATATAAAGAGGTATGCTACTTTCTAGATAAAGTATTTCAAGCAAGAAAAGAAGCATCCGGTAATAGTGAAATTAAAATAGAGGATTTAGATAAATATTATTTAATTATTACGGATAGTTTAAAACATGTAAAGAATTTTGATATTATTAATAATATTTTGAATGCTAAAAAGAATTTAGGGTTTAGTTTATTTATTTTAGATGATAGATTAACTAAATTACCAGATCAATTGAATTCATTTATTCAATTATCACCAAATAAAGGTGAATTATATGATAAGTTGGATATTAATAATAAAATAACTTTTACATATGATAAAGAACTTGCTATTGATTATGAATTAATTGCTAAAAAACTTGCTAATATTCCAATTGAATTTAAAAATAATGAAGAAGGTCAACTTCCAAATAAATTAGGATTCTTGGAAATGTATGATGTTGGTAAGATTGAACAATTAAACTCTCCAGTACGTTGGAAAAATTCTAATCCAATGATGAATTTAGCTGTACCTGTTGGCTATGGTAAAAATGGTGAAAAAGTAAGTATTGACTTACATGAAAAATATCATGGACCGCATGGATTAGTAGCTGGTATGACAGGTTCTGGTAAATCAGAATTTATCATAACTTATATTTTGTCAATGGCAATAAATTATCATCCTTATGAAGTTCAATTTATTTTAATTGATTATAAAGGTGGTGGACTTGCTGGTGCTTTTGAAAATAAAACAACCGGTTTAAAATTACCGCACTTAGTAGGTACAATTACTAACCTTGATGCTAACGAAATTAAAAGAAGTCTAGCATCAATTGAATCAGAATTAAAAAGAAGACAAGCTTTATTTAATAAGGCTCGTGAGGCATCTGGTGAATCAACAATTGATATTTATAAATATCAAAGATTATATCGTGATGGAGTTATTGATACTCCAGTATCACATTTATTTATTATTTCTGATGAGTTTGCTGAGTTAAAAAGTCAACAACCAGAATTTATGGCTCAATTAATTTCAACAGCACGTATTGGACGTTCACTTGGTGTGCACTTGATTTTAGCAACACAAAAACCTAGTGGAGTAGTTGATCCACAAATTTGGTCAAATACTCGTTTTAGGGTTTCACTTCGTGTACAAGATAAGTCAGATTCTAATGAAATTATTAAATGTCCAGATGCTGCTTTCTTAAAGCAAACAGGACGTTTCTATTTCCAAGTTGGTTATAATGAAGTATTCTTGCTTGGTCAAGCTGCGTGGGCAGGTGGCAAATATGTCCCAACAGAAAAAGTTAATAAAACAATTGATTCATCAATTAACTTTATAAATAATATTGGTTATAACATTAAAACAGTAGATACTCATGAGAAAAAAGTTACTACAACTAAATCACAAGGTGAGGAATTATTAAATATTGTTAAGTATTTAGATGAAATAGCTAAACAACAAGGTATTAAAACAACTCCACTTTGGTTAGATAAAATACCAGAAGATATTCGTATTCCAAATTTAGCTGCTAAATACAATTATCAAAAGGAACAAAATATTATCAATCCAATTATTGGTGAATATGATATTCCAAAACAACAATCTCAAAATTTATTAACTTTACCTTTAACTAAACTTGGAAATACTTTGGTTTATGGTGCATCTGGCTCAGGTAAAGAAAATTTTATTACAACTTTAATCTATTCATCAATGTTATATTATACTGCTGCTGAGGTAAATTACTATTTGATGGATTTTGGTTCTGAAGCATTAAAAATGTTTAAAAAATGTCCAATTGTTGGTGACATGTTATATTCTGATGATGATGAAAAGATTAAAAATTTATTTAAGATGATAAATGATATGATAGAACAAAGAAAGGAACTATTTGCAGATTATAATGGTGATTATCAAACTTATTGTAAAAATAGTGGTAAAACTGTTCCTGCTATTGTGGTTATTATTAATAATTATGAAGCATATCAAGAAATGTTTAGTCAATATGATGATGAATTAAATGGTTTAACACGTGAATGTAATAAATATGGAATTCATTTTGTTATTACTGTTAATACACCTAATGGTTTAAGATTTAAATTAAGACAAAATTTTGCTGTTGCTTATGCTTTACAACAAAATAATGATGATGATTTTACTACTATTTTAGGTAATGTTCATAAAAATTATCCTGCTAAGATATTTGGACGCGGTATTATGAAGAAGGATGATGAAATATTTGAGTTCCAAACTGCTTTAGCAACTGATAAAGAAAACATTGCTAAATTTATTAAAGAACAAACTCAAGCATATTCATCTAGTGCTCAAGTTAAAGCTAAACCAATACCAGTATTACCTAAAACTATTTCTTATAGTGATATTCAAGCTGATTTTGGTAAGGGTAATAAAATTGTTATTGGTCTTAATAAATCTACATTGGAGGCATCTAAATTTGATTTTATAGAGAATTACATAACATTGTGTACATCAAATGATATTACTATTATGCCACCATTTGTTAATCCATTAATTAATCAAATGATTGCAACAAATTATTCTAAGTTATATGTAATTAATGCAGAAGAATTTGATGTAGATGAGCAATATCGTAAATACTATAATTATTGTGATCAAGATTTTAATAATGTTTTTGAAGAGTTACTTAATATTGCATCAGAAAATAAAAAACTATATGAGGAAAATAATTTTAATAAATTAATTTTTAAAGGTCAAAAACCTACAACATGTATTATTATTGGAATTGATTCATTTAAGAATAAATTAAATTCTGATAATAAAAATAAATTTGGTGAGTTATTTGAATCAGGTAAAGATTTAGGAATTATTAACTTTATTATTGTTGATAGTGTTGACAAAATTAAGAAATTTGAATTTGAATCTTGGTATAAAAATGCTGTTAATCCTGCTAATGGTATTTGGATTGGTAATGGTATTCAAGATCAATTTAGCCTTAAAGTATCTCAAAAAATACCTGAAATGAAGGATATGGTTCCATTTAATTTCTGTTTTGTTATAAATAGAGGTAAGGCTGAATATGTTAAATTTGTTGAAAATTTAACTTTAAAAGAATAAAAGTGGATTTATTCCACTTTTTATTGTGTAAACTAAAATGTATTTTTTTGTGTTAAGTGATTGTCATAATTGTGTATACATGCTATACTGATGATAATACATAAAATAAAAGAATAGGAAAAGAGGTATTGTATGTATAATAAATTAGTCGTATCATCACTTGCTTTATACGATGTAGCATTAACATTTATTCTAACAATGATACTTATTGTTAATGCATAAAAGTGAATAGATATTCACTTTTTTTGTAAAATTTTTTATTAATTTTTTTATCTAATTGACTTAGTTTTATAATTATGTTATATTTAAGATGCTAGAAGACAAGGACAATTAAAGAAAAACCTACTAATTAATGAATTGGGAATCTAATTAATTTGCTGTTGTGAATGCTCTTAACTGAGAATCCTGATGTGAATTATGTGATGCCCACCTGGTAGAACAGGTTTTATTCGTTAATACCGTCCATCTCTGGCATTTTTTTATGGGGTGGAATATGAATTTAAAAGATTTAACATATGTCGTATTTGATACGGAAACAACTGGACTAAATCCAAAAGAAGGAGAAGAATTAATTGAGATTGGTGCTGTTAAAATTAAAGATGGTAAGATTTTTGATCGCTTTGATGAGTTAATTAAACCAACTAAATTAATATCAGAAAAAATAACATCAATTACTAATATTACCAATGAAATGGTTAAAAATAGTGATGATGAATTAACAGTTTTAAAAAGATTTTTAGATTGGGTAGGAAACGATACTATCTTAGTTGCACATAATGCTAATTTTGACCTTTCTTTTATGAAAATGGCATATTTAAAATATGATTTAGGATTCTTTAATTATACAGTTATTGATACATTAGGTATATCACGTTTTTTAGAACCTAGTGAAAGATATCATAACCTAACAGTTTTAATGGAACGTTATCAAGTTGAATGGGATGAAAATAAACACCATCGTGCTGATTATGATGCTGAAGGTACAGCCTTAGTTTTAGATAAATTAATTAATAAATTACATGATAAAAATATTAATACCTTAGATGAACTATATTTAATACCAAGAATAATTATAAATAAACATAAATAAGATTGTTAAAAAGTATTATTTGTGGTATATTATATATAGAATAGAGGAGTGAAAATATGAAAAAGAATAATAAAGGTTTTACCCTAGTAGAATTGTTAGCTATTATTGTTATATTAGCTGCTATTGCTTTAATTACAACACCAATTGTAATAAATTTAATTAATGATGCACATGAAAATACATTTAAAAATAGTGTTAATGGTATTTATCGTGCTATTCAAGATGATTATACGCAAAAAGGTTATACAAATACTCAAACATATACTATTACAGTCAATAAAATAACTAATACATCTGATACTGAAAGAGAAGATAGTGAATTTTATTTTCAAGGTAAATTAGATAAAGGTAGTGGTACAGCTACTGCATCTTATGATAAGGATGCTAATAAATTTAAGATTATTTTAAAGGTTCAAAACAATACATTCTGTGCTGATAATACTTCCAAAGATGGAATTGACGAATATGTAATTACAAAGGGTGCATGTGAATAATGATTAATGAAATTAAAACAAAATTAAAAGATAAGAAGTTTCTTATCTTTTCTGTAATATGTATAGTTATGATGATATGTCCATTTTTTACAATTTTAAAAACAGATAGTCAAAAGATAAATTATATTTATAATGAAGGACATGTTGCTGATGGTATATTTGTTATATTACTTGCTTCATTAATATTATTATTTAATCTATTTAATTTAAAAAAATCAGCTTTAATACCACTTGGATTTATGATTATAGTATTAGGATTATTATTTTATAATATAACTGATGAAGGTGTATTAAAGTATGCTACATTTAATTTTTATTTGATGTATGTTTGTTTAATTGGATTAATAATATTTAGTATTATGTTTCTATTAAAAAGAAAAACAGTTTAAATACTGTTTTTTTTTGTATAATTTTTTCAAAAAAATATCATAATTATTTTGAAAGGAGATAATATGGCACGTCATAAAGTTGATATTTGTGGCGTGAATACGGCGAGTTTAAAAGTATTAAGTAATAAGGAAATGAATGATTTGTTTATAAGATATAGAAAAGGAGATTTAAAAGCCAAAGAAGAATTAATAAATGGTAATTTAAAACTAGTATTATCAATATTAAAAAAATATAATAATCGTGTTGATAATTTGGATGATTTATTTCAAGTTGGTTGTATTGGTCTTATTAAAGCTATTAATAATTTTGATCTTAATTTTGATGTTAAATTTTCAACATATGCTGTACCTATGATTTTAGGTGAGGTTAAAAGACATTTAAGAGATTACAATAGTGTACGTGTTGCACGTAGTATTAAGGATTTAGCATATAAAATATCTAAGTATAAAGAGGAATATATAAATGAATATAATCGTGAACCTAAAGTTAGTGAAATAGCTACTTATTTAGGTATAGATGAATATGAAGTTGCTTTAGCAATTGATTCAACTAAAGATACTATTTCGATGTTTGAACCTATCTATAATGATGGTGGAGATCAAATTTATTTATGTGATCAATTAAGTGATAAAAGTGATGAATATTCTCTTGCTGATAAAATAAGTGTTAATGATGCTATTAAAAAACTAAAAGATAAAGAAAGATATATTATTAATGCCCGTTATATATATGGAAAAACTCAGATGGAATTGTCTAATGAATTGGGTATATCACAAGCCCAAATATCAAGATTAGAAAAAAGTGGATTGGATAATATTAAAAAGATGATTTTATAAATCATCTTTTTTATTGTCATTTTTTGTCGAACGAATAAAGAATATAAACAGACTAATACATGATATTCTTAATGTAAGGAAGTTGTTTTATGAATAAGAAAATTGGTACAATCTCAAATCTATTTGAAGATTACGAGATTAGAAGCATCTGGGATGAAACAAAAGAAGATTATTATTTTAGTGTTGTTGATGTAATTACTGCATTAACTAATTCTAATAATCCAAGGCGTTATTGGAGTGATTTAAAAATAGTTTTAAATCATGAGGGTAGTCATTTGTACGAAAAAAACGTATAGTTCAAAATGATAGCTAAGGATGGTAAAAATAGATTAACTGATACATTGGATACGGAAGGTATATTTAGATTAATTGAATCTATTCCTAGTCCTAAGGCAGAACCATTTAAATTATGGTTAGCTAAATTAGGTAGAGAAAAAATTGACGAAGTATTTGATCCATCGAAAGGAATAAATCAAATGATTGATTATTATTTAAAAAAGGGATATAGCTTAGAATGGATTGAACTTAGGATTACTGCTATTATTAACCGTAAAAAATTAACTAATGTATGGAAAGAAAATAGTATTAAAGATAATGTTGAATTTGCAATACTTACAAATGATATATATAAAGAATGGTCAGGTATGACGGCTTATGAGTATAAATCATTTAAAAAGATTCATAAAGAATCATTAAGAGATAATATGACAGATATAGAAGTTATTTTAGCAGATTTAGGTGAAACTGTTACTCGAGAACTTGTGAAAAAACATCATCCTTATGGTTTAAGTGAAAATAAAAAAATTGCAAAAATGGGTGGTGAAACATCGAAAAAGACAAGAGATGATATTGAAAAGAAACTAGGTGAATCAGTAATAAGTGATCAAAATAAAATAAATTATAAATATTTAAATAACAAATAAAATCTTTTTTTTCTTGAAAAAATATAGTATAATTATCTTAGGTGATTAATTATGGAAAAAATTGCAAAAAAAGAACCAATTAATATGACTAGTTTACTATCAGCTGTTGCTTGTTTAGTAATTGGTATAATTTTATTTTTAAATAAAAACATTCTAGATATTGTAGGTTATATTATCAGTGCATGTCTAGGTTTATTTGGTTTAGTTAAATTATTATTACTTCTAAAAAGAAGAAAGAAGGAAGTGGACATTGATTTTGGCGAATACATGACTGTTTTCTTAGCCATAGTATTTGCAATTATCATTGCTATTTTTCCTAAGTCTATTTCTATTACAATTAGTATTGTTTTAGGAACACTTGCATTAATTTTAGGTATTAATAGATTAATACTTGGTTTAGCTATTCGCAAAATTGATAATAATGGTTCTAAAATATTTATTGTTGATGCCGCTATTATGGTTTTATTAGGTATTTTAATTATTACTAATAAATTCTTAAGTTTACTAGGTTTATTTATGATTATTTATGCTTTAATTGAGTTATTTAGTTATATTTATTATAAAGCTCAAAATAAAGATTATTCTGAAGTATTAAATAAAAAAGTAAGTAAAGAAATTAAAGAATCAAAAGCTATTGAAGCTGTTATTGAAGAAGGAGAAAAATAATTCTCTTTTTTTCTTGCAATTTAGACTAAAAATTATTATAATAAACAAAAAAAAGGGATAGCTATGAATAAGATTATTGAATTATATTTAAAAAGAAAAATTAAAGCTAGTGAATTAAGTATTTATTTGGATAATTATTTTAAGAATAATGATGTATTAATTACGGATTTAATGTCACTAAGAAATGATTTGTATCAAGTCAAAAAAGAAGATTTACTTGATGATTTTTTGCTTGCATATATAAATAATCTTTCTAAAGTAGATTTTAATTCAATAGTTGAACTTCTAAATAGTCTTAATCATCCTATATCAAGAAGATTAATAATAAATTTAATTACTCTTAATATTATAAATGATACTAATATAAATACTATTGGTTCTAGTTATCCTAATGTCTTAAAATATTATGATATTTTAAATAATAAAACAAAATTTGATATTAATCTAAATAATATTCAAAAATATTATAAGGATGTTGATTTAAATACAGATGATTTTTTTAGATATTATGTAAATATTATATCTTGTATACCAACTTTAAGTGATGAAGAAGAATTATATTTATTTTTAGAAAAGGATAAAGGGAATAAAGAGGCATTTGATTATTTGGTTGTTTCTAATTTAAGATTAGTTTTATCACTTGCTAATAAAATGTCATATAAATTAGATACTAAGGAAGTAGAAGATTTATATAGTAATGGTGTTTTAGGTTTAATTAGTGCTGTTTCTAATTATAATGTTTTTTCGGGAATAAAATTTTCAACATATGCCTCATGGAGTATTTCTAGACGAATTAAACGTGAGTATTTTCAAGATACGATTATAAAACTACCATGTGATATAGCTGAAGGAACAAATACTCGTATTGAAAAAGATGTTAATGTAGCTATTGATCGTGTTAAACAAGGCATTGTTAGTATTAATAGTACACTTGATACTGATTCTGATGAAACAATGGTTGATATTTTATCAGATGATGTAAATATAGAACAAGATAATGAATTTTATAAATCTGTTGAAGATATTGTTATGTTAAATGATGTGATTGAAAAAACTAATAATTTAATATCATCTTGTTTAACGGAAGAAGAACAAAAAATAATTAGAAGCTATGTTTTTGATGAATTAACTCAAAAAGAAATAGTTGCTATTTTAGCATTAGATATGACTCATCAAAATGTATCCTTGAAGATTAATAAAATTCTAAAGAAATTAAGGAATAATCACGAATTTCGTACACTAATTAATTATGTAAATGATGATGGAATAATTAAAGGAGGTATCAATAAAGATGGGCTCAAAACAAAAAAAATTGGAAAAAGAAAACAATGATATTATTGATTATCGCAATGTTATAAAAGATGATTTAAAAACTAAATTTATGGCTTATCCTTTTATAAGTGAAGATGATATTGAAAATGAATTACAAATGGTTGATAAAAGATTAGAACTAAAAAGGGAAATGATAATTATTAATGATTCAATATCAACTGAATTATTACAAAATAAACCTGATGAAATGCACATTTTAAAATTAGCTCGTATTGGTGCTTATAAGCTATCTAGGGCTATGGATATTAATGATACAGTGGAGTTTAAAAAAGAACTAAATTTATTTGTAACTTTAACTGATCATTTTGCTGCCCGCCCACATGCAAATATTAGTAATATGGATTTAGTATATAAAATATCTGATGTTGATGCAGGTCTTGATTGTACACCACTTTTAAACTATATGACAGCAGATATTAATTTATATAATAAAGTTGCTGAACAAGTAAGGAAAGAAGATAATGAAGGTATAATTGATACATTAATAACTGTATTAGAAGATAAAAATGTGCAATTATATGCTTTAGTTAGAACAGCTACAAGAAATTATTTTCATGATGTTAGTGCTAAGACAGTTGAAACAATGTTAGAAAAAGTAATTAAAACTTATTATGGCGAGTCAATGATGTTAGATCATGTACATACTGTTGTTAAAAAAGAATATGAACTAAAAATGGGTAAATATGTACCTGATGCCAAAGAAATTAATGAAGAATATATTGAAGAAGAAATTAATATACCTAAAAGAGCAATTTCTGAACACGAATATTATGGTTTTTATGCTCATATAGCCGATGAAATTAAAACAATGGATAAACAATACCATAAATTTTTAGTTTTAAAATATGATAAGTTAATTGACTTTGATGATGTTAAAAAAATGATGCAATTAGATGATGAAACTGCTAAAAAGTATTATATAGATTCTCTAAATTATATAACTGAATTAATAAATAACAAAAAAGATGTTAAAACAAGATAACATCTTTTTTTATTCTTCAATTTTTATTGTGTTAATTAATTCATCTTTTTTAATTAAATCAATAGTTGGTTCTGTTCCTTTTAAATAGTAAAAAATAGTACTATTTTTTGTTTCATTAGTTGCAAGAGTACCCGTAATAGGATCAACTAATACACCAACAACATTATTAGGTAGGGTATACCATTCATCAGTCTTATCTTGCATATAAGCCTCCGCCATATCTGCCCAGATAAATTTAATATTCTTTCCATCAACAACGTTGCTTTTGCGGTTATCATCAAAACCTGACCAAATACCAATAACAATATCTTTATTATAACCAAAGATTAAGTGATCTGTATCTGTAGTTCCTGTTTTAATAGCATATTTATGAGTAAGTTTACTAGTTATATCATAACAAGTTGGATAAGAATAATCTATAAAATTATAATTAGTAGTACTAGTTAGTAATTCATTTATAATATAGGCTAGACTTTTATTCAATACAGTTTCAGTTTTATCTTTATTTTCATATAAAACATTACCATTCATATCTTCAACTTTTTTTATTAATTTACCATTTACTTTATTACCTAAATTAGCAAAAGTTGCATATGCTTGCATCATTTCCAGTAGGGATATTTCTTCACTACCCAAAGCTAAAGAAGGAATAGGTTCAACTTTAGATTTAATACCAACTCTTTTTAACATATTAACTAAAGTATCTTCACCTAAAAATAAATGAGTTTTAACAGCATAAATATTATCTGAATATGAAATAGCTGTAGCCATTGATATTTCTTTATTAGCATAATTATCAGCATAGTTTTTAGGACTATAGGTTTTATCTTCTGAAAAGACAAATGTTGTTTTTTCAGATGTAAATGTTGATGATGCTGTAAAGCCATTTTCCAAAGCCGCGTAGTATAAAAAAGGTTTAATTGTTGAACCAACTTGTCTTTTAGCATTAATAGCTCGATTAAACTCACTTTTATTATAATCACGACCACCTGTTAAAGCAATTATATGTCCGTTATTTGGATCCATCATAATAGCTGCTATTTCTATTTCAGGATCAAGTTCATTATTAATAATTGCATTAGATAATATTTGTTGAGCATTAGGATCAAGGTAGGTATATATTTTTAAACCACCCGTTTTTAAAAAAGAATTAGGTATACTTTTAATTGACTTAAGTTCATTTAAAACCGCATCTTGGTAATACATTAATGTATTATCGTTTTTTGATAACTTTCCATAAAAATTTAATTTAGTATTATAGGCTATATCCATATCTTGTTCAGTTATATAATCATTTTTAACCATAGCAGCTAAAATAGTTGCTTGTCTTTTTTTTGCTTCATCATAATTTAAAATAGGGGATAATTTAGTTGGTGCTTTAGGAATACCTGCTAAAATAGCTGCTTCTGCTAATGTTAAATCTTTAGCTTTTTTATTAAAATAGTAATTAGAGGCTTTTTCAATACCATATACACCACCATAATTAATAGTATTTAAATATACTTCTAATATTTCATCTTTGCTATATTGAGTTTCAAGTTCAATTGTTAACCAGGCTTCTTTTAATTTTCTTTCCCAAGTTTTATCAAATGATAAAAATAAGTTTTTAGCTAATTGTTGAGTTATAGTTGAAGCTCCTTGAATGTTATCTTTATTTTTAGCATTTATGTATAAGGATTTAATTATTCTAAGTAAATCAAACCCATGATGTTTATAAAAGTTTTTATCTTCAATAGATAATGTTGCCTTAATAAGATAAGGTGATATATCATCTAATGTTGTCCAACTATCTGTTGAGGTTTCTAAAATAGTTCCATCTTTATCATAAATATAATATTGATTTGCAGCCTTAATAGGTAGTTTTGGTCTAGTTTTAGCATATAGGTATAAAGAGGTTATAAATACAATAAAAAATAATGGAATTATTATTATAATTTTTAGTAGTAATTTCTTTTTTTTCATAGTTCACCTTATTCTAAATATAATATTTATCAAAAAATAGAAAATATGAGTGTAAATTATGAAAAAGTATGCTATAATGTTTAGGAGTTGATGTATAATGAAAAAAATAGTTAAAACTCAAATAAAAAGTTTAGATAGTATAAATAGTTATGAAAGTAAAGCTATATATCATCAAAATACCTTGAAATATAAGGAAGATGACGTAACTGTGGTTATGGAGATTAATGATGATAATATTGTTTTAAAACGACATAATAATGATTTTAATTATACCTTTACTTTTAATAAAAATAATTCATTTTTAGAATATACATTAAATTTAAATAATTATAAATTTAAAATAGATTTTAAAACTGATGAATTAATTACTAAAGATGATAAAATATTTATATCTTATACTTTAGAAGATATAAAATATACCTATGAAGTAATAATAAGGGAGGAATTATGATATTAGATAGTTTAGAAGAGATATTAACATCTATTATTAAAAATATTTATGATGTTAATCACATTAATTTAGTATTAACTAATCGCTCTGATTTATGTGATTATCAAATAAATGATGTTTTTAAAATAGCTAAAGAAAATAAATTAAATCCAATTATTGTTGGTGAGAATATTGAAAAAGCTATTAGAGAATATCCTAATTATGATAAATATTTTAAAAATGTTGAATTTGTAAAACCAGGTTTTATAAATATTAGTTTATCGGATAATATTTTAAATGAAAATTTAAACTATATGGTTAATAATCCTAAATTTGGTTTAAAGAATTCTGATCCAAAAGTAACATTCATTTTAGATTATGGTGGACCTAATATAGCAAAACCTCTTCATGTAGGACATTTAAGAACTGCTATTATTGGTGAAGCTATTAAACGTATTATTAAATATAAGGGTAATGACGTTATAGCAGATGTCCATTTAGGTGACTATGGTTTACAGATAGGTGAAGTTATTTATGCTATTTTAAATGATCATAAAAAGGATGAAGAAATAACTTTAGATTATTTAAATGAAGCTTATCCTAGAATGTCAGCTATTTGTAAGGAAAATGAAGATATTAAAAAAGAATGCGAAGAAATAACTAAAAAAATGCAAGATGGTGATTTAGAATATAATAGATTATGTGATATTATAACTGAAGTATCTTTATCAGATATAAAAGATTTATATAAAACGTTAGATGTATCATTTGATCTATGGGAATCTGAAAGATCTGCATATAAATATATACCTACTGTTGAAGAAATATTAAATAATAAAGGTTTATTACATGAATCAGAAGGAGCAATGGTAATAGATGTTGCTTGTGATACTGATTCAAAAGAAATACCACCAATGATATTTCAAAAATCTAATAAAGCTTATTTATATGGGACAACTGATATGGCAACTATCTATGATCGTGAGCAAAAATATCATCCTGATTATATGATTTATGTAACTGATGATAGACAATCTATGCATTTTAAACAAGTTTTTAGAGCTTCTCTAAAAGCTGGTATTACAGATACAACATTTGAACATAAAAGTTATGGTACGGTTAATGGACCTGATGGAAAACCATTTAAAACTAGGGCTGGTAAAGCTCCATCATTAAGAGAATTATTAAGTGAAACAAAAGATATATTTATTTCAAAAAAAGAAGATAATGTTAATATGTCAGATGATGATATTAATAAAATAGTTAACTCTATAGTTAAATTTGCTGATTTGCAGAATAATATGGCTAATGATTATATTTTTGATATTAATAAATTTGCAAATACATCTGGTAAAACAGGACCATATATTCTATATACTTATTTAAGAATTAATAAAATAATTAAAGATAAAGATATAGATATGAATATTTTAACTAATGAAATATATAATAAATATGAAAGAGATTTAAAACTTAAATTATTAGAATATCAAAATGTTATAGATTCAGCTTTTATGAATAGAATGCCTAATTATATAGCTGATTATTTATATGATTTATGTGTATTAGTAAATACCTTTTATCAAAATAATCATATTAATAGTTTAGATGATACTATAAAACAAAATAATTGGATTTATTTATTATCATTAACAAATAAATTATTGAAAGAATTGTTAAATTTATTAGCAATTGAAATTCCTACAGAAATGTAGTATATGGAGGTTTATATGAAAATTAAATTAAAAAAAGAAGAATTAGAAGTATTAACTTATACAGACATTGCTGAAATTATTTTAAATAATAGTAAAAAACCATTAAAAACAGCTGATTTATTTAAAGAAATATGTGATTTATTAGAATTATCAGAAGAATCATACAAAAATGAAATAGGGGATTTTTATACATCTTTAACAACTGATAAAAGATTTGTCTCTTTAGAAAATGCATTATGGGATTTAAGAGATCGTCATGCTATCAATATTGAATTTAGTGAAGATGATGAGGATGAAGAATCTGAAGAAGAGGAAGACATTGAAGAAGAAAAAGAAGATGAAAATGAATTAGATGAAATTGATGAAGATTTAGATGTTGATGATGATGACATGGATGAATTATCAATTGTATCTGAGGATGAATTAGAAGAAGAAGAATAGTTTAATTAAACTATTTTTTTTTGCAAAAAAAAAGAAACGTGAACTTGTTTCTTTTTTTAATTGAATAAATTCATTATATCATCATCAGATGCAGAAGATAAATCATCATCTAATTTACCAGTTTCTTCAAGTTCATCATGATCATTTTTGATTTCTACTGGTTTATTATCATCAGTGTTTAATCCACTTAAATCTAAATTATTAATATCAATATTATCAGTATTATCAAAAGTATGATCAAATGATATATCATTATTTTCTGCTGGCTTATCATCAAATGTTAATTCATCTAAATTTAAATTATTAGAATCATCTAACTTAATATCATCAAAACTTAAGTTATTAGCATCATCTAATTTTAAATCATCCAATTTTAAATCATCCAACTTTAAATCATCTGGATTTTTAATATCTTCATCAGTTGCTTTTAATTCACCTAAATCTAAATCATCAAGATTTAAACTATTATCTTCTTTTACATCATCATTTAATTTAATATCATCAAAGTTAAAATTACTAAAATCAGTTGTATCTTGACTGCTATCAAAATTAAAGTCATCTAATTTATCTAAAGATAATTCATCAAATTCGCTTGTAGGTTGTTCTTTTATTTCTTCAACTGGTTCTTCTTTAACTTCTTCTTTTTTATCTTTCTTTTTCTTTTTCTTACCAAAGAAGCCAAATATTTTTTGATTATCATCATCTTCATCGTTGTCTTCATCAGTTTCATTATTGTCTTCTTTAACTTCTTCAATAGGAGTAACTTCTGGTTCAACTTCAGGAACGATTTCTTCTTTGGCATCATTATCAGTTATATCATTTAATAAATCATCAGTTTCATTATTGTCTTCTTTAACTTCTTCAATAGGAGTAACTTCTGGTTCAATTTCAGGAACGATTTCTTCCTCTTTAGTATCATTATCAGTTATGTCATTTAATAAATTATCAATTGAATCATTATTATCTTCTTTAAGCTCTTCAGCAGGAATAACTTCTGGTTCAACTTCAGGAATAATTTCTTCTTCTTTAGTATCACTATCAGTTATATCATCTAATAGACTATCAACTGAATAATTATCTTCTATTTTAGTTTTATCATCAGCATTATTATCTTCTAATAAACTTTCATCAATCTCAATATTATTAGCAGGTTTAGCTTTAATTTCATCATCGATAATTTGTTCTTCTAAATTATCACCTAATGTTTGAGCTGCTTCCATACCCATACGAGCAATAGTAGCATTTTCATTTTCAAGTTCAATTAGTTTTAATAATTCTTCCATTGATGTAATTCCTTGCTCTACTTTTGATAAACCATCTTGTAGTAGAGAATCAACATCTTCATTATATACTAAATCTCTTAATTCTTCTTTAGATTTATTAGCAGAGATTGCATCTCTTATTTGTTGATTAATTAATAATACTTCTTGGATAGCAATACGTCCAGCAAAACCACCATGACAATGTTCACAACCAGCTTTATTTGCTGAATATAATTTATCTACGCTATGTCCTAATGAAGCTTCAAATAATTTCTTTTCATATTGGTTTGCTTCTCTTTCAATACGACAATGTGGACATAATCTACGAGCAAGTCTTTGAGATATAATACCAGATAGGGAAGAGGCAAGTAAATATCTTTCAACATCCATATCAAGTAAACGTTCAATTGTATTTAATGAGTCATTAGTATGTAGAGTAGATAATACTAAGTGACCTGTAATAGATGCACGAATTGCAATTTTAGCTGTTTCTGTATCACGAATCTCACCAATCATAATAATGTTAGGGTCTTGTCTTAAAATAGAACGTAGGGCAGTAGCAAAGTCAAGTCCAATTTCACTATTAGCTTGAATTTGGTTAACACCTTCAATATTCATTTCGACTGGGTCTTCAACAGTAATAATATTAGTTGATTCTTTATTTAATCTTTGTAATACAGCATAAACAGTAGTAGATTTACCAGTACCAGTAGCACCTGTAACTAAAATAATTCCATTTGGTTGATTTATCATTTCAATAACTTTTTTATAATTTTTATCACTGAATCCTAAATTTTCAATACCTGCTCCAGATAATGAGTAATCCAAAATACGTATAACGATTTTTTCACCCATATTAGTTGGAATAGTTGAAACACGTAGATCAAGACTTGTACCTTGAACTGTTGCTTTAATAGCGCCATCTTGAGGTAATCTTGATTCAGTGATATTCATTCCAGCAATAATTTTAATTCTTGTTATTAAATTCTTTTTAATGTCATTTGGAACAAGAGCGTAGTCAATTAATGTACCATCAATTCTTATTCTAATTTTCATTACATTTTCGAGTGGATCGAAGTGAATATCACTGGCTCCTCTCTTTGCTGCATCAACCATTATTTCATTTACAGCTTCCACAATTGGCATCTTATTATAATCAAATGTTTTAAGCATAATATGTCAATCCCTTCTTATTCTTTTTCTTCTTTTTATCTTTTAGGACTAGTTTTTATCCTGGAAATATTATATAATACATTTAGGATAATTTCAATACTAAAGGGGTGAATTAAGTGAAAAAAAATTCCAAAGGATTTATGTTAATTGATACTTTGATAGTATCTATAACAGTTTCAGCAATTTTAATATATTTATATTTTCAGTTTGCTAATGTGAATGATTCATACAATAAAGCATTTAAATATAATAATGTTGAAAGATTGTATGCTGGAGCGGATATAAAAGAAAACATTTTATATAATGGAAAAGATAGTATTTATTCAACAATTAATAGTAATTCGTTTGTTGATTTATCTGATTGTCCTGCAACATATTATAATAATACTGACTATTGTAATATGTTATATAGTTCCCTTGATATTAAAAAAGTTCTAATTACTAAATCAAATCTAAATGATTTAAAAACACTTATGAGCCAAGCTGCTAATGTTAATAATTATGATGAAACACTTCGTGATTTAATTAAAAAGTCACCGGATACATCAGATGGTTACCAATTATTTATGGAATTTAATAATGGGGAAGCCGCTGTTGTATGGATAAAGGAGGCTTAATATGAAAAATAATAAAGGATTTACATTAGTAGAATTAATAACATCTTTTGCTTTAGCATCTGTAATTATGATATTTATATTTAATATAGTAGTTATACTTAAAAACAATTATATTTCTAAAAGTGTTAGAACTGATTTATTAATTAAGCAATCTTTGTTAAGTCAAAAAATGAATGAAGATTTTACTAATAATAATGTTAAGGATGTTGTTACTTGTGATAGTGATAAAAAATGTTATGAGTTTACCTTTGCTGATGATACAGTAAAACAATTAAAAATATCAGCTGATGATAAAACAATTACATATGGTGATTATACATATGAATTAACAAATTCATCATATGCAAGTAAGATAAATGTTAGTGCTAAATCAATTACTTTGGATGATGTTACTTTAAATGATAGTTTGTTAGTAATTGATATACCAATTTTAAATAAGAAATATACAGATACTAATTTTGGTGTTAAAGTAGTATATCAATATAATTCACATATTGTCGATTTAAATACTGAGGAAGTTACTCCATTTGCATTTAATGTTGGTGATTATGTAATAATGACACCTACATCTACATCATTTGCAACTGATCCTGCCATGACAGGTTATGCAACTAGTCAAACAATTAATCCGTCTGAGTTAAATGTATGGCGTATTATTGATGTTAAATCAAATGGTCGTGTTGATATGGTTTCTGAATATGTATCAAGTGTAGATATTAATTTTTCAGGTGTTAAAGGTTATAAAAATTACATTGGTTATTTAAATACAATAGCAGCTCAATATGCTAATAATTCTTATACAGTTTCAACAAGATATGCTGGTTATAGTGATCAAACAAAAATTTTAACTAGTACTTCATATTATGATGGTTCAAATTATAATGTATCAAGTTGGACAACAAGTACTACTGATAATTCTAAGGAAACAATTGGCGGTGGCGATTATGGTAAAAAAGATGCTGATATTAACCTAATAAAAGCGATTGGATCAGTACAAGCTAATAATGCAAAAGCTTACCGAATTGGAACAACTGATGTAACTAAATATTGGATTGCTTCAAGATATTACTATCATGTTAAGGATAATAGTGCTTCACCTGCTGTTGAAAAATTTAGTTTCCGTGGTGATGCAATTGCTATAAATGGTTTAAGTGATTCAATTAATATTCGTGAATATGATTTATATGATAATGGTGTTAAGGAATGGGTTAATGCCGAAAATTCAAGTGCAGCAATTCGTCCAATTGTTACCTTAAAAGCTGGAGTTACTCCAAGTAGTGGAAATGGTACAGCTGCATCACCATATGTATTAGATTAATAAATAAAATAAATAATTAAAGTTGATAACATAAAATGCGTAAGACGTGCTAAAAGATAGGGGAAATACCTTATCTTTTTTTTGTTTAAAATGGCAAATACTTGCATATGAACAGAAATACCACCAAATGATAATATACCTGTTACAAGCATTGCTTTAATTTTTTCTATAGTATTTAATTCTACAATATAAGTTATAGATGATGACATTTCTAATATATATTTTAAAATAAAGGAATTAGTTAAACTACTTAAGGTATAAAAGATAATAATTAGTCCTAAAACACTTAGTAAAACATTAAAAGAACTAATAATACTTGTACTTAAAATATCTACAAAGTTTTTATTACTTGTTTTAATTGCTTGTTCTTTTTTATATTCGGTTTTTTCTCTTGTAAATAAGCCAATTATAAAGTTAGGTAAATAATGGGCTATAAGTATTAAATGCGGTTTATTTAAACCGATAAATAGAATAAATAGGGGATTGGCAAAGTGACTAAATAAAATAATTCTATTAGCATCTTTAATAGTTATTAAGTTATTATCTAGCATTTCATTAATATATTTAGCATTAGAAGGTAGACCAGATAACATACTCATAATTAAAATATAGGTTTGATAACTATTGATACCAAATACAAGACAAAAAAACTTACCAAATAATTTAGCTATTATGTTTACAAATCCATAATTAATTAAGATAGAAGAAATAATAAAAAAGATAAATAATGCTGGAAAGATATTTTTAAAGAATATTAAACTAATATGGTAGATGCTTGTTTGAATTATTTGATAATTTAAAAATATTTTAAATAGAATATAAAGTGTTAATAAAATGATTAGTTTTCTTTTCATATTAGATTATATCCTTTTTAAAAATAAAGTATTCGTGGTATAATTAAGATATGAAGAGATTGAAAGAAAAAAAATATTTAATTTATATAGTTTTATATGCTTTTTTGTTTTTTTGCGTTTTATATAAACCAAATTATATGATAACTAAACCAGGCGGTATAGATAATGTGAAAAAAAGTTATACCATTGATAACGAAAATAAAATAGATGGTTCTATTAATATTACTTATGTTTCATCTATTAAACCTAATTTAATATATTATTGGTATGCTAAGTTAAGACATTATGAAATAACTAAGATAAATGATTATGCCCCTAATGGTTTAGATAATGAAGAAAAAGTAGATACTTTACTTTATATATCTTCAGTTAATAATGCAATTTACAATGCATATAAATATGCTGGTAAAGACATAGAAATAAAAAATGAAAAAGTATATGTTGATTATAATATCAATGAAGATAGTGATTTAAAAGATGGCGATTTATTGCTTGAAATAAATGATAAAAAAATTAATAGTTATGATGAAATATCATCAATGTTAAATGAAATTAATGATGATTATGTAAAAGTTAAATATGAAAGAGATAATAAGATTAAAACTACTAAAGTTAAATTAATTAAAACCCCAATTAGAAATTATTTAGGTGTTAAAATAATTGATATTTTTGACTATGAAACTAGTCCTCATATTGATTTTAGAATTAAAGATGATGTTGCGGGACCATCTGGTGGAGCTATGATGACTCTATCTATTTATGCATCTTTACTTGATAATGATATAACTCATGGCTTAAAGATAGCCGGTTCTGGTACAATTGATCGTGAAGGTAATATTGGTCCTATTGGTGGTATAGATTATAAAATTAAAAGTGCTTTAAAAAGCCATGTTGATGTTTTCTTTGTACCTAAATATTTTAATTATGCTGAAGTGTTAGATTTAGATATTGATTTAAAAGATATGCAAGTAATACCAGTAGAATCTTTTGAAGATATTATTGAATATTTAGAAAATTTAGATAAATAAAATAGACGTTTGTCTATTTTTTTGATATAATTTATATGGTGGTTAGCATGATGTTAAAAGATGTCGATATGAATAAAGTATCGCCTATGATGAAGCAATATATTGAAGTAAAAAACCAATATCCGGACATAATAATTATGTATCGTATTGGTGATTTTTTTGAGACTTTTTTTGAAGATGCTATCCTTGTATCTCGTGAACTAGAATTAACTTTAACTGGTCGTAATGCAGGATTAGAAGAAAGAGTTCCAATGTGTGGTGTTCCACATCATGCTGTTAATTCATATGTCGATCAATTAGTAAATAAAGGCTATAAAGTTGGTTTATGTGACCAATTAGAAGATCCAGCAAAAGCTGTTGGATTAGTAGAAAGAGGATTAACTCAAATAATAAGTCGAGGAACTATAGTTAATACTGATGCTTTAAATGCTTCAGATTTTAATTATATTGGTTCTTTACTTGATTTTAATCATGCTTATGTTCTTGTATATACTGATATTACAACTGGTATTATAACAGGTATAATTTTACCTCATAATAAAGCCAATTTAGTATCAGAAATAGTTTCATTAGGCTTAAAAGAAGTAGTATTTGAAACTAGTATTGACCGAACTATAACTGATATATTAGCTAAACAATTTAAAGTATCAATTACTTATAGTGATAACTTTAATGCTGATAATAATTATAAATATATTTATGAGGATATTGATGATGAAAGAGTAATTAAAACTTTAAAATTATTACTTGCATATGTTACTTTAAATCAGCAAAAAGTTTTAACTCACTTTCAAAAAATAGTTATTAAAGAAAATAAAAATTTCTTAAAAATGGATGTTCATACTAAAAGAAATTTAGAGTTAACAGAAACATTAAGATTGAAAGAAAGAAATTATTCTTTAATTTGGTTACTAGATAGAACTAAAACAGCCTTTGGTTCTAGAATGCTTAAAAATTATATTGAAAATCCACTTGTTGATATTAAAGAAATTAATAAAAGATATGACATTGTTGAAACTTTAGGTGAAGAATTTATTTTAAAAGAAGATTTGAAAAATCTTTTAAATGAAGTATACGATTTAGAAAGATTATCTGGTAAAATTGCTTTTGGTAATGCTAATGCTCGTGATATGTTACAACTAAAAAATAGTTTAAAAGTATTACCAGATATTAAAAATATTTTAAATGCTATTAAATTTAAAGATATAAAGACATTTGCTAATCTATATACGTTACTTGAAGAATCAATTTATGAAGATGCGCCTATTACCCTTCATGATGGTTATTTAATTAAAGATGGTTATAATGCTGAACTTGATGAATTAAAAGAATTAAGACGTGGTGGAAAAGATTTTGTTGCTAAATTTGAAGCAACAGAAAGAGAAAAAACGGGTATTAAAACTTTAAAAGTTGGTTATAATAAAGTCTTTGGTTATTATATTGAAGTATCTAAAGGAGCAATTAATCAAGTTAAAGATGAATATGGTTATGAGCGAAAACAAACTTTAACTAATGCTGAAAGATATATTTCTCCAGTTTTAAAAGAAAAAGAAGCTATGATTTTAAATGCTGAAGAACGTATTACAGAACTTGAATATGATTTATTTTGCCAAATACGTGATGAAGTTAAAAAACATATTCCAGATTTACAACAAACTGCTAAAGTATTGGCCGAAATAGATGTATTACTTTCTTTTGCAATAGTTGCTGAAGAAAACAATTATATTCGTCCAACATTAACAAATAATCATGAAGTTAGATTAATTCAAAATCGTCATGCCGTTGTGGAAAAAGTACTAGCTAATCATAGTTATGTTGCTAATGATATTATTATGGATAAAGATACTAATATCTTGCTTATTACAGGTCCTAATATGGCAGGTAAATCAACTTATATGCGTCAATTTGCTATTACGGTTATTATGGCTCAAATAGGTTGTTTTGTTCCAGCTAAAGAAGCAAATTTACCAGTATTTGATGCTATTTATACTCGTATTGGAGCATCAGATGACCTAGTAGCTGGTGAATCAACATTTATGGTAGAAATGAATGAAGCTAATTATGCTATTGCTAATGCTACTGAAAATAGTTTAATTCTATTTGATGAATTAGGTCGTGGTACAGCAACATTTGATGGTATGGCTCTAGCCCAAGCAATTATTGAATATATTCATACTATTAATGCTAAAACAATGTTTTCAACTCACTACCATGAACTAACTGATTTAGATAAAACTTTATCAAAATTAAAAAATATTCATGTATCTGCCCATGAAGAAAATGGTAATGTAACATTCTTACATCAAATAAAAGATGGTTCAATTGATAAGAGTTATGGTATTCATGTTGCTAAATTAGCAGGTTTACCTAATGAAGTACTTGCAAGAGCAGAAGAAGTATTAAAAATATATGAAGCAAACGAGGCTAAAAGAGATATTAAAGTTCAAGAGAGTTTACCACTTTCTTTTGAACCTCAAGTTAGTGAAATAGAAAAGAAAATAAAAGATATAGATATCTTAAAATTAACTCCACTTGAAGCTTTAAATATACTAGATGAACTAAAAAAAGAAGTTAATTAGAATCTTGACATAATATTATATCAAGGTATAATTAAGATAGTAGGTGATTAGATGAATAAAAAAGGGTTTACGCTAGTTGAACTATTAGCAACAATAGTATTACTTTGTTTAATAATTTTACTGGCAACATTTACAATTAATAAAAGTGTTAACGATGCAAAAAAAAGAAGTCATAATTCTCAAGTAGATACAATTTTATCGGCTGCAATTACATATACAAACAAAGAAGATGTTGTTACTTTAACAAATATTGATGGATATCAAATAACTTTAAAAGAATTAGCTGATAAAGGCTATGTTGATAAGGATATTAAAGATCCATTAAATGGTAAAAAATTTGATATGGAAAGTTCTTATGTTGCAATAACAGTTGAAACGACAGCTGGTTCAACAACTCCAGATATTAAAGATTATAAATATGACGGCAATTACTTATTTACATTGCATGCCGTTTATAAGTAGGTGAAATATGAATAAGAAGGGTTTTACATTAGTTGAATTATTAGGTGTTATAGTTATATTATCTATACTTGCACTTATATCTATTCCAATTATTAATAGTATTGTTAAAGATTCTCAAAAACAAGTTAAAGAATCTAATATTGATACAATATTAGAAGCAGCATATTCTTATACCTTAGATGAGGATATTGATATTGTATTACCTGAAAATAATGATGAATCTATATCCATAACACTAGATACTTTAAAGAAATCTGGATATTTAAAAAAAGAAATAAAAAATGCTGATACTAAGGAACCATATGCTGATACTTGTACAGTTACAATAACTAAAAAAGCATATGATAAAGATGAAGCAGATATCAATAATGAAAATCCAAATATGAAGTATTATAATAATTATTTATATACATTTGGTTGTTAAAAGAAAAATAAATATTTTTCTTTTTTTATTTGTTATAATGGCTAAAAGGAGTAAGTATGGAAGAAGTAGTAATGAATTTCCATAAAGATTTATCTGAATTAATTCCTGATTATAAAGAATATTTAACATCAGGAACAATTGATATATTAGGAAAAATATATATAGCTAAAGAAACCGAAGAATATTATGATAAAAAGAAAGATAAAGAAAGATTTAGATAGATTATGGATAAATAATATTATAAATTTGCAAAACAGTATTGCTCTTGGTAAAGAGGATATTAAAAAAGATAATAAAGTGAAGAAAATGATAATAAAATAAAGGGTTTTATTGTTATTTTTCTTTTTTTTTGATATAATTATAAATGGTGAGTTTATGGCAAAATATGATGAAAGTTCAATTAAAATATTAGAAGGTTTAGAAGCTGTTCGTAAACGTCCTGGTATGTATATTGGGTCTACGGATAAGCGTGGATTACATCATCTTGTATGGGAAATTGTTGATAATGGTATTGATGAAGTTATCAATGGTTATGGTAATCGTATTAAAATTATTTTACATAAAGATCATTCTGTATCAGTAGAAGATGAAGGACGTGGTGTACCAGTTGGTATGCATGCCTCTGGTAAAACTACTCCAGAAGTAATTTATACTATGTTACATGCTGGTGGTAAGTTTGAAACAAGTGGTTATACAGTTTCAGGTGGTCTACATGGTGTTGGTGCTTCTGTTGTTAATGCTTTATCAAAATGGATGGAAGTAACAATTAAACGTGATGGTTATGAATACTTTATTCGTTTTAAAGATGGTGGACATGTTGATGTACCTTTAACTAAAAGAGATAAAACTTCTAAAACTGGTACTAAAGTACGTTTTATGCCTGATGATACAATCTTTTCATCTACATTATTCTCATTTACAACTATTTGTGAGCGTATGCAAGAATCAGCATTCTTACTTGAAGGATTAACAGTTGAAGTAACTGATGAAGAAGATAATAAACATGAGACATTCTGTTATCAAGATGGTCTAAAAGCCTTTGTTGAATATATTGATGAAGATAAACAAGAATTAAATAAAGCTACTGTTATGTCTGGAACAAAAGATAAAATTGATGTTAAAGTTGCTTTTCAGTATACTGAAAGTTATTCTGAAAACATTATATCTTTTGTTAACAATGTTAAAACAATCGATGGTGGTTCACATGAAGTAGGTTTTAAAACTGCTATTACTCGTGTTTTTAATGAATATGCTAAAAATAATGGATTTTTAAAAGCAAAAGATAAAAACTTAGAAGGTCCTGATACTCGTGAAGGATTAACAGCAATTATTAGTTTAAAAATACCAGAGGAATTATTACAATTTGAAGGTCAAACAAAAGGAAAACTTGGTACTCCTCAAGCAAGACCAGTTGTTGATTCAATAGTATCCGAAAAACTTGCTTTCTTCCTTGAAGAAAATAAAACAGTTGCAACTGCTATTTTGCAAAAAATGTTAAAAAGCCGTAATGCTCGTGAAGCTGCTCGTAAAGCCAGAGATGAGGCTCGTGGTGGCAAAGATAAAAACAAAAAAGAAAGAACTATTTCTGGTAAATTAACTCCAGCACAAGGTAAAGATAATAAAATAAATGAATTATTTTTAGTCGAGGGTGATTCAGCAGGTGGTTCTGCTAAAACTGGTCGTGACCGTAAGTATCAAGCCATTTTACCACTTAGAGGTAAAGTTTTAAATACTGAACGTGCATCACTTGATGAAGCATATAAAAATGAAGAAATTAATACCATGATTTATGCTATTGGTGCTGGTGTTGGTGCTGATTTTAAAATAGAAGATAGTAACTATGATAAGGTTATAATTATGACTGATGCCGATGTTGATGGTTCTCATATTCAAATTTTACTTTTAACATTCTTCTATCGTTATATGAAACCATTAATTGAAACTGGACATTTATATATAGCTATGCCACCTTTATACAAAATAGAGTGTGGAAATACTGGCGAATATGCTTGGACAGAAGAAGATCGTAAAAATATACTTGAAAAATATAAAGGTAAACCTACTAAGACACAACGTTATAAAGGTTTAGGAGAAATGGATGCTAATCAACTTTGGGAAACAACTATGAATCCTAATACACGAAGTTTAATTAAAGTATCTATTAATGATGCATTATTGGCTGAAAAACGTGTTGCTGTTTTAATGGGTGATAAAGTAGAACCAAGAAAAGATTGGATTGAAGAAAATATTGAATTCTCCCTAGAAGATAATTATAAGATAAACTGAGGTGAAGTATGAGAAAAGCAAAAGAAGAAACAATTGAATTACTAGGCCGTATTTATGATTATACTCTAGAAGAAATAATGGGAGAAAGATTTTCAGAGTATGCTAAAGATATAATTCAAAACAGAGCTATACCTGATGTTCGTGATGGTTTAAAACCAGTTCAAAGAAGAATATTATATGCGATGTTTAGAGACAAAAACACCTATGAAAAAGCTCATAAAAAATCAGCTACTGCTGTTGGTAATGTAATGGGTCATTATCATCCACATGGTGATTCATCTATCTATGAAGCCTTAGTTCATATGTCTCAATGGTGGAAGCAAAATGAATGCTATATTGATATGCATGGTAATAATGGTTCTATGGATGGTGATTCAGCTGCTGCTATGCGTTATACAGAAGCAAGACTATCTAAAATATCTGGAGAACTTTTAAGAGATATAGATAAAAATACTATTGAATGGGCACCTAACTTTGATGATACATTATATGAACCAACAGTTTTACCAGCAAGATATCCAAATCTACTTGTAAATGGTGCTAAAGGTATTTCAGCTGGTTATGCAACTGAAATTCCACCTCATAATTTAGGTGAAGTTATTGATGCAACTATTAAAAGAATTGAAAGTCCAAATTGTCATTTACAGTCAATTTTAGATATTATTAAAGGACCAGATTTTCCAACTGGAGCTATTATTGAAGGAAAAAAAGAAATTGAGGATGCTTTAACTACTGGTCGTGGTAGGGTAGTAATCCGTTCAAAATATGAAATTGTTGAAGATAAAAAACAAAGACAAATTATTATTCATGAAATACCATTTGAAGTTAATAAAGCAATGCTTGTTAAGAAAATATCTGATATCATTTATGATAAAAAAATAGATGGTATGATTGAAGTACGTGATGAATCAGATAGAGAAGAAAAAGTTCGTATTGTTATTGATCTTAAAAAAGATGCTAATCAAGATAATGTAATTAATTATTTATTTAAAAATACTGAATTACAAATAAATTACAATTACAATATGATTGCTATTGTCAATAAACGTCCAGTTCAAGTAGGGGTAATTGATATACTTGATGCTTATATAGCTCATCAAAAAGAAGTAATTACAAGACGTACTGAATTTGATTTAGAACATGCTAAAGCTCGTATGCATATTGTTGAAGGTTTAATTAAATGTTTAGATATCCTTGATGAGGTTATTAAAACAATCCGTCAAAGCAAAAATAAACAAGATGCTAAAGAAAATTTAGTAAAATTATATAAATTTACAATGGAACAAGCTGAAGCTATTGTTACATTACAACTTTATCGTTTAACTAATACAGATGTTAAAACTTTAGAAGATGAATATAATTTACTTAAAAAAGCAGTTGCTGCTTTTGAAGCAATTTTAGCTAATGAAGAAATGCTAAAAGATGTAATGAAAAAAGAATTAAAACAAATTAAGACTGAGTATGCAACACCACGTAAAACGGAAATAAAAGATGAAATAACTGAAATTAAAATTGATATAGAAGCTATGATTCCAAAAGAAGATTGTATAGTTGCTGTAACCAAAGATGGCTATGTTAAGCGTACATCTTTAAGAAGCTATAATTCAGCAGGTGAAGATATTCAACTAAAAGAAGGCGACTATATTATAGGTCTTTATGAATTAAATACAATGGATACATTATTACTATTTACAACTAATGGTAATTATCTATTCTTACCAATTCATATCTTACCTGATTTAAAATGGAAAGATATGGGTAAACATGTATCTAATATAGTTAAATTAGATGAAGATGATTATATAGTTTCATCTATTCCAGTTACTAATTTTGATGCTGATAAATATATAACTATTTATACAGAAAATGGTATGGTAAAACGTACTAAGTTAGCGGAATTTAAAGTATCAAGATATAATAAACCAATGTGCGCTATGAAATTAAAAGACAAAGATGTTGTTTTAGGAGCAACTGATAAAGTTGGTACTGAAGTCTTTGTTACAACCCATAATGGTTTAGGATTAAAATATAACATCGATGAAATACCAGCAACTGGTGTAAGAGGTAGTGGTGTTAAATCTATTACTTTAAAAAATGATGTTGTAGTTTCTCTAAATGTTATTAATGATGAAGAATTAATATCAATTATTACTACTAAAGGAACCGGAAAACGTGTTAAATTAACTGAGTTTGAAAAAACATCAAGAGGTCGTAAAGGAGTACAAGTAGTAAGAGATGTTAAAACTAATCCATACTATATTTTAAGTTCATATGTAATAAATTCTAAACATCAAATTGGTTTAAAAACAAAAGAAGATATAGTGTTAATTAAGTTAACTGAACTTCCAATTGCTGATCGATATTCAACAGGTACTAATATTATTAAAGATAATTTAGTATCCACTTTTGAAGTTAAAGATCTAACAAAAGATAGTGAAGAGAACACCCCAACTGATATTCAAGAGGAGAAAAAAGAAATAGAACAAGTAAACTTATCATCTGTAGATGAAAGAATTCTAACTATTGATGATATGTTAAGAGATTTGGAGAATAATTAATATGAAAGAAACTAATTTTGTCAAATTATATTTAAAAATTATTGGTATATCATTCTTAATATGGGTATCTATTATAACTGTAATAATATTTTCAAGAATTATATTTGGCTTAGAAAATGATATTATAAATAAAATTAATGTTTATGCTTTATTTGTCCCAGAAATTGGAATTTTATTTGGGTGGATACCTGCATTGTTTATTGCTGATAAAAAGAAACATGAAAATGATAAAAAAAATCAACCTTAATAGGTTGATTTTTTATGTATAAGTAAATCGAAAAAACGTACCTTGCGTGGGTGGTAGATTTATTATATAATTATACCAAGATATGGAGGAACAATTATTGATATTAAAAAAGAATTAGAAACTGAAGTAATTGATAAAGAATTAGAAATAAATCGATTAAAAGCTTTAGAAACAAAATTAACTGCAAGGCAGGCTGCAGCAACAGTTGGTGATATTCCGCAAATAAAAGAATACAATGTTAATATTAATCCAGAAATAATTGCAAATATTCCAGAAGCTATTGAAGATGATATCAAATCAAGAACAAAATAAAAATATGATTTTAAAAATCATATTTTTTTATTTTGTTATATTTTTTTCTTTTTCTACATTTAAACCTTTTAGATAACCTAATGATTGACCAATTGTTTCAAATGTTTCACGATCAGTAAATGGTTTTGTTAACCAATCTTTATTATGTAGTTTTATATATTTGCAAGAATATTTATAAAGATTTGTTACAATATCATGACCATGAACTAATAACTCTTCTTCTTCTTCAAGTGCTTTAGCACTTTGTTCTTTATCCTTATCAATAGCAAATCCATTTTCTCCCATAATTAAGTATGCATCACTATCTTCTTTATATAAAATAGTAAAGTCACTTGATAAATGCCATTTATATCTTAATAAAGTATCATAGTTATCATAAAAGAAATTACTTAAACTTTTTAATTCTGCTTCCATTTTATTAAATTCTTCTAATGAATCAGTAGTTAGACAATCTAAAAAGTATTTCATATTTCTTTCTTTTAAATGTTTCTTTTCTGCTCTTGCAATAATATTATCAAAAAAAATCATAGTAAAACCTCCATGTGATAATTATAATATATATTTATTATTTTTTCAAATATTTTTAAAAAAATGCATAAATTATATTAGGTGATAAAATGGCAAAAGAAGAATTCAAAATTTTTGTAAAGAAAAATCCACGTCTTTTAAGATATATCAATTCCAAAGAAATGACATGGCAACAATTCTATGAAATGTATGATATGTATGGTGAAGATAATGATATATGGAAAAAGTATTTAGAGGATAAAAAAGAAACAGTTAATATGAGTGATTTTGTAAATTACTTTAAAAATATTAATTTAGATAATGTTCAAGAATCTATTAATAGTATTCAAAGAGTATTAGGCGTACTTGGAGATTTAATGGGTAGTAAAACAGTTAATACCAGTAATTATGAACCAAAACCAATCTATAAGCATTTTGATGATTAATGAATTTAGATTTGCAATTTAAATTAAAATCCAATCCTTTATATATAAAATATTTAAGAGAACATAGTTATTGGTATAAAATACTTATACGTAATCCAAATATGTTTAAAGAATTTGCGGAGAAATTAAAAGAAGATTATCATCTGCGTCCTCAAGATAAAATTGATAGAATATTTACAACAATTGATTTAGTTAGTAATTTAATGAAGAACATGGTATAATTTAAATGGTGGTTATATGCGTGTTATTTCAGGTATTTATAAAGGCAAAAACTTACAAGGGTTTGATATAGATGGTACTAGACCAACAATGGATAGGGTAAAAGAATCTTTAATGGCTATGATTCAAAGTTATATACCTGATTCTGTTTGTTTAGATTTATTTGCTGGATCTGGTTCATTAGGTATTGAAGCAATCTCAAATGGAGCTTTAGAATGTACTTTTTGTGATAATAATGACATAGCAATTAAAACCATTAAAGAAAATACTAAAATGATAAAAGAAAATATTTATATTAATAAAACGGATTATGAATACTTTTTAAATAATACTAACAAAAAATTTGATATTATCTTTTTAGACCCACCATACAGATTGAGTTTAATTAATAAATGCCTCGAAATTATTAGTAAAAACAATCTTTTAACTGATGACGGAATTATTGTTTTAGAGTATGAAAATGAAAATATTAATCCATTAAATTATGAAATATTCAAAGAAAAAAAATATGGTTCTAAAAAGGTTATGATTTTAAAAAAATAATTAATGAAAACATAGTGTAAAGTAAAACCTGTAATCATTTGTAGATTATAGGTTTTTTTGGTATAATTATTATATATTGTGAGGTGATATTATGAAGATGTTTAATAAAGTATTTATACTTATTTTTGTAATGTCACTTTTCTTTTTGCCACAAAGTGTTTTAGCTGAATATAAAGCAACAGTAGTTGGAGATTCTCCAGTGTGTGAATTATTTGGTGGAGCTCGTGGTAAATGCTTATATCAAAATGCAAATTTAAATAGTGTTGGTGGTTATTGGTATTCACTTGATTTAGGTGATGAAGTTACAGTTTATGAAAATGATACTGTACCAACTAATGATACATATAGATGTAGTGATTATTATGTTAAAGTTGATGCATCTCCAGCAGATCAACCTTGGATAGTTACAACTGGTTATTTCTGTCATGCAGATTTAAAAAGCGATTTCTTAACTGAAGAGATGAAAACTGAATTTAGAAATGCCGGTTTTCCTGAATCTTATTGGGAAAAATTAGCTGTATTAAAAACTAACCATCCAAAATGGACATTCTATGCTATAGATACAGAATTAGATTTTAATACTGCTGTATTAAATGAAACATATGGTGGACGTAATGTTTTAAGACTTAGTATGTCAAATAACTATGCCTTACTTTCTAAAGGAACTGATTCCTTTGATTACATAAACAATAAATATTTAGAATATGATGATATAGGTGGATATGATCCATGGTTACTTGCTAGTTATGATACTGTAGCTTTCTATATGGATCCTAGAAATTTCTTATCAGATATGTATATAATGCAATTTCAAGGATTAAAAAATAATAACTTAATATCTGATGAAAATTTATATAATATTATTACATCTGCTTATGGTAGTACATATAATCAACGATATGCTAATTCTTTTATTGAAGCTGGTAAACAATCAGGAGTTGATCCAATATATTTAGTTGCTCTATCAATTGAAGAAGTAGGAAGAGAACTTACAACAGCAACATCAGGTAATTATAATGGACATTATAACTTCTATAATATTGGAGCATCTGATGGTGCTAATCCTGTATATCGTGGTTTAGATTTTGCTGCTGGTTATGATGATTCAACAGTTCGCCCATGGAATACTCCAGAGCGTGCAATTATTGGTGGAGCTAAATGGATATATAATCAATTTTTAAATGTTGGACAAGATACTTCATATTTTAAAAAATTTAATGTAATTGAATATTATTTTGAACATGCTAATCCTGGTAAAAGTGCATATTATAATTATACACATCAATATATGACTAATACCAAAGCACCTTCATCTGAAGCAAATACTTCATATTCAGCATATTTTAAAAATAATTTACTTGATTTAGAATTAAATTTCTATATTCCAGTATTTAGAAATATGCCTGAAAAAACTACCTTACCAACACAAGGTGGCTGGCCAAATAATTATTTAAAGAGTATAAATATAAATGGTGCAGATATCGCTGGATTTAATAGTACAGCTGAAAGTTATAATTACTATTTAGATATTAATAATCCTGTTATCAATATAAGTGCTACTTCTATTTCATCCTTAGCATCAATCAATGGTTTAGGTACTTATACAATTGATCAAAACAAAACAATTAATATTGATTGTGTTGCTCAAAATGGTGACGTTAAAACATATCATATTAATGTAATACTAACTGGTGAAAAAACACCAATTGCTGTTGATGTTAAAACCACATTAAATAGTACAGATATTAAAAATAATGACACTTATTTATCAGGTATTGAAATAGGTACTGATTCAGCAACTATTAGACAAAAAATAATTAATGTTAAAGCTGATGCAGTTGTAACAGTTTATAATAAAAATGGTGAAGTAAAATCATCTGGCAAAATGGCAACTGGTGATAAAGTTAATATTATTATTGGAACAGAAAATAAAACATTTGATGTAGTTATTTATGGTGATGTTAATGGTGATGGTGAAATATTTGCATCAGATTATGTTAAAATTAAGAACCATATAATGGATGTTAAAAAATTAGATGGTGTTTATGCTATAGCAGCTGATACAAATCATGATAACAATATTTATGCATCAGATTATGTTAAAATTAAGAATTATATTATGAAGGGAACTAAAATTACTCAATAGGAGGTAATATGAAAAAACTAAAATATTTATTTATATTTGTTTTATTCACTTTGCTATTTAAAACAAATAATGTAAATGCCTTTGGTATTTGGACAGCTAATACAACAGTTTATAGTGGTTCTCCAGTAACAGTATCTATTGATATGAAAGGATTAACAGGAAGATGTTCTTGTACATCTTCTAATCAAGGTGTTTTAGCTGGTGGTGATGATTTTTTCTATGATGATCAAAATGGTGCAACATCATTTACTGCTCTAAATCCTGGCCAAGCTATTATAACACTTTATTGTTATAACCCATCTGATCAAGATGGTACTGATTTAGGGGATATGTCACGTACAATAACAATTAATGTAATTGATAGACCAACGTATGATGATCCAATTGATGTTAATCGTACATATTCAGCAAATAATTATTTATCTGCTTTAGGTATAGATGGATATGAAATTAAATTTGACAAAGAAACAGTAGAATATAATATTGAAGTTGATAATAAGGTTTCTAATATTAATTTAACTGCAACAGCAGAAGATAATACTGCATCAATTGCTGGCGTTGGTGAAATGGAATTAGTAGAAGGAAAAAATACTTTTAATGTTACAGTAACAGCTGAAAATGGAAATCAAAGAGTATATGTTGTTAATGTATTAGTAAAAGAATTAAATCCTACTCCTGTAAAAATAGATAAAAAAACATATTACTTAGTTAAAAAAGAGGATAAACTTCCAGAACTTGATAATTATGTTAAAACATCTGTTAAAATAGGTGATGAAGAAATACCTGCTTTAAAAGGTAAAATAACTAAATATACTTTAGTTGGATTAAGAGATGATAAAGGTGATATAGCTTTATATATTTATAATGCTAAAGATAAAAGTTATACCTTATATAATGAAGTTAAATTTAATAATATAAGTTTATATTTCATGGAAAATAATAAAAATAGTTATAAAAAAACAACTATCAAAATAAATGGCAAGGAAGTAATTGCCTATAAGAAATCTGGCTTAGATTATTATTTGATATATGGTATGAATTTAAATACTGGTAAAGTTAATTGGTATACTTACGATAAAGAAGAAGGTACAATTCAAAAGTATGCTGATGGGAATAAAGCTAATACTATAGATGATAATAAATATAATTTATTAGTATATACTTTAGCAAGTATATCTGGTTTACTAACATTCTTCATGATGATATTATTTATTAAATATAAGAAAAAGATGAATTAATAATTCATTTTTTTTGACAATTAAAGACATATTATTGATTTATAATAATTATCAATTGGGGGATTGTTATGAATTATTATAATGAAATAAAAAAAGAACTAATTGATAATGAAATTAATAAAAAGATAAAAGATTATAGTAAGAATAATTATGAATTAATAAAGTATTTAACTGTTGGTAAATTACTTAATCAAGCAGGTAAAAAATATGGCGAGGGAGTTATAGAAAAATATTCAAAAAAATTGGAATATGAAGTTGGTAAAAAATATAATAAAAGTACATTATTTAAGATTAAAAAGTTTTATTTAGTATTTTCAAATCAAAAAGTGGCACCACTGGTGCCACAATTATGTTGGAGTCATTGTTTAATATTATTACCCTTAAAAGATATTAATGCCATTAATTATTATATTCTACAAATAGTAAATAGAAATCTTTCTAAAAGGCAATTAATAGAAATTGTTAAAAATAATGAATACGAAAGATTAGATGAAAACACTAAAAATAAATTAAAAAATCATAAAGAAATGATTTTAACAGATTTTGTTAAAAATCCAATTATTATAAGAAATAAAAATAATTATAAAAATATTTCTGAAAAAATATTACAAAAACTTATACTTGAAGATATAGAATATTTTATGAAAGAATTAGGTAATGGATTTTCTTTTATTGGTAGTGAATATAAAATAAAAATAGCTAATACATATAATTATATTGATTTACTTTTATACAATATTAAATATCATTGTTATGTTGTAATTGAACTAAAGGTAACTGATTTAAATTATAATCATACTGGTCAAATTCAAAATTATATGAATTATATTGATAAAAATATAAAAGATATTACGGATAATGATACAGTTGGAATAATAATATGTAAAAAAAATAATGAATATATAATTGAATATTGTTCAGATTCAAGAATAATATCTAGATCTTATGAATTAGTATAAATAAATAAATAAAATAATAATATACTTAAATAGGTGAGTTATGACTACATTAATAATTGGAATTACTCTTTCTCTTGATGCCTTTTGCATAGCAGTTTTAAAAGGGTTTATTAAACAAAAATTAACTATCAAATATATTTTAGTTATTGGTTTATATTTTGGATTATTTCAAGCTATAATGCCATATTTAGGTTATCAAATAGGATATAAAATGTCCAATATAATATCTAGATATGATCATTATATTATTTTAATTTTTTTATCAATAATTGGTTTAAATATGATTTTAGAATCATTTGAGGAAAATAAAGTAAATGATAATATTAATTTTAAAGAAATGATTATGTTATCAATTGCAACTAGTATAGATGCTTTTACAGTTGGTATTACTTTTTCCTTTTTTAATACTAATATTTATTTAACTTGTTTATTAATTGGTATAATTACTTTTATAATTTCCTCTTTGGGAGTAATATTAGGTAATAAAGTTGGTTCATATTTTAATTTTAAAGTTGAATTAATAGGAGGATTATTTTTAATATTTATGGGTATTAAAATATTTTTAGAACATATATAAAAAAGCCTAAAAGGCTTTTTCTTCTTTAATGAGTACTTTAATGTAATTAAGTAGAGTTTCTTCATCTTCTTTCATACCATTAATAAACCATTCAGATATAATAGCAAGAACAGCTGATACATAAAAATGTGCTGCATAATTTGCTGGTACTTCACGAATATTATTAATAGTTATTTTTTCAGCTATATCTTTAACATATAATTTTTGAAACAAGATTAGACCAGTATTATTATCGTTTGCAATAATTGATTTAAATAATTCAGGATTATCTTTAATATATTTAATATAGTATTTAGCTATAGATAAATAATAATCAATTAAACTTCCTTCAAATTTTGTATTATCTGTTATTTCATGATGAATTTTAAGTAGGGTATAATTTAAAAGTTCATATTTATCTTCAAAATGATTATAAAACGTTGTCTTATGTATTAAGGCTTTATCACAAATTTCATTAACTTTGATTTTATCAAAGTCTTTTTCTTTTAAAAGTTCTAATAAAGCATTAGCTAAATATGTTTTAGTTTTTTCCACAAATATCACCTATTATAATTATAACAAAATCTACTAATTTGTCAAAAAGTAGATTTTTATACTTTTGTATATATTTTGTTCTTACTAAATTTTAAGATAAATAATAAAATGTAGTAGTGGTGGTTATATGAAAGAAAAATTATTATTTTGGTTAGGAAATAATATTACAAAATTTAGATATGTACTTTTAGTACTATTTTTAGGTTTATTTGTTGTTGGACTTATAAATCTAAATAATGTTAAAGTAAATGGATCTTTAACTGATTATTTACCTTCTAAAACAGAAACTAAAGAAGGATTAAAATTAATGGAAAATGAGTATGGCACTTTAATATCTATAGATGTTATGCTAGATAATGTTAATGAAAAAGAAGCTATGACATACTATGAAAAAATAAAAGGTATTAAGAATATTGACTCTGTAATGTTTGATTTAAATGATTCTTATTATAAAGATAATAAAGCTTTATATAAGGTTCAGTTAATTGGTAAAGATAAACATATTGCTAAAAAAGTAGCTAAAGAGATTAAAAAACAAACTCATGATAAAGATACTTATATTTATTCTGATGAATTTGAAGATCCAACTGAAGGTGTAACCTTAGTATTAATATTATGTATTGCTATTATATTTGTTGTATTATTAACAACTGCTAAAACTTATTTTGAGACTGTTATAGCCTTCATAATTTTCTTGATATCTATAGTTTTAAATATGGGTTCAAACTTTATTTTTAGTGAAATATCTTATATTACTAAAGCTATAGCTGTTGTTTTACAACTAGCTTTATCAATTGATTATGTAATTATTTTTATGAATCAATATATGAAAGAAATAGAAGATACAGATGATAAATTATTAGCTATTAAAAAGACTTTATCAAAATCAATACCAGAAATATTCGCATCATCTTTAACAACTATTTCTGGACTAATTGCTTTAGTATTTATGCAACTTAGAATTGGTGGAGATATTGGTATAGTATTATCAAAAGGTATTTTATGTAGTTTACTAACAGTAATTCTAATTATGCCAGTACTATTAGATGTCTTTAAAACACCAATTGTTAAATTTAAGAAAAAAGAAAAGAAAAATACTAATGGAATACTTCAAATGTTATCTAACTTTATAGTTAAATTTAAATTCGTATTACTTCCAATATATGTTATTTTAATTCTTGTATCAATTTGTTTTATTCCTGGTTATAAATATGTATATGATTTAAATTCAATTAATTCTGTACGTTTAAGTAGTAATATTAAAGCCTTACATAAACAAGAGCAAACTTTTGGTAAAGACAATACTTTATTAATATTGTTTGAAAATAAAGAAAAAGATTATAATAAAGAATTGTTGTTAGTAACTGATTTGAAAGATATAAAAGGTGTAAAATCTGTTACTTCAATTGGTTCATATCAGATAAATGATAAATTAGCTTTAGGTACTAAATTAAAATATCCATTAGTTGCTGTATTATTTAATATGGAACCTGAAAGTGTTAAAGGTTTATATCAATTATATGTTATGAAAAATGTTGATTCATATGTAGAAGTAGATATTGATAATTATGAGATAACTGTTATTGATCTTTTAACATTCATTCATGATAATGAAGCTATGTTACCAATAGATGATAAAACTAAATTAGTAATTAATACATATTATGATAAACTTGCTGAATCAATTAATTTCTTAGAAAGTAAGAATTATTCTCGTGTTGTTTTAACACTTGATAGTGATATTGAATCTAAGAAAACTGATAATATTATTAAAAATGTTCGAAAAGAAACTAAAAAATATTATGATAATGCTTTATTAGTAGGAAATTCTATCAATGCTCGTGATTTAAAATCAACATTTACAAACGATAATATTATTATTACTTTTGTAACTATTTTGTTTATTGCTATTATATTACTTATTACATTTAAATCATTTGGTATGGCCTTACTTTTAATTTTAACTATTGAGGGAAGTATTTTAGTAAATTTTGCTATAGTAACTTTATTTGGTCATAAAATATTCTTTATGAGTTATATTGTAGTATCTGCAATTCAAATGGGAGCTACAATTGATTATGCTATTGTTATTGCTAGCCGTTATCAACAATTAAGAAAAAAGAAAAATAAAGAAGAAGCTATTTTAGGAACATTACATGATCGTTTATCAGCTATCATTACATCTGGTTTAATCTTACTTACTGCTGGTTTCTTAGTTGGTACAATTACAACATCATCAGTAATATCATCAATAGGTTTATTCTTAGGATTGGGTACATTAATATCATTATTAGCAACAATGTTATTCTTACCATCAATCCTATATACCTTTGATACATTTATTGAAAAAACAACTTTAAAAAGCAAATAATATTTGCTTTTTTTTTCTAAAAAAAAGGAAATATTAATATTTTCAATAATAATATAAGTAGGAGGCTTATATGAATAATGTATTAATACAAGAAAATATTAAGATAGAAAATAAAATATATGAAATAAGAGGTAAACAGGTAATGCTAGATTCTGATTTAGCTAGGCTTTATCATTGTAAGAATGGAACAAAAACAATTAATCAAGCAGTAAATAGACATATAGATAGATTTCCAGTTGATTTTTATTTCCAATTAAATAAAAATGAATTTTATACATTGCAGTCCCAAACTGGGACCACAAATAATATGATTAGAACTTTACCATTTGTTTTTACTGAACAAGGTGTTGCTATGTTATCATCAATATTAAGAACTGATGTTGCAACACAAGTTAGTATAGATATTATGCGTGCTTTTGTTTCTATGAGACATTATATAAGCAATAATTTATTAGAACAAAAATATATAAATAATTTGGTTTTTAAACATGATAATGATATAAAACTATTACAAGATTTGTTTACTAAATTTGAAGAAAAGAAAAAAATTAATGATAAAGATATTATTAATTTATTGATAAATAGCATATATAAAATAAAAAAAATAATATAATTTACTAGGTGATGATATGTACCGTAATACATATATTGAAGTAAATTTAAATAATATTGAAAATAATATTAAAAAAATAATTAAATGTTGTCCAGGTTATAAATATTATTTTGGTGTTGCTAAAGCTAATTGCTATGGCCATGGATTAAGCGCAATTGAGCCTATGATTAGGGGTGGAGTTAATTATTTAGCTGTAGCTACATTAGATGAAGCATTAGAAATAAGAAAAATTAATAATAATATACCAATACTTTGCTTAGGTATTATTCCACTTGATTATGTATCTATTGCTAGAGATAATAATATTGCTATAACAATTAGTAATAAAGATTATTTAGAAAGTATTTTAAATTTTGATAACTTAGTTTGTCATATTAAAATTAATACAGGTATGAATCGTCTTGGTTTTAATAATGATGAAGAAATAAAATATGCCTATAATAAATTAATAAATTCTAATAATAAATTAGAAGGTATTTACACGCATATTTACAATGCAAGTGATAATGATGTGTCAAGTAGACAAATTGAACTGTTTAAAAAATTAACAAGTTTAGTTGATTTATCTAAAATAAAAATAATTCATATAGGTGCATCAGATTATACTATTAATTATCCTAAGTTAGATTTTGTTAATGGATGTCGTTTAGGTATTATTATGTATGGTTTAACAAGTAATTTAAATCTTAAATCTACTTTTTCTTTAATAAGTGAAGTTATTCAAATTAATGAGATTAAAAAAGGGGAAACAGTTGGTTATAATGGAACTTATAAAGCTTTATGTGATTCTAAAATAGCAGTTATTCCAATTGGTTATGCTGATGGTATGATTAGAGAAAATAAAGGAAGATATATTTATATAAATAATAATAAATATGAAATAGTTGGTAATATTTGCATGGATATGTTATTTGTTAAAATAGATGATAACGTTCATGTTCATGATAAAGTATATCTAATTAAAGATAATTATCATATTAACTATATAGCATCATATTTAAATACCATTCCATACGAAGTAATATGTTCTTTTAAAGCTCGTGTTCCAATAAAATATATTTAATACTTTACACTTTTTCATATGATATTTTATTTTTGTTGCCAATTAAAATATAATAATATATACTTTAATTAAGTAAGGTATAAATACCTACTTTAGAAAAAGGTGTAAGATTGAAAAAAATATTAAGTGTATTGCTTATTGCAATGTTAGTGGTTGTTGGTTGTGGAAAGAAAAATTCGTCAGAAGAAAAAACTTCTAATGGCGGAAGTAGTTCTAAAACTGAAAAGGTTTGTAATATTGAAAGAGATCATATTCATATAGAAGATTTATCTAAAGAAGAATTAGATGAATTAAATATTACTTATTCATTAGGAATGGTTAGAACATTTACAGATAGTAAAATAAAAGCCATAGTTTTTAATGGTAAAGAATATGATTATAAGGAAGTAGTTGCAGCTTTAACTAATTATGATAAAATGACTAATTTTATTGCTCAAAACACTGATTTTCTTAAATTCTCTGGATGGATGGATGGTGCCAGTGAAGAAGATTATTATGTAATTAAAGATTTAACTCCGGATAAGATTGCATATTATATGTCTTATGCTCCTTGGAATAATCATGAATATACATATGAAAAATTCTATATTGTTGGCGAAGGTGAATCAATTAACGAAGAAAACCCAAGGTATGCATCAACTGATAGGTATATTGAAGTATCATGGGAGTTTCCAAGAAGTTCTTTAACAGAACATAATAGTAGATATTATACAATTGATACTAGTTATTATGGAAAATCTCATGAAGACCATGATTACATATTATTTTCTACTGATGGATTAGATTATGGTAGTAAATCTATAAATGAAGATTTTGGCTTTATTTTAGAGGATGGAAGATATGTGCATTCGCTTGCAATTAATACTTATGATGATTGGTATTTAGTTGATCATATATATGTTACATCAAGAACACAAGAAGGATGAAAAAAATTAATTACTAAAAAGTAGATTATTCTACTTTTTTTTGATATAATTAAATAGTTAGGTGATAAGATGAAAAAAGTTAAAGATCCACTATTTTATAAAATAGTAAGACCACTTTTAAAATGTATAATGAGATTATATTTTCATCCAAAATATGTTGGGTTAGAAAATATACCAAAAGATGGTCGTTTTATATTAGCGGCTAATCATAAAAATAATATGGATCCAATAGTATTAATTAGTTCAACTAAAAGAGTTGTTCATTTTTTAGGTAAAATAGAATTATTTAAAGATTGGCGCCGTCATGTATATCGTAATATGGGAATAATTCCTGTTGATCGTTCAATTCATGATAAAAATGCATTATCGACAGCTATAGAATGTTTAAAAAGAGATATGGTTATTGGTATATTTCCAGAAGGTACTTTTAATCAATCAGGAAATCCAATATTACCATTTAAAATTGGCTGTGTAAAAATGGCAGCTGAAACTGATTGTCAAATTGTACCTTGTATTATTACAGGTGATTATAAGTTTAGATCTAAAAATTTACAAGTTGAATTTTTAAAACCTATTAAGGTTAATAATTCTGAAGATTTGACTAAAGAAAATGAAAAATTAATGGATATATTTACAAAGAAATTAGAAAAATAGGCGATTATATGAATATTTTAAAAATGAAGTTTATGCGTTTTTTAGGATTTAAAACTAAACCTAAAGCACCATGGAAAAAATATTATACAAAAGATGAAATGAAGATAAAAATACCAGATATTTCTATGTACGAGTTACTTGAAAAAAGTGTAAAGAAATATGGTAATAAAACAGCAATTGAATATTATGGAACTAAAATATCTTTTAAAGATTTATTGAAACATATAGATGAAGCTGCACGTTCTTTTAAAGCACTTGGTATTCATCATGGAGATATTGTAACTGTATTATCTGCTAATGTACCAGAAGCTATTTATGCTATTTATGGTTTAAATAAAATAGGGGCTGTTGCTAATATTGTGCATCCGTTATCTTCTGAAAATGAAATAAAAGAAGCTTTAAATAGATATTCTACAGTTATGCTTGTTGCTATTGATATTACTTATGAAAAAGTTAAAAATATTATAGCTGATACAAAAGTATATAAAACTGTGGTTATATCTGCTCGTGATTCAATGAATATGTTATATAAAATTGGTTATGAAGTTACCTCAGGACGTAAAGTATTAAAACCAAAGAAAAATAATATGTATATTTACTGGCGTGATTTTATAGCTTCTGGTCGTACATATGATAAGCCAATTGGTAAACATAAAGTTGATAAGGATTATCCAGCTTTAATTTTACATAGTGGTGGTTCAACTGGTATACCAAAAGGTATTGTATTATCTAATGGAAATATGAATGCTCAAAGATTACAAGCTTTATCCGTTTTGGATGATTTAAATATTGACGATGTAATTTTATCTATTATGCCAATATTCCATGGATTTGGTTTTGCTGTCGGTATTAATGATGCTTTATCATGTGGAGCTAAAGTAGTTTTAATTCCTATTTTTAAAGCTCGTGAATTTGATAAATTAATTAAAAAACATAATCCATCTATTTTAATAGGTGTTCCAACTTTATTTGAAGCTTTACTTGGAAATAAAGGTATGAATAAAGTTAAATTAAGTAACTTAAAATATGTAATATCTGGTGGTGATTCACTAAATAAAGAAAGAATTAGTAAGATAAATGACTTTTTATCTCATCATGGAGCTAAAACAAAAATGCTACAAGGTTTTGGTATGACAGAAGCTGTTGCTGTTGTATCACTTGATTTAAAGGCAAATTCTAAACCTGGAACCGTTGGAATTCCTTTTCCAGGTACTTATGTTAAAATTGTAAAACCATCAACTGATATAGAAGTACCACTTGGTGAAGATGGTGAAATATGTATATCTGGTCCATCTGTAATGCTTGGTTACTATGATAATGAAAAAGAGACAAATGAGTCACTTCGAATTCATTCTGATGGTAATGTTTGGTTACATAGTGGTGATATTGGCTCTATGGATGAAGATGGATTTATTACCTATAAACAAAGATTAAAAAGAATGATTATAACAAGTGGTTACAATGTTTATCCATCTCAAATAGAGGAAGTACTTGAAAAACATCCAGCTGTACTTGATAGTTCAGTTGTTGGTGTACCTCATCCTTATAAACAGGAAGTTGCCAAAGCATTTATTGCACTTAAAAAAGGATATCATGATACACCATCATTAAGAAAAGAATTAAATGATTTATGTAAAAAGAATCTAGCTACTTATGCTATTCCAAAATATTATGAATTTAGAAAGAGTTTACCTAAAACAATGATAGGTAAGGTTGATTTTAAAAAATTACAACAAGAGAATATGGAAAAGAGGGAAAAAGATGACAAAAATTAAAGGTGAGGGTGGTTATAAATTTATAGCACCTATTACAAGATTCCTATTTAAATTATATTATCATCCAAAATTTTATGAAAAAAAATTAATACCAAAAGAAGGCCCAATTATTATAGTTTGTAATCATAAACATATTATGGACCAATGTATGACAATATGTGCTACTAAAAGACCAATTCACTATTTAGCTAAAAAAGAATATTTTGATGGTCATTTTGCATGGTTCTTTAAACTTGGTGGTTGTATTTCTGTAGATCGTCAAAATGGTGCTAAAGATGCAACAGAAAAAGCAATTAATTATTTAAATCAAGGTAGTGCTATTGGATTATTCCCAGAAGGTACAAGAAATAGAACAACTGATACTAAATTATTACCATTAAAATTTGGTGCTGTTTCTATGGCTAAAAAAACAGGAGCTACTATTGTTCCTTGTTGTGTTACTGGTGATTATAAATTTAGATCTAAAAATTTAGTTGTTAAATATGGTAAACCATTTAAAGTATCAGACGATTTAGAAGCAGCTAATGACTATTTAGCTGAAACTATTGTTGCTTTAATGGATGATTGCTTAAAAATGACTAATCGTACATGGAATGAAGAACTTGCAAGTCATTTCCATGATAAAAAAGAACAAAAAAAAGAAGAAACTAAGGAAGAAAAAAAAGAAGAGAAATAAGGTAGATACGCATGAATGTAATTAAACTATTTGAATTTGAAGAAAATAACAAAAATTATTTAGTTTATCTTAAAGATAAAATATTATCATTTGGTTATATTGATAATAATCAAATTAAAAATGATTTATCTAATGATGAACTAATAAATATAAAAAGTATTTATAATTTACTTGTTGGTAATAAAAAAGATTTAGTAAAGTTATCAAGTTCAAAAATAAATAATAGTTTAATTGCATTTTTTTATAATCCTAATAATCATCTTTATTCTTTCTACGAAGAAAAAGATAATACTTATATAAAACCTAGTAAAGATGTAATTATTAATTTAAATATGGTTTTTAATAATCATGAAGGTATATTATACGAAAAGGACGATAAAATTAGTCCTAGTGATGTTTATAAAATAATTATTAAAAAAGGTACTAAAGTTATTGTTGTATCTGTATTAGCATCTTTAGTATTAAGTTATTTACCATCAATGCCTGCAAATAAAACTTTATTTAAAATAGATTATGCTCTTGATAGTATGTATAAAGATCCTAATCTTGTTTATGATAATACATCATATTCATTTGCTGATGTTAAAAATGTTATTGATAAAAATGAGAATTTAACTGATGAAGAAAAAGAATTTTTATATGGTATACAAAAAGAAATAGATGAAAATATTGAATATATTGATATAAATAAATTAAAAGATAATTTAGCTAATTTAAGTATTAAGTATAATTCATCATATAAAAATAATAAAAATAAGCAAGATGTTTTAATTAACTATAATGTTTTAGGTAGTTATACTTATATGGGTATAAATAAGGGTAGTATTGATTTATATGATAGTATATTTTATCATTCAACTAATTTAGATGATACTAATAAAGCAACTTTAATTCATGAATTAAATCATGTTTTGAATAACAAACCTAATTTACTTTCAATATCTGGTGTACAGGGTAATGTTATTGGTGGTGCTTATTCAGTATTCGATGTTGAAGCTAATGTTTTAAATGAGATGGTTAATGAATTATTTGCTCGTGAATATGGTATATATTTTAATAATGAAGATGAATTTAAAGGTTATGATGACTTGATGCCTGTTATGTATGCTTTAGCAGAAATAATAGATGAAGATACCTTAAGAAGATATAAGTTTAATTCAGATGATTATTATATTAATAATTATTTTGCTTCTATTGGTGTTGAAGATAGTTATGTGTATACTTTATATAAAGATTTAAATTTATCATATAATAAATCTTTAACTGATGAAGAAAAAAAGGATAATAATCAAGAAATATATAATATTATTAAATATATGTATGAAAAAAAATATGGTATGAATATGGATAATGATTTACTTATGATGTCATATTTTTATCAATCTAAATATGTTTCTGATGAATTTAATAGAAAATTTGAAGAATTAGTTGGCATAGATGATATGGTTGTAGTTAATCCAAAAGGATATTTTGCTAGTGACTATATAAAAGAACATCGAACAGTTGATGTATATAAATATGCTGAAAATTCTGATGCAGTTTTTGTTAAAATATATTCTATTAGTGATGAAAATCGTTTTATTGATAATAAAAAAACTAAGTAGGAGGATTATGTATGAATTTAAGTAATGATAAAAAAATATCTGTTTTCTTTTTAGTATTTGTTGCATTCTTTATAGGTTGCTTTATGTATGCTTCTAAAAATGGTTTAAGAGGTCCAATAGATAAAGAAGATGATGATAGTAATACTGAAATAACTACTAAGGCAATTCAAACTCATGAATATTATTCTGATTTAGAACAAACTAAATATGTTATAGATTCAAAAGATGAATTAGAAGTATTTGAATCAAAATTTGAAGGAAAACTTAAACTTGATAAAACTAATTTTTCTAAGAATAAAGTTTTTATTCAAATAGAGGAGGCATCATCATCAGGAATTAAAAAAGAAATAGCTGATGTTATAGTTGAAGATAATATTGTCTTTGTTATTAAGTCTGAGTCTGAAGGTTCAATGACTGATGATATGGCTTTATGGTATTATGTTGCAATTATTCCAAATTCTAAATTAGATGGTGTAAACTATGATGATTATTATAAACCATCTGAAGTAATTAATATTGATAATAAAGAATATGACTATGTTATTGAAACTGATAATAAATATTTAACTATGATGGATGATGGTGGTTCTAATATTAATATTTATTATCAAATAGATATTAAAAATCATATAATAATTAAAAATAAAGATGAATATGAAGCTAATCTAGGTGGTACACCTGAAACTATTAAAAATATAGTTTATGAAGGTGAAATAACTGATAATGATTTAGAGTTAATAGAAGATATATATAATCGTGATGATTTAAATAAAGATGCAGAATTACCTTATAAAATTAATGATAAAGAAATTTATGATCAAGAAGTTATTAATAGTTTAAAAGAACTATTTAATTCAATAGATAGTGAATATGAATAATACGTAAATAAAACGTATTATTTTTTATTTTTTATAAAAAATAAA
>JAFXPU010000006.1 GCA_017527675.1 Bacilli bacterium
TCATCATCGTCATCATCATCGTAATCATTTATTGTTTTAGTAGGCTTTTTATCTTCTTTTTCTTCAGTATCATTATCTCCTCTAAAATGGAAATATAATCCAGTAGCAAGACCACCAATTAATGCCAAAACAATTAAGATAATAATAATTTTAAGCCATACTTTTGAACCCTTTTTCTTAGGAGTAAAATTATATGATGGTGCATTACCATATATTGGCTCTCCTGTTTGAGTATTATAACCAACTATTGTTTGTTGAATTGGTTGAGGATTAACTTGAGCACTTTCATAAATTGGTTCCCCTGTTTGAGGATTATATCCAATTATTTTTGGTGCAACAGGTGGAACTGGTTGAGCTGGTTGAGTTCCTTCATAAATTGGTTCCCCTGTTTGGGTATTATAACCAACTATTCTTGGTTGGACAGGTTTAACTTCTTCAAAAATAGGTTCTCCTGTTTGAGGATTATATCCAATTATTTTTCTTCCATCATTATTCATAAAATCACTCCTTAATTCATTTTAATTAATTTTGATCTAAATGTATTTCCATATGTATCTTCAATTACAAATATACAATAATACTCATAACCATCATCAAAATTAGATAGTTCAAAATAGAAATCATCAGTTGGTGTTTCAATACCAGTTATAACACCATTAGAAATAAGATCATCATCTGTAATTGTATAACTGCTACTAGCAGAGAATGCTATAGTCTTATAATCATTAATATTTAGTGAAGTTCTTGTTGGTGTATTGTTATCATCATTTGATAATGGGTTAACATCAGCAATATCAACCTTTCCTGTTTTCGTATTATAAACAAGAGTAATAACAGCCGGATCCATAACCCAATCATCTTTAGAAAAATCCTCTAAAATAACATTTGTTGTATATCTAATATAATTATCATCAATATCTAATTCATCTAAAATTAACGGATATTCATCAACACATTCATGTCCTTCTGGACATTCACCATCAGATTTAACAACTAACTGTTTACCTTTTATTTTAGCATTTAATTTATTGCCTTTTAAATCTGTTTTACCATTTGTATAAACTGGTTTATATGTACCATCTTCATTTTTTCTAAATACATAATAATAACCAGAAGCAAAAGTGTCTAATTGATCTTTTGTCAATTCAATTGTAAAATCAGCTTCACCATTTTTATAATCAACAGTTGTTTTATTTTCTTTATATGATTTATGAGAAGGCTTACTATTTGATTTAATTGAATAGAATTTAGTAATAAAACTATCATAATTTTTTAAACTTTTAAAATTATTATATATTATTTTATAAGTTCTTGTGTATTCACTACTTGCTTTATATGGGAAATAAATACTCAAACCACGTGATTTAGAATTAGTAGCCCAATTATAAGCAATTGTTGTTTCTAATAAGTCTAATACTTTTTGAGCTTTTTTAGGGGATAATTCTTTTAAACCATCAACTAAATTATATAAATCAACCATATCATAAGTGGAGTCAACAGATGGATATTGATATATATTTGCTCTAACACGAGATATATCATTATAATTATCCGAAACATCTATATCATCAAAGAAATCATCAACAGCAGAAACTAATTCAGATACATTTTCTAAATCTATAATTGAATATGTTGAATAGGCCTTAGTAGCATTATATTTTGCTAATTTATAAAAATTATTCATTTTAGTTTTGTAGTTATCAACAAACTTATATGCAACATCATAAGCCTTATCTGTTGATTCAATATTCATTACAAATTCTAAATCATTTCCGCCATATACACTCATAGTTGTTTCTTCTGATGCAACTAAATAATCAGCATAATCTTTAAATATATTTGCAACTTCAATTGTTCCATTTAAGCATGTACTAAAAATTACTAACTCAATTTTATTATCCTCATTAAATGGGGAATCCTTTAAGGCTTTATTCATTTCTTCTAATGTTAAGAAATCATTATTATGTAATTCATCAATCTCGGCACCTAAAATAGCAGCACCATGATCCCAGAAAATTAAATCATATTTATCGGATTTATAATTCTCATATACATAGTTTAAGAATGATGAGAGAACATTAGAATCACCCATATTTTTAAGATTTTGTTTTTTAACTTTTTTATAACCGTCAGCAGTTAATTCAAATATTGATGTTTCATCAGTATCAATATAATCATTATGCCATTTTTTAGCACCACCAGCAATAACAACAACATTGATATTTTCATTATCCATTTTATCAAAATTTATAGAATCAAGTTCTGCAGTACCAAATCCCGTTTTTGATTCCAAATCAGAACCAGACATATAAACCATTATTGTTCGAGATAAATTCTTTGGCTCAGTAGATTTCTTTTTAGGAACCAAGAATGCAGCAACCCCAGCACCTATTATTGCAAGAATAAATATATAGAAGAAAACAACAGCAAATTTCTTACCTCCACTTTTCTTCTTTTTATATTCTGGATTATTAGTTATGCCATAAACTGGTCTATTTATAGGTGGTACATATCCAGGAGCACTTGGTGGTGCAACTGGTGGAACATAGCCTTGTTGACTTACTTGATTAAAACCTGTATTTACATTTGTATTAACTTGGCTTGCAGCTGTACCAATATTATTTATAGAATTATTTACATGTTCAATACTTTGATTTAAATTTATTGGTTCAGTTACTGGAGTAACTGGTTTAACATATGGATTTGGATTTGTTGGTTCAGTTGCTGGAGTAACTGGTTTAACATATGGATTTGGATTTGTTGGTTCAGTTGCTGGAGTAACTGGTTTAACATATGGATTTAAATTTATTGGTTCAGTTACTGGAGTAACTGGTTTAACATATGGATTTGGATTTATTGGTTCAGTTACTGGAGTAACAGCAGATTCAATATTATTAACTGATAATGTTGGAGAAACCAGCAAATCAGGTTTTGGTAATGCAACATTATTGTTTGAAACAGAAGAATTATCTAATAATGGTTCTCCTGTATTAGGATCAAACTTATAATTATTTGGATTATTATTCATAACATACCTCTTTATCTTCACTATACATTTTAAGTATAACATAAAAAAATATGATTTTCAATTAAAATAACAAGCAAATGCTTGTTATTTATACTGCTTTTTTATCTCTTTTATATATGTTTTACGCATGTCTTTCAAAATACTATCACAGGCTTCATAAGACACATCATTTAAATCCATATTTGAAGTATCAATTAAAGATACACCATCAACACATTCTTCTAATAAAGGTTTAATATCCATCAAAGCTGAATTAAAATTATTAATATTTTCAGTATTTAAGAAATTTCTTTTTTCTAAAGCTAAACTAGTTAAATAATCTCTTTTTAAAGATACTAAAGCATCTGCATAAGTTATAACTAAATAATCTATTAATTCATGTGATGCATTTTTATATTTATCACGAGCATCAATATATCTTTCATAATCTAAATCACCTGATTTTAAACGTCTATAATTCCATATTTGACGATCATTTAGTGATCTATCAATAATAACAATATCCTTATCTGATTTAGAAATATCTAGTAATTGCTCATAAACATATTCAGCAACACGTAAATTAAGGTCACCTTTATTTAAAGATGCTAATTCTTTTGGATATAATTCTTCTTTGTAATATTTAGATGTAGTAAATTCTTCAACAATACTTACTTTAAATCCACCCTTTTTAAAGAAATCGTATAAATTATTAATTGTTGTAGTTTTACCAGTTCTTGGAGTACCACTAAATTCTATAATATATGGTTTAGTAATTTGAATTAATTCTTTTAATTTAATTAATTCCTCTTTATAAGCATTTAAAACTTTTAGTCGATTATAATAATCTTCATGATTAATAAAGATTTTATCTTTTAAAAATAAATCTTCCTGATAATTAAATACTTTATCAATTGCTTGTTTTAATCTTAAAAAAATATCGAGATTTGCATCTTCATTGGTAATTAAACTCTGATAAACACCTTCATAATACCATTTTTGTTGTTCTTCGCCTCTTCTAAATGCTGAAAAATCATGTTTACCTTTCTTTTCAAATAATAAATACATATCTTCTAGATTATTTATTTTATCAGCAGCTATTAATACCTTATGTCTTAAATCTAGATCTTTAATAGTATCAATTGTATGTTGTTTTCTTTCTTCCCATGATAAAGTTTTATCTTCTTCTGATGCACCTTTTACTAGTGATGCTATATCATCACCAAATTCTAATTCAATATCTGAAAGTGAATAAGGTGTATCTTCAACTACATCATGTAAAAAGCCAGCGGCTTGAACAGCCTCATCATAACCATATTTTTTTAATATATTAGCAACAGCTACTGGATGAACTATATATGGTTTATCACTTTCACTTTTACGGATTTGATTGCTATGAGCTTTAGAGGCAAACTCACGAGCTTTTAATACTATATCCATATAAACCTCCTAAACTAAACTAATTATAACATAAAAAAAGATTAAATAATTAATCTTTTTTCTTTTTTAATAAAATAATTATGCCAACAATTGCAGCTAAAGAAATAGCTCCAATAGCAACAAATTTCACAATGTTATCTAATGTTGATGGTGTGGAACCATTTTCGATAACTTTTAAATTAGTTGTTACACTACCATCAGTATAATTAACTGTAACTGTATGATTACCTAATTTTAAATTTTTCATGTAATCACGACTAATTGTAATAATAGTTGAACCAGATTCAACAGTTAAGTATTTAGTTGGTACTTCTTCAGCACCAATTAAAATATTTTTATATTTGTTTTTAGCTGCATTAATTCTAAATGTTATAGTATCACCAGTATCTTTGTTATATGTTTGATTACCAGTATTATCTATAAATTCATAACTAACATTTGAATCTTCATATAAAATAAATGTTCCAAGTGAATCAACATAACCAACTAATCCACCTAATTCCTCATCATAAACAAATTCATGTCCTGGTAAAACGTTGAATTCAGGATCAAGACCAGCTATATAAACATTTTTATATTCAGCAATAGTTTCTTTTGGAACTTTTATTAATAACATATATCCATTTTCAACAGTTGGTAATTCAATATCATCTCTATCTCTTAACACTCTAAGATCTAATGAACCTGTCATTTTTTTAGAATCACCTAATTGTCTACTTACAAAATCTATTATAGCTTGTTCTTCTGCTGATGGATTTTCTGGTATTGTTTCAATACCAACAACTAATTCATCATGTTCTTCAAAATGATTTAAATCATCAATAATAGTTAATGAATTACCATGATTATCTGAAATAGTCTTTGGTGGTACTGGATTTAATGATTTTTTGACATTTACTTCAAGCATTTTATATTCAGTTGAATTAATATCCCCTACTTTAACAATGATTGTTGTATCTTCAGCAAATGATACTTTAATAGTAGTTTGATAATTACCATTTGTTGAAGTTGTTGTTTTAAAAGCAACCGGTTTATCATCTTTAAAAGCAGATACCATTACTTCTGAATAATTTGATGTTCCTTTAACAGTTAATATAGAAGTTGTCTCATCATATGTTGCATCTGCAATTGATAAGTTGGTAGCAGCATGAACATTAAATATTGAAAATGCGAATGTAAGAATTAAAGTTAAGAATAATTTATTAAATTTCTTCATTAATCATTACCTCCTAACGCATGTTCATCAAATGTACGATTATCTACCTCATATATTTTACCTTCACCAACACCATATTTTAATTCTGGAAAGTTGGCTTCATCGTCTTTTATATCACCATTAGTTAAGAATAAAGCTATTTTAGTTATTTTATTATTTTCAATTTCTTGTTTTGATGCAATTATTAAAGTGTAATTTAAATGTCCATCTTGATATGCTCCAGTAGTAAAATATTTAACATCATTAACTGGTATTTCACAGCCTAAACCATATCCATAAGCATCATAATCATCATTTGCTAAAGCAGTAGTATATTGATTATTTTCTGTACATGCATTTTCAACAACATAATCTGAATAACCTTCAATTGTCATCATTGAACCTAAATCAAATGAACGTGTTCCAACAACTTTATCATAACTATAGTAAATTGCAACAGCCCATGGATTAAAATCTTCATTTCTTTCAACTAATATAGCATTATCAGCAGTTCTAACATCTAAACCAGTTTGTTGTTCAGATACCTCAAGTAATTTTAATGGATTTGTTGGCGTACCATCTGAATAGAAAGTATCATATAAACCTCTATATTCTACAGATACATAAGCATCATTTGATGAACAATGTGGATTAGAACGTGGATCACGACAATTATTACCATCTGAATCAACAACAATTATTTCACCAAAAGCAAATCTATTTAAAATTAATGTTACATCTTTTACTTTAGTATTACCATTTTTTAAAGTAATAGGTACAACATAATCTGGATTATAGAAACTATTAATTGTTAAAACATTATCAACAATTGGATAGTTATCTTGATCACCAGATACAATTGTATCGTATGGGTATTTAAGAGTTCCCATATGAGATTCACCACCAGCTGCTAATGCAAGTGGTTTTTGAGCATCCACACTGAAATTAATTCTAGGTACACCATAGAATAATACTGCATCTCTTTCATAATTATTATATTCTGTAAAAGATGTAAATCCATAATGATGTCCTTCATCAAAATATTTATGACCTACTTTATAATTTAAACCTATATATTCTTCAGCAAGTATTCTATTTAAATTATCCCCTACAGCAAAATCAGCTCTATTATTTTCAGAAAAATATTTATTAACAAATAAATAGAATGAAACTGTATTATTTGTATTATCTTCTTCTAAAACTAACTGACCATTATTTGTTTCATCATAACTATCAAAAAGTGGAAGTAAAGTATCAGTACCTACACCAGGTGTTTGAATATGATTAAACATTTCTTTTAAAGATAAAAATCTAACTGGATCAATATCTTGATTTAAATCTGCATTAAATTCATCAACACGATTTTTATATTTTAAATAATTTTCTTTTGTTAAAGTAAATTTTAAAGCACAACCATTTTCTAAACAATCAGCAGGTAAAACTATATCCCCACCAATATATCCTGTAATAAGCGGATTAAATTCGGCATAATAGTTTAAATTACGGGCTCTGCTAACATAATCATTGTGATCAGTAAATAAAGCATATTCAATATTCATTGGTTCAAAATCAGTAAATTCTGCTTTAAGATAAATGTTATCCATTGGAACACTTAACCAAAAACTCATATCATTATTTGAAACCCCGTTTTCAAATGCTGTTACTTTACGATTATCAACAACTGTAACACTATGCCAATTACTAGCATCATCGCAATCATCGACTTTTAAGCAATATTTAAAATCTGTTATTCTTTTTCCTGAAGCGACATTATTTACATCAACAGCTATTTCACGTCTTGTATTATCCATATTTGGACCATTATCTCTATAAGATAAATCACAATCAGTATTATAAGTAAAATCGACTGGATCTGTAGCTTTTGCTGATGATAAATTAAAATAAGTAAATAATCCAATGATTAAAACTATGATACTTAAAAATATATATTTCTTTTTCATTTAATCAAATACCTTTCTTATTATTTTTATTATAACATAGTATATATTTATTTTTTATAA
>JAFXPU010000007.1 GCA_017527675.1 Bacilli bacterium
AAAAGAAGAAGAAACTGGTGAAGAAGAAGAAACCGGTGAAGAAGAAGAAACCGGTGAAGAAGAAGAAGAAATTGAAGAAGGAAGTTCTAAAGGCCAATTTATTTTAATTGGAATATTAACTATTATTTTAGTAGCTTTATTAGTTGCTATGGTTATATTTACAAATGCTTTATAAAAGGTATGCAAATACCTTTTATTTTTTTAAAAAAAACGCGAATTTTGTTGTCAAATGTTACTATAAGTGTTATAATTATTGTAGTTTATGGGAGGAGGGGAATAACAAGATGTCAAAAGTTATCGTTAAAAATGGCAATATTGAGAGTGCATTACGTACAATGAAACAAAAAAATGCCAGAGATGGACTCCTAAAAAAAGCTCGTGAACGTCAAGATGGTTATAAAAAACCAGGAGTATGCAGAAGAGAAAAGAAAGCAGAAGGAATCAAAAATACTCGCAGAAGAGAAAGAAATAATTACTAAGAGCTTTAATAGAAGCTCTTTATTTTTTGGAGGTTGAAATGAGAGAGAAAATATTAGCAGATTTAGTTGCTGCCATGAAGAATCAAGATAAAGAAACATTAGCTGTTTTAAGAATGGTTAAAGGTGCTATGCAACTTGAAGAAATTAATGTTAAACATGAACTTACTGATGATGAGGTGTTAACGGTTTTAGTTAAACAAATTAAAACTAGAAAAGAATCAATTGTTGAGTTTGAAAAGGGTAATAGAACAGATTTAATTGATGCAACAAATAAAGAAATTGAAATATTAAATAAATATATGCCAGAACAATTATCTGATGAAGAAGTTAACAAAATAATTGATAAAGCATTTGAAGAAATTAAACCAGAATCTAATAAGGATATGGGAAAAATTATGGCTTATGTTAATCCTAAATTAAAAGGAAAAACTGATATGGGTAAAGTAAGTCAAATAATTAAAAGTAGATTAAATTAAAAAGGGTTGAGATAGTGAATAAGAAGTTTACCATTTCCGGAGTATTTTTTTCAGTAACAGGATCTGTTCCTATTTTAAAGAATGCTTCTAAGGAATATAAAGAAAAAGCTGTTAAAGAAATTAAAAATGATTTAGTATATAACTATATTTTAAGTGACATTCCCGTTACTGATAGATTTAATGATGAATTATTTCCTGATTACGATCCAGTAATTCGTCAGTTTGTCTGTGCTAATAGTTTAGAAATGAAACAATTGTTATTAAGATATACTAAAAGGTCAAAAGAAGATAAAATACCTTTAATTACCGAAGAAATATATATTGAGTTACCTAAAATAACTTTAGAAGAATATAAAAAATACTTAAAAGTTGCTAATCGAAAAGTTAAACGTCAAAATGATAAAGAGAAAGATAAATCAGCTAAGAAAAAAATATTAAAAAAAGAAAAAATAAGATTAAATCGTGATGATAATTAAATATAAAAAAGGGTTGTTATTCACATTAAAGTATGATATAATCAAATACGTGATCCGCTCATAATTGGTTGATGATGATCATAAATTAAGTAAGGAGAGTGACATATGAATTTAATCGATAAGATTACAAATAGCCAAATTAGAACAGACTTACCTGAATTTAGAGTTGGTGACAACGTTAGAGTTAACTTAAAGATTGAAGAAAAAGATTCAAAAGGTAATAAAAAGATTCGTATTCAAGCTTTTGAAGGCTTAGTAATGGCTATACAAGGTTCTGGTGTAAGTAAAACATTTACAGTAAGAAAAATTTCAGGAAACGTTGGTACAGAAAAAACATTACCAGTTAACTCACCAAAGATTGATTCAATCGAAGTAGTTAGAAAAGGTAAAGTTAGACGTGCTAAATTAAATTTCATTAGAGATTTAAAGAAAACACCAAAAATTAAAGAAAGAAATTAATTAAACTTAAGGCTTTTAAAGCCTTATTTTATTAGGTGATAATATGAAAGAAAAAATAATTAATATTACAAAAGAAGTTGTGCCTTATATTTTAGTAATACTACTTGCTTTGTTTATTCGAGCTTTTATAGCATCTCCTGTTAGAGTTAATGGTACTTCTATGGTAGATACTTTAAAAGAAGGAGATATTCTTATTTTAAATAAAATGAACAAGAATTATAAAAGATTTGATATAGTAGTTATTGATAGTAATGGTACAAAAATAATTAAGCGTATTATTGGTTTACCAGGAGAAAATATAGAATATAAAAATAATTCTTTATATATTAACAATAAGTATGTTAAAGATGTTGCTAAGGAAGTTACAGCTGATTTTTCACTAGAAGAATTATATGGCTATAAAATGATTCCAGAAGGTTATTACTTTGTTATGGGTGATAATCGTGATGGTTCATCAGATAGCCGTGATAAACGTATTGGCCTAATAAAGAAAAGTGATATAAAAGGTAAAGCTAAATTTAGAATATGGCCTTTTAATCATTTTGGTAAAATAAAATAAAGAAGACAATTCTTCTTTTTTTTGTTATAATAAAAATGTAAAAAAATAATAGCATTTTAAAAATGCACTTATAAGTTGGTAGATAATTAAATCTATTTTTTATAAACTTGTAAGTGAAAGGAGAGAGATTTAATGAATTTTGGTGATAACCTAAAAAGTATCAGAAAAGCCAAGAAAATATCCCAAGAAGAATTAGCTGAAAAGCTAGGTGTTTCAAGACAATCTATATCTAAATGGGAAACAGGAGAAAATTATCCTAGTATGAATAATATAATTTGTTTATGTGATATATTTCATTGTAAGATGAATGATATTGTTCATGAAGATTTTTCGGATATTAATTCATTAGATCCAGAAATTAAAATGAGTGTTGTAAAATTAAAACAAAAAGAGCAAAAAAGAATGAAAGTTCTAAGTAAAATCTTGCAAGTAGTTGCCTTAATAGGAAAAATTGGAGTGTATATTGCTGCTAGTGTTATGTTAATTGCAACAGTTGCTATACCATTGTTATTATCAGATGTTAAATATAAGAATAATACAATTAGTTTTAAAAACTTGTCTAAAGATACAATGACTTTTGTTGAAGATAAGGAAAAAGATGAAATTATAATTGTTGATAAGAAAGGTAAAAAAATAACAGATGAAGAAGAACATACACTAAGAATTGTTAAAAAAGCCTTAGATAATAATTCAATATCTACTATTTCAGTTAAATTAACAATTGGTGTTGCTTTATTAACTATTTACTTATTTATTTTAGGTATTATTCTAGGACATATTGAAAAATTATTTAAAAATATCAATAAAGGCGATACACCATTTACATTAGAAAATGTATCTCATATTAAAAAGACTGCATACTATATGATAGCTGCAATTCTTGTATCATCTATTGGTAGTGCTGTTTTAGATACTCTTGCATCGGAAACATCAATGGCTATTGATACATTCGACTTAATTGAAATATTATTCTTATTTGCTATGGCTTATATATTTGAATATGGTGTTGAAATTCAAAAAGATTCAGATGGGATAATGTACGATGAACAAAAGTAAATTTATAGCTGAATTACAAAAAAAATTAAATATAGATGAACAAAAAGCTATAGTTATAAATAGTGTTTTAGAAGATCATTTCCTAATAGGTAAAAATAATAAAGAAAAAATTATTCAAGATTTTATGACAAAACTAAATATTGATAATAATGAAGCCAATAACATATATAATATAGTAATGTCTATTATTGGTGGTAGTATTAAAGATAGATTAAAACATCCATTTAAAAGTCAAAAAGAAGATAAATAATCTTCTTTTTATTTTGTTTTATTCTAAAAGTATGATATAATTATCTAGGTTAAAAAAATAATAATATTAATAATTTTTAATAATATATATATAGAAGAGGGATAATATGTTTGAAACATTATATTTAAAAGTTAAGAATTTTGTTAGAACAACTAAAATGAAAATTAATCGCAAAAAGAACAGAGAAAAAGATAAATTACCAAAGAATATGAAATATTTTGATGGTGGTTTATATGATGCTATTTATGAATCATCAGTCAAATATCCAGCAAATATAGCACTAGAATATTTTAATACGCAAATAACTTATAAAGAGTTAATTCGTAATATTAATAAGGTAGCATGTGCACTTAAACATTATGATATTAAACCAGGTGATAGAGTAACTATTTGTATGCCTAATACACCTGAAGCTGTTTATATGTTTTATGCTATCAATGAAATAGGTGCTGTTGCTAATATGGTTCATCCATTATCAAGTGAAAAAGAAATAGAAGATTGTTTAACAGGTTCTGATTCACGTATGATGTTATGTATTGATGCCGTATATAATAAAGTTAAAAAAATAATTAGTAATACCAAAGTTGAAAAATTAATTGTAGCTTCTGCTACTAAGTCAACTGAAAGATTTACAGCGTTCTTATATTGGTTAACTAAAGGTCGTAAAATAAAAATTAGAGAAGATGAAAAAGTATTATTGTGGAATCACTTTGTTGCTAAAGCATCATTATATAAAGGTAATCCACATGCTAAAGTTAAACCAGAAGATTTAGCTCTAATTTTATATAGTGGTGGTACAACTGGTAAATCTAAAGGTGTTATGTTATCTAACTTAAACTTCAATGCTCAAGCTATTCAATGTAAGTACATTGTAAGTGATTTATTAGTACCAGAAAATGCCTTTTTAACTTTTTTACCAAACTTCCATGCCTTTGGTATAGGTATTTGTACTCATATGCCATTATATATTGGTATGCGTGTTGTTTTAATACCTAAATTTGAAGTTAAAAAATTAAAAAAATATATCCGTAAATATAAATTTAATATTATTTGTGGTGTTCCAACTATTTATGAATACTTATCAAAACTTAAATTTAAGAAAAATGAATTAAAATGTTTAAAAATGGTTGTATCTGGCGGAGATGCTATGAATATGCAACTTAAAGAAAAAGTTGATGATATGTTAGCTAAGTATGGCTCACCATCAAATCTACGTGTTGGTTATGGTTTAACAGAAGCATCTGGTGTTGTATCATTTAGTCCAAATGGTATTAAAGAATCAGATATAATTGGTTATCCATTTCCAGATTGTGACTTCTTAATTAAAGATCTAGATAAAAATAAAGAAGTACCTGTTGGTGAAGCTGGTGAAATTCTCTTTAGAGGAGCAACAGTTATGATGGGTTATATGAATAATGAAGAGGAAACTAAAAATAGTTTTGTAACTATTCATGGTAAAAAATGGTTAAGAACTGGTGATATTGGTTTCTTTGATGATAAGGGATTACTTCATTATAAAGCTCGTTTAAAAAGAATGATTATTACAAATGGATATAATGTATATCCAGCACATGTTGAAGAAGTAATTATGTCATCTGGTGTTGTTGAAAAATGTTGCGTAGCTGGTGTACCTCATGAAACTAGAGGGGAAATACCAAAAGCTTTCATCGTACTTAAAAAGGACGTTGATCCATCATATGCAAAAAGTATGATTAAGGATGCTATTAAAGAACACTTAGCTAAATTTGAACAACCAAAACAATTTGCTTATATTGATGATATTCCTGTTACTAAAATGGGTAAATATGACTTTAGAGCACTTCAAAAAATGTAGATATTTATTATCTACTTTTTTTATGGTATAATTTATTTATAATAGAAAAGAATAGAGGTAGTTATGAAAAAATATTTTATTGTTATAGCAACATTAACCATATTTATTATTGGTTTATTATTAGGTAAAAATTTATCAAATAAAAAAGAAGAAATTATTGGTGAAAAACCACTTCCAGCTCCAGAATTAGCAGAAGGTTTAAGAGGAGAATATGGTATTGATAAAAATATCAATGAAAAAACTATTGATGAATATTTAAATAGAACGGATACCGTATATCGTGATGTTCGTATGTTAGTAGATACAGCATCATGGGAAAATAAAGGTGGAGACCGTTATTTATCAGGTTATATTGAAGGTTTTGAAATAATACCTGCACCATATTTAGCTAGTTATCGTGAAGAATATATTAAACAAAAAGAAAAAGAAAATGTATCAGGATTATATCAAGGTAAAACTTTATTTACTTATAATGCTGATGGTACTTATACACCTAATTATGAAGAATCAATGGATATACTAAAAACTATATTTCCAAAAGATAAAAATATCTTTATTATTTGTGGTGCTGGCGGTTATGCTGGTCAAATTAAAAAGATGCTTGTTAAATTAGGTTGGGATGAGAATAAAATTCGTGATATTGGTGGATATTGGTATTATGAAGGTAAACATAGTATCAATGTAAAAGAAACTAAAGATGGTAAAGATTACTACAATTTTGCTAAAGTCCCATACTATGATATTGATTTTGATTCTTTAACGGAGATAAAAAATGACTAAGAAATTATTATTAATTTTAACTTTAGTTATTTTACTTACAGGTTGTAAAAGTAAAAAATTCTATTTAGAAGACAAATACTATGGTAATTCTAAATACTTAGAAATATCTGAAAGAGAATATAATAAAATAAAAGATACAAGTTTTGTATTGTTTACTTATAATAGTTATTGTCAATTTTCTAAACCATGTGATCAAGTGTTTGAACAGGTTATGAAAAAGAATAATATTAGTTTCTTAGCTATGCCATACGCTGAATTTAAGAAAACTAATTTGCATGATAAAGTTACTTATGCACCATCTATTATCATAGTTCAAAAAGGTAAAATAGTAGCCTATTTAGATAGTGAATCTAATGATGATTTAAAACTATATCAAGATAGTGATAAATTTGAAAAATGGTTAGATAAATATATCTATTTGAAAAAGAATTAATATAATTCTTTTTTTCTTGCATTTTTTTTTAAAAGTTGTATAATATCTATCAAAAAAAGGGATGATAATATGGAAAATAATAATTTACCAAATGCAGAAAAAGCTGCAATAAGATTACTTAAAACTGATAATAAATTATTACCAATGAAAAAAATAATTTTTAATGCCATGGTAGATTACTTTGGTGCTGAATATGAAAATGATATTTTTAAAGTATTTAGAAATATTGATGTTCATGAATGCGATAACTATGATGAAACAGAAGATGTAAGAGCATTTGAAGGATACAATGATTTCATTATGGTTAAAAAATCATACTATACTTGGTTAAAAGAAAATTCTCAACATATAACAAAAATTAAAAATTTTATTATATTAGATAATAGTAAAATTAAGAATGAAGAAGAAAAAATATATACTTTAACTAAATCTTATATTGAAGCATTTATGAGTAATAATTTGGAATTTAATCAAACATTTTATACACGTTATCAGGGAAATGTTCATACTGTGTATGATATTACAGATAATGAAATGGATTTTTATAGTCCTTCACATGGTATAGAAACATTTGAAAATGCCTGTACAAAATGTGATGCTATTATGATTACTAAAAACATTTTAAAGACTAATAATTATAAATTATTTACAGAAGAAGATGAAAATGTTAATCGTATTATGCCTTTATTTGAAAATAGAAAAGCTCGTAAAATATTAGATGATGCAAGAATTAATCATATTCCTTATAACAAATTAGAAGATGATGCTTTCTATAAAGTAGATGGTATTATCAATTATGTTATTCCCAATTTAATCAAAGGTGAAAAAAACTATGATGATAGAATTAATAAAATTGAAGATGCTGATAAAGTATTAAATCATTTATTAACTGAACACCTTGAAAATAATTATGGAGCAAAGACTAAAATTAAGAATTAGTTTATCTAATTCTTTTTTTTTGATATAATTATATTAGGTGGGTATATGAAAAAACTATACGATTTTTATTTAGATAACTTAGGAAAGATACCAACGTTTTTAGATAAGTATATAACTGTTCCTAGTTTAGTTAGATTAAAAAATATTGGTTATTTCTGTGGTATGGATTATGCTTCAAAAGATATCTATGATTTTGCTGAGTATATATCTCGTTTTGATCATAGCCTAACAGTAGCTTTATTAACTTATAAATATACTCAAGATAAAAAGGCTACAATAGCAGCTTTATTTCATGATGTGGCTACACCTTGTTTTGCCCATGTTATTGATTATATGAATAAAGATTATGCTACTCAAGAAAGTACAGAAGAGTATACTGAGAAAGTTATTTTAAATGATAAAGAACTATTAAAAAACTTAAAAGAAGATAATATTGAAGTTGAAGAAATAATAGATTTTAAAAAGTATTCAATAGTCGATTTAGATAGACCTAGGTTATGTGCTGATCGTGTTGATGGTATTATTTTAACTAGTATTGGTTGGACTAAAACAATGGATATAGATACTCTTTTAAGTATTTTAAATCATTTAGAAGTATATTTAAATGAAGATGGTAAATTTGAATTAGGTTTTAATGATTCTACTATTGGTTTAAAAGTATTAGAATTAAATAATCTAATAGATATTGAGACTCATTCTAATTATGATAATTATATGATGGAATTACTAGCTAATATTACTAGAATGGCTATTGATAATAATATAGTTAAATATGATGATTTATATTATCTTAAAGAAGATGAATTATTTACTATATTAAATAATTGTTCTAATACTGAGATTAAAAGTCTGTTGGATAAGTTTTATCATATTAAAAAAGACGAAATAAAAGAGATAGAAATAAAGGGTTTAAAAAGAAAGATTATTAAGCCACTTATTAAGGGTGTAAGATATAATGAAAAATAAATATCAGGAATATATCAATAGAGAATTTAAATATGACCTTAAAACATGGTTAGCTATTTTTAGTTTAATTATTGTTTTATCAGGTATATTTGGTTTTGTATATGAATATATATTTTATTATTTTAATAGTGATTGTAAAACTTTTTATTGGCGTGGATCCAATTTCTTACCTTGGATAAATATCTATGCAACTGGAGCTATGTTAATCTTTTTTACAACTTTTAAATTGAGAAAAAAGCCTTGGTTAGTATTTATTATGTCTGTCTTTTTAACGGGTATACTAGAATATAGTGCTGGTTATATGATGTATCATTTAAAAGGTGGAATCCGTTGTTGGGACTATAACACAGAAATACTTAGTTTTGGTAGTATTGATGGATTTGTCTGTTTAAGAAGTGTTTTGTTTTTTGGACTATCTAGTTTAATATTAATATATATGATGTTTCCATTCGTGTTTTATTTAGCAGATCATATGCCTAAAAAGAAGTTTTTAATTATTAGTTATACATTAGGTTTTATTTTCTTAGCTGATGAAATATATAATTTAGTATTTACAGAACTTTTTAATATGCCAAGAGCATCTAGTATTTATAAAAAACTAGGATTTAAATATATGAATTATTTTAAGTAAGGAGGATTTATGTACGACATAATAATTGTAGGAGCTGGACCAGCTGGTATGACAGCTGCTTTATATGCACTTCGTGCTAATAAAAAAGTTTTAGTACTAGAAGCTAAAACTTATGGTGGTCAAATTATTAAGGCTAATAAAGTAGAAAATTATCCAGGTATTGAAAGTATATCTGGTGTTGACTTTGCTACAAATTTATATAATCAAGTTAAAAACTTAGGTGGTGAAGTTAAGTTTGAAACAGTAATTCGTATTACTGATAAAAAGGAAGTAATAACAAGTAAAAATACATATCAAGCTAAGGCTGTTATTTTGGCAACAGGAGCAGATAACCGCAAATTAAATATTGAGCATGAGCAAGAATTTGTAGGTAAAGGTATATCTTACTGTGCTACATGTGATGGTAATTTTTTTAAAGATAAAGTAGTTGCAGTTATTGGTGGGGGTAATACAGCATTAGAAGATGCTATTTATTTAGCTGATATAGCATCTAAGGTATATTTAATACACCGCCGTGATAGTTTTAAAGCTGAAGACAGATATGTATCTGAAGCCAGAGAAAAAGATAATATTGAATTTATTTTTAATTCCAATGTTAGTAAATTAATAGGTAGTGATCAATTAGAAGAAATTGAGATAAAAAGTAATATGGGTGATGTTAAAACAATAGCCATTGCTGGTTTATTTATAGCTGTTGGTCAAGAACCTAAAAATGAAATTTTTGCTGATATAATTGAATTAAATCAATATGGTTATATTGTATCTAGTGATGGTGTACATACTAATAAGGAAGGTATTTATGTTGCAGGGGATTGTCGAGTTAAAACCTTAAGACAGTTAACAACAGCTGTTTCAGATGGTTCAATTGCGGCAACAATAGCAATGAGGGAAATGAGGTAATAATATGGTAGAAGAAATTAATGATGAGAAATTTATTGAAGTTGTAAAAGAAGGAAAAGTTTTGGTTGATTGTTATGCTACTTGGTGTGGACCATGTCGTATGTTATCACTAATTATAGATGAATTAGCATCTGAAAAAGAAGATTATAAGTTCTATAAATTAGATGTTGATAACTCTAATAAGGTTACTAAAGAATATGGTATTATGTCTATACCTACTTTATTAATTTTTGAAAATGGTGAATTAAAAGAAAAAGTAGTAGGTTTTATATCTAAAGAAGAATTAGAAGAAAAATTATAATATTTAATCTTTATTTAATAAAAGTTAGATATCTTTTTATTAGGAAGTGATTTTATGCGTATCTTAGTTGTTGAAGATGAATACTCTTTAGCTGATTTAGTAGCTAGTCGTTTGAAGAAGGAAAAGTATACAATTGATGTATCATTAGATGGTGAAGAAGGTCTATATAATGCTTTAACTGATATATATGATTTAGTTATTTTAGATATCATGTTACCTAAAGTTAATGGTATTGATATTTTAAAAGAAATAAGAAATAAAAATATTAAAGCTAAAGTATTAATGCTAACAGCTAAATCTGAATTAGATGATAAATTATTAGGTTTTAATAATGGTGCTAATGATTATTTAACTAAACCATTTCATATGGATGAACTAGTAGCACGTGTTAATGCCTTACTTAGAATTAATGTAACTGATAATAAAGACTACATAGAATTTGGTGATATAAGATTAAATATTAAAACTTCAACATTAAGTTGTATTAAAACTGGTGAAGAAATAAATATCATTAATAAAGAATTTCTATTATTAGAATATTTTATAAATAACCCTAAACAAATTATTTCTAAAGAACAAATATATGATAAAGTATGGGGTATGGAATCAGAATCTTATTCAAATAACTTAGAAGCTTTCTTATCTTTTATCCGTAAAAAATTAAAATTAATAGGATCTAAAACTAATATTAAATCATCACGTGGTTTAGGATATCAATTGGAGTATAATTATGAAGAAACTAAAGACTAAAACGTTTATAACTATAGCTAGTTTATTTACTATTTTCTTAGTATTAATACTATCTATTTATAATATTCAAAACTATAATCAAGAATATAATCATGTTAAAGAAAATTTAAATAGAATGTTTAAACCCGAACCAGATCGAAAAGATAATCGTGGTGGTAATCCCGATTTAGAAAATAGATTTGTCTTTGATTATGATATATATACTGTCATATTAGATAAAGATAATAATATTTTTGATATTATTTCTCATAGTTTTGAACAAAGTGATTTTGATGCTAAAAATATTGCTTCAAATATTATTAAGAATAATGATGAAGATAGTATAAAAATAAATAATTTATATTTTAAAGGATATTCATATAACTATAAAAATGGAGAATATATTGTTATTTTAAATACAGCCAATATTGCAAGTCGCCTAGATAGAATATTAATTAATTCCATTATTATCTTTATTATTTTAGAAATAATTATTTTAATAGTAACTAAGTTTATTACTGATTGGTTAGTTAAACCAGCTATTGATAGTTTTAATAAACAAAAAGATTTCATAGCTGATGCTTCTCATGAACTTAAAACACCTCTTGCTGTTATTATGGCATCAACTGATACTTTAAAAAGTGATATTAAAGATAATAAGTATTTAGATAATATAGCTAATGAATCAGATAGAATGAATAAATTAATTAAAAATTTATTAGATTTATCTAAATTAGAAAGTGAAACAACAATTAAAAGTTATGAAATAAATGATTTATCTAAAATTGTTACTAAAAGCGCATTAACTTTTGAAGGTATAGCTTTTGAAAATGAATTAGAGATAAATACTAATATAAAAGAGGATATTAAGTTTAAATGTAATAGTGATGAAATAAGTGAATTACTAGGTATTTTACTTGATAATGCTATTAAACATAGCAATAAAACTAAACCAATTGAAGTTAATTTAAATACTCAAAAAGATAAAATTATATTAGAAGTTATTAATACTGGTGATGAAATAAAAGAAGAAGATTTAGAAAAAATCTTTGAACGTTTTTATCGTATAGATAAGGCAAGAAATAGAAAAGAAAATAGATATGGATTAGGTCTTGCTATTGCTAAAAGTATTGTTATAAATCATGGTGGAAGTATAAAAGCAACCTCTAATAATAAAGTAACAACTTTTAGAGTTGTGTTTAAAAAATAGCATACATATCATACTTTAAAAAAAGAATCAATTATTTAATTGATTCTTTTTTATTTTCCATTGTAAATAAATGTAAAATTTGGTAAAATTATATATAGTAAGATAATAGAGTAGGAGAGTATGTTTTATGGTAGATGCAATAAAGAAATATAACAAAATAATTATTAGTGTAATTGCAGTACTAGCAATATTTGCGGTATTGCCTTTTATTGTTAAGAAAGGAACTAATTCTTTAACAGAACGTCAAAGAAAATTAGTTAATTATGATCAATATCAAGATGGTGATGAATTAGTCGATGGTACTGATTATGTAACTTTTGATGCGTATTTTTATGAGAATATAAATGGTACACCAACTAAAATACGTGGTGAATATTTAAACATAAATCAAAATGCTGAATTATGGTTAGATCTTCACGTATTTGGTGATGTTGAATTAAAAAATGCTAAATTAACATTGGTAAATGGAAATGTTAAAACATCTGGTTATTTATATAAAAGTTCAATTATACCAAATAATACTAATGTGCCAAATGGAGGTAATATAACTTTAAACTCTTCTATTAAAGGTGCTACTTTAAATAATAAAATAACTGTTGCAGCTAAGTTAACAAATGATTTGAATTCTTTATCAAATTCAACAAATAAGGTTGTACTTACTGGTACAGTTGTAAAACCTAATGGTGAAGAAGTAGAAATAACTAAAGAAGTTGCATATACTGTAGACTGGTATTTAGATGATTTAACTGCTTCAATAGGCGCTTTCCAAAAGGATTCTCAATCATTCCCATATAGAGAAATATACGGATGTGAACATGCAACAGCAACCGGATATGTTAAAGCATACTATCATGAATGGACTGGAGAAAACTATAAATTAACATTTAAATTAACAACAACTTCAAATAATCCATTCTTAAAATCTACTAATGTAGAAGTGAAAATACCAAAATTAAATGGATATGATCCTATTTCTGTTACAATGCAAGAAAATGGAATAACATACAATTATGATGATTCAACAAAGACATTAACTGCAAGCAGGGAAGCTGTATTAGATGGAACATTATTTACGAAAACTGCATATTCTTATAGAAATAATGGCGTATATTATAATGATTGGATTATCATAGTTGAATATCCAAAAGAGGTTGAAGATAATTCTGAAACTATGATGTTTCCAACAAAGGTATGGTATGAAGCATATAAATACAATGATAATAGTCAAATTGATATAGAATCATCTTCTGTTATTGAAAAAGTATTAACAGCAACATATTATAAACCAACAATAAGAACAATGGAATCATTAGACTGTGGACAACCTGATAGAGTAGAATTTAGATATAATGCTTCAATTGGTAATTATTCATCATTATTAGGAACAAACTATATAAATAAAACAGGTGCTTTAAAGAAATACAATAATGATGATGGAGCAACAGACGAAACAAATTATAATGTTTCTTGGAAAACATATATCGGTTATTTTGATAAATATGTCGATGATACAATAACTAGTGTAACTATAAGTGATAACAATGCTGATACAACTAATGCTGGTACATTAGATGGTATTTCAAAATATAAATCAATTAGAGTATCTAATCCAGGATATTGGTTAGGATCAACTGGATATATTAAAATAATTGATAATAAAACTGATGAAGTAATTCATATCTTAACTGCATTAGATTGGAATGATACATATACTTTTGATACAGCTGTATCAAGCATAAGATTAGAAACTAGTGAATTAATTAATAAAGATGCTATGGCTTCTCATGTTAGAAGATATGGATGGCAGGATACAGAATTATTAAGTTTATTTAATGTTTCAATTGTAAAAACTATTGATCATAATGCTTTAATGAACACATATGATTTAGCTACATTTAATACAATGTACTATGTTGGAACAAACGTTAAAGTTGGTGGTGTAAGACATAGAACTGAAGAAAATACAGATCAATTAATAAATAATGGAACAGCATTCTATAATTCAGCAAGTTTAAGAACATTACAATCTGCAGAAGTTGAAATAGATAGTAGTGATGATTCAATTGATTCTACTGAACTAAATGATGTTACATTTACTATTGAAACTGGCGATTATCATGATATAGTTGAAGGATATAAAGATGCTGAGTTCTTACTTGCATTACCTAATTGGATTTTAGATTTAGATATTAATTCAATAACTATAGATAATAATAATGTTGAAATAAAAGGATACGAAAAAGTTGATTTAGCAGGAGGTAAAAAAGGTATTAGAATTGAAACAGCAAATGACACACCTACACAATATAAAATTACAATTAATACAACATTAACACCTGATGCAAGATTAATGAATAGTTCTGGTAATGCATCATTATATGCTACAAATCCAAGCACAAATTTATCAGAACATATATCTAAAGATACATATGATGTTGATCAAGATGGTGACACAGAAGAGTATCAAAACTATTCATATAAAGCTATATCATTAGATGCTCCAAATGAAGTTATTACAACTACAACAATTAATTACAAAGATGTTGATGATAACGGAGTTACAGTAGTATCACCAATGGTAGCAGATGTAAATCCACTTGAGGATCATACAGATGCTCAAATTGAAATAGGTATAACTAATAACTCACTATATCCAACACAAGATTTTACAATAATAGGTAAAATAGGATTTATAGGAAATACATATCAAATAGGTGATGGTGACTTAGGATCTGAGTTTAATGTTAAAATGACTTCTGATGGTATTGCTATACCTGAAGAACTAGAAGGAAAAGTAACAATTTATTATTCAGATAAAACAGAACCAACAGATGATATAAATGATTCAAATAATAATTGGAAAACAAAAGAAAATGTTGCAGATTTTAATGCAATTAAAACATATATGATAGTTGTTGATGATTATGAATTACCAGTTGGAAAGAATATGACATTCACATATGATATAGAAATGCCAAATACAACTGCTAATTTAAATCAAAAAACATATTTCACACATGGTGTATATTACAATATTAATACAGGTGAAGCTGGATTATTACCATCAAGTGTTGGTGGAGCTAAACTTGGAATTAATATGTCAAGAAGATATGACTTAAGTTTAACAAACTATAAAATGTCTAGTGATAGAACAATTGCTGGTTCAAAATATATTGTTGTTTCAAAAGATAGCAATGATAATATAATTGATTCAAAATTATTAACTACAGATGCCAATGGTAATGCTGTTGCTAAAAACTTATATGCGGGAGTAACATATGAAATAGCACAAACAAGTGTTAAAAACCCATATATTTTAGATGAACAAGTTAAGAAAGTTACATTAACAAATGGTGAAAATGATGTATTATCTATATCTACAGAGGGTAGTATAAAATCTACAAATTTAGTTAATAATCATTTAGTAACTCTTAATCTGGAAAATGAAACAAGATATGATATTGTTCTAAAAAACACTGATTTAGATACAAATGAAAATATAATTTATTCAAAATTTGTTATAACAGGAAAAGGTTATGAAACACCAACAACAGTTGTGACAAATACAGAAGGAGAAATTAGACTAAATGGTCTATATCTAGATGAAGTATATAATGTTGAACAAATTAAAGCAGATAAGTATTTATTAACAAATAGTTTTACGCTTAGATTAACAAGAGATACTGATGGTTCAGTTAAAGTTACAGTTAAAAAAATAGTTAAATTAGGTGATCCTGTTAAGGTTGGAGCATATGGATTTAAACTACATACTTATTCTAATGGATATTGGTATGAGATGGATGACCATTCAAATGGTTCACATACGGCTTCATATTTCCCATTGGATTTAACTGATTTTAAGGAAAATTATACATTAAATTTTGCATATAGATATTCAGATACTAATTATCCGTATGGTACGTTTAAAGTATACGTTACTGATAAAATTGTTGATTTAAATCAATTGACTGGAACTGCTTTGGTGTATAAAACTAATTATATTTATAGTTATGATACATTGAATATCAATATAACTGGTTATAATGAATATACTCCAAATGGAGATGATTCATATACTGTTAGATATAAAGCACTTGAACCAGACAAACAATATTATATATATGTTGATTTGCTATATAACTATTCAGATTGTTATGTTTATCCTTTCACTGCAACTAACAGTGCTGGCAAAGATTACGAATATATAGTTAAGGATAATGTAGCAGATATAGAAACATATGAAAATAAATATGCAACTCAGACAGTAATTGATTCAGATAATCAAGATTCACCTGTATTAATGGTAAATGTAAAGAATAAAAAAATACCAACATATACTTTAGAATTAACTAAAGAAGATGCTGAATCTCATGAAAAATTAGCTGGTGCACAATATAAAATTACAGGACCAGGTCTTCCTGAATCTGGTAAATATATAACTACTGATGACACAGGAAAAACTACAATTGAATTACAAAAAGTATTTAATAATACCAAAGTAAATAATATTGATTATTCACAAGTTGAGGGTATATATACAATTCAAGAGGTAGTTGCTCCAGTAGGATATACAATCGATGATAAACCAGTCACTTTTAGTGTTGTACTAAATTTGGAAAATGGAACTTGGAATAATGGTTGGTATGAAACTGATTTATCAACAGAAAAAAATAATAATTTAGGTTATTCTCCATCAACTATTTCCCGATTTAAAGCAGCAGAGTTTGATAATGATAATAATGTTTTAAAAGTTACAATGCATGATTATCCTATTGTTAAAGTGGTAAAGAAAGATGCAGAAACTGGTGAAGTATTACCAAATACATTATTTGCTATATACGAAATAACAACTGTTGCTGGTATTAGTACTTATTTACCTGCAAAAGATGTTAAAGGTAATGTAATTGGTCAAGATGTAACAATTGATGGTGTAGAATATAAAATGGTATCAACAGATGAAAATGGTAATTTAAATCTTAATTTACCTGCTGGACAATACATTTTAAAAGAAATTCAAGCAGCAGATGAGAAATATGAATTATCAGATGCTATATATTCCTTTGGTATAGGTGAAACAGTTCCACATCAAGCAGCAGGAGTTGAATTATCTGATTATACAATTATTAATGCATATAGTTATTTATCAGGTGGTTATACTTATGTTAGACCAACTTCAGATAATGGTTGGATTTATAATAATGCTGCCGGAAGATTAATTAAGTATGATGAAGATTTAAATGTTGAATGGGATGTTTCAAGTCTTGTTAATAGATATTCTGTTCATAAATATACATATTTTGATAATCCGGATCGTATAGATAGTATTGAATATGATTCGTATTATCCAGCTGCTGATGTTATACAAACAACAGATGGTGGCTTTGTTGTAAGAAGTGATTATTATCCTATAATTGTTAAATATGATGCAAATGGTAATGTATTATGGCAAAGAGGACAAAATACTGAAAGATACCATCGTTATGATCACTATTGTACATATGAAGGAAATACTAATGAAGAAGGTAAAGTTGCTCAATATATTTATAATATTGATACAAAACAATGGGAACCATATTTAACAACACGTACTGATAGTACAACTGGTGAAGTAACAAATGTTGTATCCTATTATTATAGTTTTACTGATGATATGAAGCGTGATGATGATACTTACTATTGTCATTCATATGGTAGTGCAGGTGGTTATGCAGATGATGAAACTATAGCTAGCACAACTGATTTCTATACAACTCCTGGTGGTCAAAGAGTTATGAAAAGTTTTCAGTATGATTACTCTTATAATAGCGCTTCATCATATAGAGGACAAATTGTAGCTGGTCCAAATGGTGAAGTATACATTATATACTATTTCTCACCAGGTTATGAAAATAATTATTTTAAATTATCAGATGGAACAATAATATCAGATGATGATTATGTTGGTCATAATATAATTGAAAGATATGATGCTAATGGTAATTTTATTGGTATATACAATTTGGATACAATTTTAAAAAGATCTGAAACAGAATATATGGATAAATATGGTCTTACAACTTCTTATATAACTAGTAGTAGTTTAGATACATGGTATAAGAGTGTATATAGTTATCCAAATGGTGATATATTAGTATTCTTATCAGATGGTCCACAAGTTGGTATTAAATTAAGATATAATGCAACAACAAATGATTTTGATACAGTTTATTTTGCACCAGTTGCTATTAATGGTGATGATGGATATGCAAATAACTCATACAGATTTGATGATAATGCTGATTACGAAGTAGATGTTGTTTTAACACCTGATGGTGGTTTTGCAATTAATAATGGTTATGGTCAAACAACTATTACTGAAAATCCTAGTTCACCAAATCCTTATTACAATACCGAATTACAACAATATGATGACGAAAATTTCTTCTATAAAGTAACTAATGGTAGTATATCTGCTGCTTTTGCCTTGAGATTTGACGGAACTGGTAAGGTTGTTGATGGTAGAACTTTCTCATCTTCATATCGTTGGTATGGAAATTCAGAACCTGAATATTATGCTGAGGGCTTAAAACACATATTTGGTTATTTATCAGGTCCATCATTTATGTATATACCTGAAGATGATAGTTATATTGTTGCAACTTCAACAAATTCATTCTGGACTTATCAAATGGTTGGTGATAATGCCAGTCGTAAGGTTGTTGAACTTGCTAATGGTGATATATATACATTCCAAAATGGTGGCACATATGCAATTTATAAAATTAATAATCAAAACAAAATTGAATGGGTTAAAGAATATGCTGGTATAAGTCCTTTAACAAGTGATTTTTATATTCAAATGCGTATGTCTGCAAATGGTGATAAGTTAATTATTCCAGTTGGTTTAGGTAGCACAGTATATGACATAACTGATGTAAATAGAACAGGAATGGCAACACCGGTAATTCAAAGTTCTGGTGGTCAAGCATTTATTGTTCTTGATTTATTAGATGAAGTAACACCATCAGGACCAGAAGCTTATACATTGAATATTGAAAATAAGAGAAAAGAATATAATATAACATCTACATCTAATGTAGGTGGAGAAATCAAAGTAACAACTCCAGTTGGTACAGAAGAGGTTATCAATAATGGAACAATCGAAACCGTTAAATATGGTGATGATAATGTTAATACGATAACTATTACACCAGATGCTGGATACGTAATAGCTAGTGTTAAGGTAAACGGTGAAGATGCATCATATACCGTAAATGATGATGGATCTGTAACCTTAGATACAATTAAAGATATCAAAGAAAATAAATCAATTAATGTTACATTTGAGTATGGTAAATCAACAGTAATAGTAAAACATTATTTAAATGGAACAACAGATTCAGTATTCTCTGATGAAATAATAACTGGAACAATTACAAGTCCATATAGTGTAGATCCAAAATCAAGTGATCTATATAGTGTAGCTTCTGAAAATGGGGAAATTATCTTACCAGATAATATGACTGGTACATTTAAAGTAGAACCTCAAACAGTAATTTTCTACTATGTGGAAAATGAAGTTGAATTAAGGGTTAACTACTATGTAGATGGAACTGATACAGAACTTGCTCCAACAAATGTTGAAAGAAAAGTTCTAAGATCACCATATCAAACATCTCCACTTGAGATAACTAACTATGAGTTAACTAGAACAATAGGTGAGGAAAGTGGTACCTTAACACAAGATGTAACAGAAGTAACATATATGTATCAAGAAATAACAGAATCAACAATAACAATTAGATATGTTGATAAAGATACAAATAGAGATATTATAGATCCAATTGTTAAAACGGTTACAAGACATGAGCCATATACAACAGATGATCCAGTAGAATTACCAGCTAAGTATAGATATACAAGTGTATCTGGTGTACCTAGTGGAAATGCAGAAGATGCCAATATCGAAGTAATATATTATTATGAGGTAATACCATTTAATATAAGTGTAGATAAGAAAATCAATAGTGTACTTCTAAATGGAGAAAAACAAACAATAACAGATGGTAAAAATGTAAGTATATCACCAAAGAAGAAAGATAACTTAATAGTATATTATGAAATAGAAGTTAAAAATACTGGAGATATACCTGCAACATTTAAAGTAGTAGAAGGAGATATACCAGGATTTGAAATCTATGATAAAGGAGAGTTTGCAAAAGTTGGAAACAACTATGAATTAAATGTTGAGTTAGAACCTGGAGATAGTAAAACATATAAGATAGGCTATAAATGGAATCAAAAAGACTATGGAATAAGTACAAATAAAGTAGAAATAACAGAAGTAACAGGAAAAGAAGGATATCCAGAACCAGATACAGATGATAATAAATCAACAGCAACAGTAGAAACAAAGATACCAAAAGAAGTAATTCCTGATACAATAATAATTCCAGATACAGTAGATAAAATAATGACAAGCATTATAATATTTATAGGAAGTCTAATTGGAATCATAGTAAGTTTAATCTTAATTAAAAAGAGAAGAATGAATAATTAATATTCATTCTTTTTTTTATT
>JAFXPU010000008.1 GCA_017527675.1 Bacilli bacterium
ATTTGTAGACATAAGTTTTGATTCCTTTCAATGTGTTTTTTTGTTTCAATTACATTGTATCAAATCTTATGTCTTTTTTTAAAACAAAAATAGTGTTAGTGAATTTCCTCACCAACACTATTTATTATAGAACCAAAATAAGCATCTTGACGTAATGCTTTTTTTTTATTATAATAAGTATCAATTTAGCGAGGGATTACTATGAATGGAAAAGAATTAGATCAAAGAATAAATGAATATTTAAATGAAAGATTAGTATATTTAATTGGCTTTGCCGATTTATCTGAGGGTGTTGCTAATGATATAATTAATCTTAAAAGTTATGATTTTGTTATGAGTATGTTAAAGTCAATACGTGCTTTTTTAAAGAAAAATGAAAATAAGTTACCAGTATCTGTACCACATAATTTTGTTAAATTTATAAATAACCCAAACCTTCGTTTTGCCGATAAATTTAGAACTAAAGAAGTAAATGAAGTTATTAATGATATCATTGGTTATTCTAATGCAGCTAAATTTACAGATTATAGTTTCTTTATAAATGAAGTACCAAAATTCTATGACTTTGATCAAAATGGTGAAATATTTTCTGATACGATTGATGAAATAATTGAACTTGAGGAAAATGTATATGAATTCCTTGTTGATACTTTATTTGCTAATGATGATGAATATTTAGAAAAATATTTCTTTGGTGATCAAGGAATAGGCACTTTAAGCAATTTGTATGTTATTAATTATATAGCTAATGATTTTCCATTAGTATTTAAAGATAAAACATTTTTAGAAAGAACATCAACTATTTTAACTACTAATAGTAAATTAACTAATACACTAGGTGTTGTTAGCCATGTTATTGCTGAAAGATCAATACCTGAAAAAATTAAATGTATTTCATATTTAAAAACATTCAAAAAAAAGAACCAAAGTGTTATTGGACATGTAGTAAATGGATTTAATAGGTCATAAGACCTATTTTTTTTGCATATATTTAAGTGATAGGAGAGATATATGAAAAAGATAATACCATTTAAAAAAGAAATATTATTTAAAACTAATATTAATGAAATAGTAAGTATAGCCTTAGATAAAGATTTAAAGATTGATAAAGATAAGGTTTATGGAACATTTAAATTATATGGTGAGTATAATGATTATGAAGAGAATAAACCATTTAGTATAGATATACCTTACGAAAATTACTTAGATGATGAATTAGTTTTAGATAATGCAACTATTGATATAGAGGATTTTTATTATGAAATATTAGAAGAAAAGAAATTAATAATTAATATAGAAATAAAAGTAGATAATATTGAATCAAAACCTCTTGTTGAAAGAGAAGAGAGTGTTAGTGAAACGTTTGAAGAAAGCACCTATAATGAAAATAATTATATGACATATCGTGTTTATATAGTGCGTGAAAATGATACAATAGATACTATCTGTGAAAAATACGAAATAGAAAAAGAATTACTAGCTGAATATAATGTTTTAAATAATATTAATATAGGTGATAAATTAATTATTCCAAATGCGAGAAATAAATAGTTTATTAAATGACTTAGATATAAAACCCCTTAAATATATAAAAAAGGGGCATATTTTTATTGTTGAAACTAAGGATAATAAATATGTTATTAAAAAGAGTAATAAAAATATATATGAATATCTTATTAATCGTGATTATAATCAATTACCTAAAATAATATATTTAGATGATTATATTATTTATGAATATGAAGAAAATATAGATACACCAATCGAAGAAAAAATACTAGATATTATTTATCTAGTATCTTTATTGCATAAAAAGACTTGTTATTATAAAAATATAACTAAAAATGATATAAAAGAAATATATGAAGATATTTTAGGTAATATTAATTTTTTAAAAGTATATTATGATGTTTTAATGACTTCAATAGAAGCAAGAGAAATAATGAATCCAGCTGAATATTATTTAGCTCGTAATATATCACTAATATATAAATCATTAGATAAATGTTATAAAGATATTAATGATTGGTATAAGAAATATGAAAGTTTAACTAGTATGCGCTACACCATGAATCATAATAATTTAAAATTAAATCATTTAATTAATCATCATTTAATTAGTTTTGAAGATGCAAAAGATAATTTACCTATTTATGATTTATACAAGTTTTACAAAGAAACATATAACATAACTGATTGGTATGATGTTTATTTAAATTATAATAAGGAATTTAAGTTAACTGGTTACGAACAAGGTCTATTGCTTGTTATGCTATTAATACCCAGTAAAATAGAATTTAAAAATAATGAATATGATAACACCATAATGGTTTCAGACGAAATAGAGTACTTAAATACCACATTAAAATTTATTAATGAAATTACCAAAAAATAAAAAAAGCAAAAGTAAAGAATAATAAAATAAATAAAAATATTAAAAAGACATTTAAACGAGTTAAAAAAATAAAAGTAAATATTAACTGATAGAAAGTTAGAATTGCAAAAGCTAATAAAAAGAAATATAAACAGCCACGACGACACCACCAATTTTTCATAAAATCACCTAATTTATTATATTAAATTAGGTCTTTTTTGTTATTAATAAACATATAATTTATTGGTGATATTATGAAAATAGGTGATATGGTTACAAGAAAAAAATATCATAATGATATCATATTTAAAATAATTGATATAGAAGATGATGTTTATTACTTAAAAGGTGTTAATGTTAGATTGTATGCTGATGCTCCAATAAGTGATTTAGAAATATATACTGATGATAAGGATATTGAAGATGAAAATAATTTTTTAAAAAGAGCATATAATCAACCTAAAGAAGAGCGAGACGAATACTTTTATTTACCTGGTAAAATATTACATATTGATGCTGATAAAGAATATTTAAACCGTTGCTTAGATTATTATGAAAAGATGAATATAGCTGCTATTGGTTTTAATTATAATGAAAAAGAATTAAAAGATCATGTCTATGAATTATTAGAAAAATATAATCCTAATATTTTAGTAATAACAGGTCATGATGCTTATTATAAGAAAAAGGGTAATGAGAATAATATTAATAATTATAAAAATAGTCTTAATTTTGTTGAGGCTGTAAAAGAAGCCCGTAAATATGAAAATAGTCATAATAAATTAATTATTATAGCTGGCGCTTGTCAATCTGATTATGAAGAATTAATTAAAGCAGGTGCTAACTTCGCCTCATCTCCTAAAAGAATTAATATACATGCTTTAGATCCTGCTATTGTAGCCACTAGAATGAGTATGGCTGATGCTAATAGTGATATAGATTTAAAAGAAATAATAAATAATACTAAGTATCAAGAAAAAGGTTTTGGTGGAATAATTACTAAAGGTACAATGTATATGGGGTATCCAAGATGAATCTTAGTATCGTAAAAGACAATATTGAAAAACATATTGGGTCAAACATTTTAATTAAATGTAATTTAGGAAGGAATAAATATGAAAATTATAATGTTAAAATTATTAAAGTTTATAATAATGTTTTTTTAGTAGAAGATAAAAATAAAGATGTTAAAAGTTTTTCTTATAATGATATAATTATGAAAACAATAAAGATAGATTTTTTATAAATATTGTGCTATAATTTTTAGTACGGGGTCGTCTAGTTTCGACAGAATTACCAGATCCTAAATGGCAAGTGGTAAGGTATGCCTCAAATCCAAACAAAAAATAACTGGAAACAGAAATCAATTAGCTTTCGCTTAATAGATATATAGGAAGCACTTTATATAATTTTTTTCCTACGAAGATTATATAGGGTTCATTAAAGTAGGATATATTATTATTTTGTCTAGAATAATAATGAAATTTTAGACTTACTATAAATTGGGTTGTTGATTACTATCAATTTATAGGACATTTAATAATCAACTAAACTTGTAGATGTTTAGGTGTCGATGATTTTGGACAGGGGTGCAATTCCCCTCGACTCCACCAATTTGTTTTTAAAACCATTAGGTTTTTTTTGTTTTTTTGAAATTTAATATTTATTTAATATTTATTGGTTACATTAATATTAGGAGATGGTATTGTGTCAAAAAATGAAGATGAAGAGAAAGTTGAAATAAAAGAAGAGATTAAAAATGAAGTTATTGATTATCCAAATAAAAAATCTAAAAAAGGATATGTTATTACAATTTTTATAGTATTATTTGTATCATTAATTGGTGTATTTATTTGGTTGTTATGTACTAATCGTATTGATTTTAAAAATAAATCAAATAAGGAAGTAATAGAGGAAACAAAAAAAATAGAATTAAAACATACTGAAGCAGCTACAGTAAAATCTGATGGTGTATATATTACAGATGTATCTGAGGTAGTCGATAAAGTTATGCCATCTATTGTTGCTATAACAAGTAAAACAGTTATAACATCTGGTATGTATGGTCCATTATATTATGGAGGTTATACAGCAACTGGGGCTGGTTCTGGAGTAATTGTTGCCGAAGATGAAAATGAAATATATATTTTGACTAATTATCATGTTGTAGAAAATTCAACTGAATTATCTGTTAAATTTATTGATGATAATAGTTATGATGCTAAGATTAAAGGGACATCTGAAAGAAAAGATATTGCCATAGTATCTGTTTTAAAAGAGGATATAAGTGCTGATACCTTAAAGAAAATAAAAATAGCTACTTTAGGTAATAGTAATGATTTAAAAGTTGGTAATGGTATTATAGCTATTGGTAATGCTTTAGGATATGGTCAATCTGTTACTACAGGTGTTGTTAGTGCCTTAAATAGAGAAGTAGAAACTGATGAATATATATTAGATATGATTCAAATAGATGCTGCTATTAATGGTGGTAACAGTGGTGGAGCTTTAATTAATAGTAAAGGAGAAGTTGTTGGAATTAATTCTGTTAAATATTCTCAAAAATCAACAAGTTCCAGTGCAAGTATAGAAGGTATGGGTTTTGCCATTCCAATATCTGATGTTGAGAATATAATTGAAAAATTAATTAATGGTGAAGAAGATGATAGTGAAGTATATCTTGGTATAGAAGGATATATGACCAACTCAGGTAACATGATTTATTATAGATTACCAGAAGGTTTTTATGTAGCAGCTATAACTGATGGTAGTAATGCTTCAAAATCAGAATTAGAAATAGGTAACATTATAACAGAAATAGATGGTGTAGAAGTTACTTCAGTTGATACATTTAAAAAAGTATTAGGCAAAAAAGAAAAAGGTGATACTATAACACTAAAAATAAAATATGCTAGTAGAAATGAATATAAAGAAAAAGAAATAAAAGTAAATTTAGAATAATTATAAAAATGACTTAGTTAAGTCATTTTTTTGATAGAGTTATAGGAATATGATATAATTACATAAATGATAAATGCTAAGGAGGTGACAAAATGAAAAAAACATTAATGTTTTTATTTGTTGCTATATTTACTATTGGTTTAGTAGGATGTGGTAAAAAGAGTGAAAGTCAAAATGCAGTAAAAAAGGTAGATCCTATTATTGGTTCATGGGATTGTAGCGGTTTTGTTTACACTTTCAATGAGGATAAAACTTGTACTTATGCTTATTCTGATTCTAAAATGGAATGCACATATGAAATTGAAGGTGATAAATTATCAATTTTTTATGAGAATGCAACAGTTCCATTTGAAACAACATTTAAAATTGAAGAAGATAAATTAATTATTAAAGATTCACTTGATGAGGATGTTATTTATAAAAGAAAATAAAATTATTATTAAAAGATTGCTAAGGGGCAATCTTTTATGTGTAAATGTTTACATTTTTTATATGTAAAAAAATGCATAACAATTGTAAAATATGATATGTTATAAATAATAAAGGAAATAATGAAGAATATAATAAAAATGATAATAAAGATTTAGAATTTGTTATAAATACATATTACAGTTTATTCAATAATAAAGTATATATAGATGATGAATTAGTCGATGTAAGTAATTATACTTCATCAAATACTAATACAACAATTGTCTAAAAAGCTGAATACTTAAAAACGTGAACATAATATTAAAGTAGTTTTCAGCGATGGTGGTAATGCATTAGCCAAATTTAAGGTAATAAATAAAGAAGAAGAAAAACAAGAAGAAGTAAAACTAGATGAAAAAAAAGGATAAAGATGTTTTACCTGATAGCAATGTAATACCAAAAACAGTTGATGATATTAATTTATGCATTGCATTATTAGTAATTTGTATTATTGGAATATCATTAACAATTTATTTGAAAAAATTAGCCATAAAAAAATAGTCTCTGACTATTTTTTTTATCAATAATATGTTATATTAAAAATGGAGGTAGATATAATGAAAAAAGTAATATATAGTGTTTTAGTTTTTGCTCTTGTTTTAACAATAGCTGGTTGCGGTTCAAAAAAGAAAGATAAAAAAGAAGAAAAACCGAAAAAAGCAACAATTGATTATATGGTTCTGGTTAATAAGAAAAATAAATTACCAAATAATTGGGAAGAACTTGTAGAACTTGAAACTGCTAAAGATGCTTGGGGTGATGATGTCCAAGTTGAAAAAAAGGCTTTAGAGCAATTTTATAAATTACAAAAAGATTTATTAGCAGAAGGTATTGATATTGAACTTGATAGTATATATCGTTCAGTAGCTGAACAACAAGATTTATGGGATAGATGGACAGTTGAAAAAGGTGAAGAATATGTTAAAACTTATGTAGCTGTTCCAGGATACTCTGAACACCATACAGGTTTAGCTATCGATGTGTGTTTAAAAATTGATGGTGAAATAGTTGCTGATAATGAAGAGATGATAGCTAATAAAGAAATATTTGCAAAAGTTCATGCTAAATTAGCTGATTATGGATTTATCTTAAGATATCCAGAAGGTAAAAAAGATATTACAGGATATGACTATGAACCATGGCATTTTAGATACATTAATGATACTAAAATAGCTAAAGAAATAATGGATAATAATTTAACATTTGAAGAATATTTAGAAAAAAATAAATAAAAAAAACTCTATGAGTTTTTTTATTATGATATAATTATTATAGTAGTAGAAAAGAGAATGCTAATGAAGAGGGATAGAATAATATATCTTGCTGCCACATTACTATTTATAATAGTTGGTATATTAATAATTGCAAATACGAATTTAAATGATAATGTTAATGTAGCAAAATTTATTCAAATAATTATAATATTATTTTTAATACGTATTTCATATGGATGTAGTTTGTATATTAAAAAACAATTTATAAAAAACCGATATTCCTATGGTATAGTTATGAATATTGGATTACTACTATTTATTAATATTAATATTTTAAGACAAATAAATCTTTTAATAGTTAATTGGAATTTATTAAATATAAAAGATATCTATAATAATACATTAAATTCTTTTTCTTACTTTGCTATGTTAACTTTGCCTTGTATTATTATTTTTGCTATATATAGTATTATTACTAATGTTGTTTTGATAAAAAAAGAGGGTTATAATTATCAAAAATTACTTGGTATTTTTTTAGGAACTATAGCCTTAATGGGTTTATTTGGTACTCAATTAGTTTATTTAGTTACTAAGAATATATTTGTTAAAGATCAGGCATTAATTATTAAAAAATTAGCAGATGTAATGATTAATGTTACTTTATCATATTTATATACAATTATAATTGCTACTTTATATTGCAATATTATGGCTTCGCGTCATATACCTACATTTGATAAAGATTATGTAATTATTTTAGGTTGTAGAATTAATAAAGATGGTTCTTTACCACCACTTTTAAAATCTAGAGTAGATAAGGGTATAGAATTTGCTAAACATCAAAAAGAATTAACTGGTAAAAATATTATTTTTATTCCATCTGGTGGTCAAGGAACTGATGAAAAAATATCTGAAGCTGAAGCTATGAAGAATTATTTAGTTCAAAATAAAATTAAAGAAAGTAATATTGTGATTGAAAATAAATCCACTAATACTTTAGAAAATATGAAATATTCTAATAGTATTATTATAAGTGATAATAAAGATGCCAAAATAAGTTTTGTAACTACTAATTATCATGTATTTAGGTGTGGAGTTATAGCTGCTAAATGTGGTATTGATTGTGAAGGTATGGGAAGTACTACTAAATGGTATTTTTATACAAATGCTTTAATTAGAGAATTTATAGCTAATTTAGTTTTAGAACGTAAAAAACATATTGCTTTAATTATAATTATGAATATATCAGCAATAGTATTTGTGCTAATAGGTTATTATAATGATTTAATTATTTAGAAAGGGTGATAAGATGAAAAAGAGAGTTATATTAAGCATTGTACTTGTAGCATTATTATTAATAACAGGATGTGGTAAGAAAAAAGAAGTTAAAGAAGAAGTAAAAGTTGAAACTATTAAGGTAGGTAAATATACTTTAAAAATAGGTAGATATAAAACATCTAAAGAAGATGATATTTTAGTTTTAACTAAAAAAGGTTTTTATTATGAAGGTGACGAAGATGAATTCTTTGATTTAACTATTGGTGAAGATTCTTTATTATTCTTAGATGAACCATTTTTCTTAGTCGAAAAGAATGATGAAATAATTTTAGAATCAGATCATAGCATTAAATATAGTTATGTAGGTGATAAAAAGAATAATAATAAAGATAATAAAGATGATAATAAAAAGGATAATAAGAAAGATGATAAAGTAAAAATAACACCATCAGAAGCAGCTAGTATAAAACTAGTACAATATGATGGTGGTGAATTTACAATGAATATTCCAAGTGGCTGGAAAGTTTCTAAGGGTGGAACTGGTATGTTATATGGAATTAGAGTATATGATCCTAATGATGATCGTAATCAAATATTCTACATTTTAAAAGAGCAACCATTCTATAAATCAGCTGATGCTGAAAGTTTATATATGTTATCAACTGGTTACTTCCCAGGAATTTATATTGGTGGTCCTGCAACTACTGAACAAATATTTAAAATGAATAATACCTTTGCAGCTAAAGTTGATGAGCTTCATACCAAAGGTCAGACTGATTATAGAGGATTTGAATTTCCAAATATAAATAATTTTACGGTTATTGAATCTTATGAAGGTAATTCAATTTTACATAATCAAGCTGTTGATGATAAAGTTTTAAGAGCAACATTTAATAATGGTAGTTCAGTAAATGATGGGGAATCTGAGGGTTTATTTAATGCTTGTGTTGTTGATTTTGGTACACTAGGTTATGGTATGGATCAATTTAGTTATTATATGGCCTATAATGTGTCTGGTATTACAACAGCTAAAGATAATTTAATTAATTATGAAGATATTTTACTTGAATCATTAAACTCACTTAAATTCTCTGCGAAATATTCTCAAACCACAGTAGATGGAATTAATCAACAGACTAATAATGCTTTAAATTTATCTAATCAATTAAATCAAGCATATCAATCATATAATGATGCTTGGAGTAATAGACAAAAATCATATGATATTCAAAGTCAAAAAAGATCAGATGCTACCTTAGGATATGAAAGAGTATATGATACTGAAACTGGAGAAATATATAAAGCTTATAATGGCTTTATGGATGATTATAAAGGAAAAAGATATAAAGCTATTAGTGATTCACAATATACTGATAAAGTAGTAGGATATATTGAAAAATAGGTGGTTTTAATGAACGTTATATTTTTAGATTTTGATGGTGTTTTAGATACTATTCATTATAAAAGTGAAGAAGATATTGAAAGAAGAATAAAAATTCTAGCTGATGTATGTCATGAATTTAATGCTAAAATAGTTATAGAAGCATCAGCAAAGATAGCAATTGATGAAAATACTATGGAAATAGAAGAAGGAGCTGAATGGGTAAAGTATTTATTTAGTTTATTTAACAAATATAATATTGAAGTAATAGGTAGAACACCTGATGTTAAAAAATATACTCAAAATGATAAATCTGGTTACTTAGAAATGTGGAAAGAAGATGAAATAAGATTATATCTTATGAGACATCCAGAAATAGACCATTATTGCATAATTGATGATGATGATTTAGCATCCATGCATAGACAGTCTGATTTAGATAAAGTTAGAAATCATTTAGTAAAAACCCTTGATTATTCAGATAATCCTGAGGAAGAAGGATTACTAGCCATTCATAAAGAGCAAATAGGTGAAGTATTAAAAAAAGAAAATAAAATAAGAAAATATGCTTTAATGAAAAAATAACTATCTTTGATAGTTTTTTTAACCTATTCTAATTTAAAACCATATATTATCATAAGGGGGGTAATTATATGGAATATGATTATATGTTTGGAAATACATTTTATAACTATGAAGGTAATAAGGGAATAAAAAGTATAGTATATAATATTCTTGCACCGGAACAAGAACAAAACGTTCAACCGGGAATGGAGTATTTAATGCAACCTTTACCTATATTTGATAATCCTAATTATTTAGGTAGTAATAAATTAAAAGATAAAGTAGCTATCATTACCGGAGGTGATAGTGGACTTGGTCGTGCCTGTGCTATAGCTTTTATTAAAGAAGGTGCAAAGGTTGTTATACCATATTTAAATGAAGAAAAAGATGCTTATTATACTAAAGATTATATTGAAAATATGGGTGGAGAATGTTTACTTTTAAAGGGTGATATTACAGATCATAATTTTTGTAAGTATATTGTAGATTCAACCATAAACAGATTTGGAAAAATAGATATTTTAATTAATAATGCTGGTGTTCAGTATCAACAAGATATTTTAGAAAACATTTCTGATGAACAATTTGATTGGACTATGAAGGTAAATATATATGGAATGTTTTATTTGACAAAAGAAGTATTGCCATATTTAAATAGTGGTTCATCTATCATAAATTTATCATCTGTAACAGCATTTTATGGTGATCCACAATTAATTGATTATGTTACAACCAAAAGTGCTATTGTAGGCTTTACCAGGGCTTTAGCACGCAACTTAGCTTTAAAAAATATTCGTGTTAATGCTATAGCACCTGGCTTTTTTTGGACACCTTTACAACCAGCCTGTTGGGAAGCAGAAAAAATACCATCTTTAGGAGCTGATGCAGCTATGGCACGTGGCGCTATGCCATATGAACTTGCTCCAACTTTTGTTTATTTGGCATCTAATGATTCTAGTTATGTAACTGGTCAAGTATTTCATGTTAATGGTGGACAAGTTATGGGTTAAGGACTTATAAAAGTCCTTTTTTGTATTTAATAATAAATAATATACATAATAATATGGGTGATTAAATGAAAAATATAAGTATTTGGCAAGATGAAATAATTCCTGATTATCCTTCTTTAGAACAAAACCTGGATTTGGATGTTTTAATTATTGGCGGCGGTATAACAGGTATTAGTAGTTTATATCATTTAAAAGATAGTAATTTAAAAATAGCTTTAGTGGAACAAAATAAAATAGGCTTAGGAATAACAGCAAAATCAACTGGTAAGTTATGTTATTTACAAAATGATTTATTAGATAAAATAAGAAATTTTTATAATGATAAAATAGCATCATATTACTTAAAATCACAAATAGAGGCAATTAATAAAATAGTAAATATTATTAATAATAATAAAATAGATTGTAATCTTCAAAAAACGTCTGCTTATTTATATACTAATAATGAAAATGAAATACCTAAAATTAAAAATTTAGAATTATTTTTAAAAAATAATAATATAAAAGTTACTTACCCTCATCATAATATTGTTAAAAGTAAGTATATGATTGAAGTTGAAGATACTTATTTAATTAATCCCTATAGATTTATTCGTGGATTAATTAAAAGTAATACAAAATCTATTTATGAAAATACTAGGATTAAAAAAATAAAAAGAATAGATAATAGCTATATATGCTATACAGATAAATATATAATTAAAACAAAAAAAATTATTATAGCATCACATTATCCATATTTTTTAGTACCACTTTTTTTTCCTCTAAAAGTTAGCTTAGAAAAATCATATTTATCTGCTTCAAAAATGAAAATAGATAATATATCATTAATAAGCTATAGCAATAAATTTATTTCTATTCGAAATTATCAAGATTATTTAATATATTTATGTAATTCCCATTCATTAAATAAGCATTTATGTGATCGTGAACAATTTAATGAATTAATAAAAAAAATTCATGACTTAGATTTAATACCATCATATTTATGGAGTAATATTGATATTATTACTTCTGATGGCCTTCCATATATTGGTAAAATAAAAAAAGGTATTTATTTAGGAACAGGATATAATACATGGGGACTTACTAATGGTTTTTTAGCAGGTGAAATATTGTCTGATATGGTTTTAGGATATGATAATAAATATGAAGCATTATTTAATCCTAAAAGAAGAAATATAAAACATCTACCATTTTATTTTTCTAATATTGGAAAAAATATTAGTGCCTTTTTTAAAAGCTATTTTATTCAAAATAAATCAAAATATATTTGCCCTCATCTAGGGTGTAAGCTAGTTTACAATGAAAAAGAAAATACTTATGATTGTCCTTGTCATGGTTCAAGATTTTATGCTAATGGTAAGTGTTTTAGTGGACCAGCAAATAAAGATCTTAAATAGACATTTTTAAATTTTATTGTTATAATTGTTTTAGGGTGGAAATATGTCTAAAGTTAGTGTAATCGTTCCAGTTTATAATGCTGAAAAGTATTTGGAACAATGTATTTCTAGTATAGCTAATCAAACATTAAAAGATATAGAAATTATTGCTGTTGACGATGGTTCAATTGATAATAGTTTAATGATTCTTGATAATTTATCTTTGAAATATCGTGGTAAATTAAAAGTTTTAACTAAAGAAAATGGTGGTGCTGGTTCAGCTAGAAATGTTGGTATAGATAATGCAACAGGTGAATTTATTAAATTTGTTGATGCTGATGATTACTTAAAACTAAATATTTTAGAAAAAATGTATAGTATTGCTAAAGATTATCGAGTTTCATTAGTTAGAGGTAACTATCAAACCATTTTGGGTCCAATTAAATTGCAGGATAAATGTAGTTTTAGTGATATAAATGAAAATATTTTAATTTATCCAACAATAAAAAAAGATCATATTATAACTGAAACACCTGGTGTAGGTAATAAGCTAATATCACGTGATTTAATAGGTGATTTAAGATTTTCTGAACAAACTAAGTGGGAAGATTTAGCAATTATGCCAGTGATAGTAGCTAGTAGTGATAAAATATTCCATTTAGATGAACCAGTCTATAATTATCGTGCTCATATGAATACAACTTTAAGTGATTTTATTAATAAGATTCCTCAAATTTTGGATATTATTAAATGCCTAGATATATTAAAAATGCATTTAGAAGAAAGAAATCTTTATGATCAATATCAAAAACAATTTGAAAGTCTTTATATTTTACATACTTTATTTAGAGTTGAAAATGCTATGTTGTGGGTAAATTTTCCTTATAGTAAAAAGAAAGTTGTTATTAGCTCATTAATTGCTATTTTAGATTCTAAATATCCGAATTGGCAGCAAAATGAAATATTTAATCTTTATCAACAAAAAAACAGTTTATTTAGTTTTGATATGAAAAGACTAAAACACTATATTAATGATGATGCTCGTAGTGTGGATTTAAAAACAGCGGAAAATAATATAGGTAGAGCATTAAAATAGAAGGTGAAATTAATGGGTAATATGCGTATTGGATCATTTAATACACAAGATAGTAAAGTAAATAGTCATGGTGGTATGCGAAAAGATGGTATTAATAATGCCGATATTGTTGCTTCAATGGTTGAAAAATTTGATATACTTGGAACACAAGAATTAACCATCAACTTTGTTAATGCTTTAGCATTACGTTTAAAAAATTATAAATTTTATGGTAATTATAGATATGGTAAAGTATTAAAATATTTACCCTATAATGAAAATAATCAAATTATAACTAAACTTTCAATAATTAAGAATAAAACAATATGGTTGCCATGGGTTGCAAAGAATATCCCAGATTTAAAAACGCAAATAACAAAATTATCTTTGATGCCACGAGTTGCAACACTTGCATTTTTTGATACAAATGATGGTAAAAAAATTTGTATTATTAATACTCATTTAGATTATCAGATACCTTCAGTTCAAGTTAGACAACTTGCCTGCTTAAAAAAAATAATTAGTAAATATCATAATGATTATGAAATAATATTGACTGGCGATTTTAACCTTGAACTTGGGGATGAAAAATTTGACTCATTTATAAATGATGTTAAAGATGATTTAAAACATGTTGATATTGATAGAAAAACATGGCATGGTAAAAATGGTGATGAAACTAGTGTTGATCATATATTTGTTCCACCTAGTTGGGAGGTTATCTCATCTGGGGTAATAGACGCAAAAGGTGCATCTGATCATGATGCTATTTATGCTGATGTTAGGATAAAATAAAGTTACTAAATGTAACTTTTCTTAAATATAACAAAACGAACAAATGTTCCTTGATGGGGGTATAGTTTATTATATAATTACTATGTAGAGCATGTATATAAATCTACTTAAAATAAGGAGGAAATATGGAAGAAAATAAAAGAACTTCAAAATAATTTGAAGTTCTTTTCATATACTTTAATAGAGGTGAAAAATGAATCAAACATATACGGTTAAACCAGGTGATACTTTATATGGTATATCTAACCAATTTGGTGTATCAGTAACGGAACTTGCTGAATTAAATGGTATTAAAGGTAGTAACTTAGCCATAGGTCAAGTACTTAAAATACCAAATAAAAGTGGAACTAATCCTAACAATATGTTTATGTATACAGTAAAAAGTGGTGATACTCTATACGGCATAGCACGTAAATTTGGGACAACAGTTCAAAAAATAATGGATTTAAATTATTTTAAAGATACAAATTTAAAACCAGGTCAAATAATTAGAATACCTGAAATGTATACTAAAGAAGAAGATATGATTATTCCTAATTATATTAATTATATAGTAAAAAAGGGAGATAGTTTATATAGTATTGCTCGTGCTAATAATGTTGATGTTGATACATTAATAAAAGATAATGGACTTACTTCTAATAATTTAGCTATAGGTCAAATAATTAGAATAAGAGTGCCTAAAAGTAATTTAGATGATGAGATTGAGGAATGCTATGGTGTTGATTACGTGCCACCTGCTTCTAGCAGTGAAACAATTTATATAGTAAAAAAAGGAGACAACTTATATTCAATAGCAAGAAAATATAATACTAGTGTAAGCGAAATAAAAAGAAAAAATAATTTAAAAAGTAACTTACTAAGTATTGGTCAAAAATTAATTATTTAAGGAGGATTATGGATACAATTAATTATAATGATATAACATTTCAACAAAGTGAAATGTATAAAAAATTTGTTAAAGAAAATACCACAAGTGGTATTTTAAATATTAGAGCATATGCTGCTAATAAAGCTTTACCAGTTGAAGGTATGGAAGTTATTGTCTATAAAATAATGGATAATAAACGCGTCGTTTTTTTTGATGGAAAAACAGATAATTCTGGTTTAATTGAAAATATTAATTTACCAACACCAGAAATATCAACAAATGATTTAGTAAAACCACCTTCACAAGATTATAATATTGAGGCAATATATGATATGCAGGATTTAAAATTTAAAATAACGATGTATGCAAATGTTTCAGTTAATCAAAATATAAATGTTGTACCTATTTTAAGAACGGATGGTAATTCATATGGCAATTAGATATCCAGTTGTTCCTAATAATATTACTATACATTTAGGTGCGCCGGATAAATATGCTAGGGATATAACTGTTCCATTTACTGATTATATAGCTAATGTAGCATCATCGGAAATATATCCAACATGGCCACGCAATGCTTTGATTGCTAATATTTATACAATTATATCTTTTGCTATGAATCGTATTTATAACGAGTGGTATCGTTCAAAAGGATATAACTTTGATATAACCTCACTTCCAGCATATGATCAAACCTATACAGAAAATGGTTCAACTTATGAAAATATTAGTAATATAGTTGGTGAAATATTTAATAACTATGTAGTTAAAGGTGATCAAGTTCAGCCATATTTTACTAGTTATTGTGATGGTAGAGTTACAACTTGCGATGGTTTATCTCAATGGGGAACAGTAACTTTAGCTAACCAAGGTAAAAGTCCGTTAGATATTTTAAAATATTATTATGGTAATGACATTAAAATAAAATATGATGCACCAGTTGGTGATACCAAAGAAGGATTTCCAGGTGATAATGTTGGTTTAGGTTATGCAGGTAATCCTGTACTTGCTATTCAAAGAGATTTAAAAAGAATTAGAAAAAATTATCCTGCTATTCCTAATATAACATCAACACTGGGTATATATGATGAAGAAACGGAAAATGCTGTAAAAAAATTTCAAGAAATATTTGATTTGCCTATAACAGGAATAGTTGATAAGGCTACATGGTATAAAATTAAATATGTTTATAATAGTGTTTTAAAATTAGCAGATTTGTATTCCGAAGGTTTAAAAGAAAAAGATATTTCATTTCGCTACGCAGATGAATTAAAGTATGGAGATACCGGAATAGAAGTTGAGTACATTCATTATTTTTTAGATGCTTTAGCTTTTTTAGATCCGGATATACCAAGACTTCCTACTAATTCTATTTATACTAATAACACTGAATCAATGGTTAAAGCTTTTCAGCAAAAATATAAATTACCAGTAACCGGTATTTTCACTTATAGTGATTGGACTGTTTTAAAAAATGCTTATCGTAATATTCTAAAATCTTTTCCTAAAGAGTATCAAAATTTTATTGATGATTTGTATCCTGATTATTTTTTAACTCGCGGTATGAGTGGGGTAGATGTTAAAAGATTTCAAAAGTATTTATTAGCTATATGTCGCTATGATAAATCAATACCTGGTGTTCGAGTTAATGGTAATTTTGATGAATTAACAGAAAAATCAGTAATGAAATTGCAACAAGATTATGGTTTTGATATTAATGGTATTGTAGGACCACTTTTATGGCGCAAAGTAGTAGAACTTTCAAAACGCTAGTAATTTTGATATAATTTAAATGGTGGTAGTATGCATGATAGAAAAGTAATAGGAATATTAGCAACACCTGCTATTAATGATAATGGTTATACAGTTACAGCTATAATTGATGCATATCGTAAAGCAATAGTATCTCATGGCTGTATTCCTTTGTTAATTACTCCTTTAAAAGATATAGACTATTTAGATTTAAAAGACGAGGAAATACCTGAATTAACAATTATGGAAAAAAATATGTATTTAAAGTTATTAAATATGTGTGATGGTTTAATTATACCTGGTGGTGGACGTATTTATAATTATATTTATTATGTAATTGAAGAGGCTTTAAAAAAAGATATGCCTATTTTAGGTACTTGTATGGGTATGCAAGCTTTAGCTATTATTGATAATAATTATACTAAGTGTATTTCTAAAAATGAAACAGGTATAAATCATTGTATGAGAAATACTAAATATGTTCATAAAATTACTATTGAAAAGAATACAAAATTATATGATATTATAGGTAAAAAAGAAGTAGAGGTTAATAGTTGTCATAATTATCATATTGATAAAGTAAATAATTTTATTATATCGTCTTATTCAGAAGATGGTATTATTGAAAGTATTGAATTACCCAATAAAAAGTTTGTAGTAGGAGTTCAGTGGCATCCAGAAAAGATGTATGATTATGATTTAGATCAAGATAAATTAATTATGGCTTTTGTTGAAGCTTGTTATTCAAAAGAATATATCTCTTTATAACGAACTAAGGTTCGTTTTTTTTCTTTTTATGATATAATAAATTTGAGGTGATAAAGATGGATAAAGTTTATATGTGTATAGATTTAAAAAGTTTTTATGCCTCAGTAGAATGTGTTGAAAGAGGACTCAATCCTTTAACAACTAATTTAGTTGTTGCTGATTTAACAAGAACTGAAAAAACAGTTTGTTTAGCTGTTACACCATCATTAAAAGAATATGGATTATCAGGTAGATCACGTTTATATGAAGTAATTCAAACTGTAAAAAAAGTTAATCAAGAGCGTTTAAAGAATAATCATTATCATAAATTTAAGGATAAATCTTTTGATGCTATAAAACTTCAAAATGATCAAAGTTTGGAATTAGATTTCATAGCTGCTCCACCGCGTATGGCATTTTATATAGATTATAGTACAAGAATTTATAATATATATTTAAAATATATTGCTAAAGAAGATATTGTTGTTTATTCAATTGATGAAGTTTTCTGTGATATAACATCTTATTTAAAAACATATAAAATGACACCTATACAATTAGTTACTAAAATAATAAATGATGTGTATAAAGAAACGGGTATAACTGCAACGGCAGGTATTGGAACAAATTTATATTTAGCTAAAATAGCTATGGATATTGTAGCTAAACATGCTAAACCTGATAAGAATGGTGCTCGTATAGCTTATTTAGATGAAAGATTATATAGAGAACAATTATGGAGTTTAAAACCAATTACAAAGTTTTGGCGTATAGGTCCTGGTATAGCTAAACGTCTAGCTAAATATGATATTTTAACAATGGGTGATATAGCAAGAACTTCAATTAAAAATGAAGATTTCTTATATAAGTTATTTGGTATTAATGCTGAGGTGATAATTGATCATGCTTGGGGTTATGAACCATGTACAATTGATTATATAAAAAAATATAGACCAACTAATTCTTCATTATCAACAGGACAAGTATTACATACACCTTATGATTATATTAAAGCTAAAATTGTATTAAGAGAAATGGCTGATTCAATTTGTTTAGATTTAGTAGAAAAACACTTAGTTACTGATCAAATAATATTGACAGTTAATTATGATGTTACAAATTTAAATAATAAAAATATTAAATATTTAGGCGAAATTACTAGTGATTTTTATGGACGTAAAGTTCCTAAGCCTGCTCATGGTACAGCTAATTTAAAATATAAAACTTCTTCTTCCAAAGTTATTGTTAATGAATTTGTTAAATTATACGATAAAATTATTAACCAAAACTTATTAGTTAGAAAAATTACAGTAGCAGTAAATAATTTAAAAGATGAAAAAGAAAGTTCTAATCAGAAAGTTTATGAACAATTTGATTTATTTACTGATTTAGAAGAGGAAGATGTAAATTTAAAAAATGAAATAGCAGATTTAGAAAAGGAAAATAAAATACAACATGTTTTAATTGATATAAAAAGAAAGTATGGTAAAAATGCAATTCTAAAAGGTACATCTTTAGAAGAAGGAGCAACAGCTAGGGACCGTAATAAACAGATAGGAGGTCATCGCCAGTGAATAAATATGAAGATATTATCAATTTAGAATATCCATTTACATCAAAACATCCTAAGATGAGTATGTTAGCACGTGCTGCTCAATTTTCTTCATTTGCTGCTTTAACTGGATATGATGATGCTATTTGGGAAAAGGGTAGATTAACAGATAAAAAAATAGAATTAGGTGAAGATGAAATAATTGAACTTGATAGTAAGTTACAAGAATTAGATCAAAGAATAAAAGAACAACCATATATAGTAGTTACATATTTTATTAAAGATAACAAAAAAAGTGGTGGTAGGTATGATACTTATATAGGTAATTTATGTAAGATAGATACGTTAGATGGTACTATTATGTTTACAGATAAAAAGAAAATAAAAATAACTAATATTTTAGATATAAATTATTAGTTATATATTTTCTTTTTTTTGCCATAATAAATTTGAGGTGATTAAATGGAACAGAATTATGAAACAGTACCTGATATTTTAACAGGTAAAGATGTAGATTATTTATGTGATATGTTTAATTGGAATTATGGTGCTTTAAAGAAGACTAATAGTTATTTAAATATGGTATCTAGTTTAGATATAAAAAAAAGATTAGAAGAGGCTATTAGTTTATTTAATGAAAATTTAAACAATGTTTTAAATATTCTAAAGGAGGAATCACATGAATAATAAAATTAGTAATCCAAAACCTAATTTACCAACAGGTATGGCTTTAAATGATAAAGATATTATTATGTCTTTACTTACTTGTTTAAAGGAAATGGAAAAGAATTATGTGTATGCTTTAGAAGAAGCTAGTAATGAATTATTATATAATAAATATAAAGATAATTTTTTAGCTATTATTCAAATGCAAAGAGATGTTTATGAGACAATGTTTCGTTTAGGCTTCTATGAATTGGAAGCTCAAGATAAAACCAAAATAAGTGAAAAATATAATATGTTAAATCAAGAATATTCTTCTTTGCAGTAAATTAACAGTAAATTAAAATTGTAAACCTAAAAAACTTTACAAATTTAGCAAAAAATATTGCTAAATTTTTTTTTATTTGTTATTATATGTGTAAGTGTGGAATAATATTGCTCCTTGGCCAAGCGGTAAGGCATTGGACTCTGACTCCAATATGCATAGGTTCGAATCCTATAGGAGCAACCACTTATGATTATTCTTAAGGAGGTTTTGGTTATGGAATTATTAGAAAAAATGATGGATGTTATTAAAAATGAGGGTGGAATTGTATTTGAAGATAACAGCGCTGCAATTATTTACAATGATACTGTAATTGTTATTAACAAAGAAACTTATGAAAGACATATTTTAAAAGGGGAAGATTTAGTTAATTATTTAAACAATCATGCATTTGAAATAGATGCTGCATATAAAGATATGGAAGAACATGAATTAACGGATATAAAAAAAGCTATGTAATAGCTTTTTTTTGTCATAATTTGTCTACTTCTTTTTTAATTAATTTGTCATAATTATGCTAAACTCATAATAGGAGGCAATTATATGTATAATTCAATAGAGGAACTAAAAGAAGTACTTTATTATGCTCAAGAAATTGATAATCAAACTTTAATTAATACTTGTGCAGAGGAGTTAGCATTTAAAATGAAAGAACAAAATCCTAATCTAAATTATGGTGATTTATTATTTCAATATGGATATTCAAATGATGATCATTCACTTTATAAAAGAAGATAAAAAAAAACGAGTAATCGTTTTTTATTTTTATCTACTTATATGATTGAATAAAATACCTATATTTAAAATACCAGCAAGAGCTACTAAAACATAGACAGTACGGCTTAGCATTGTTTTTTCACCTAATAGAAAAGCAACTAAATCAAAATCAAATAAACCAACTAATCCCCAGTTTAAAGCTCCAATAATGGTTAACACTAAAGCACATTTTTGTAAAGTTTCCATATTAACTCCTTTCTATAGTTATATTTAACTAAATAGCATAAATTATACCAAAAATGTGTTATAATAATAACAATAGGTGATTAAATGAATAAGATAATTTTGGTTGATGGTAATAATCTTTTATTTAGAAGTTATTTTGCTACTGCATATACAGGTAATTTAATGATTAATTCTAAAGGTTTTCCTACTAATGCTTTATATGGATTTACTAATATGATAAATAAAATCATTAAAGAAGAAAAACCTACACATATTATGGTAGCTTTTGATAAAGGTAAGACATTTAGACACGATAAATATGATTTTTATAAACAAGGTAGATTAGAAACACCTGATGAACTTAAAAAACAATTTAGTGTTGCAAAAGAAATGTTAACTTTAATGGGTATTAAATATTATGAAATAGATAATTATGAGGCTGATGATATTATTGGTACTTTATCTAAAAAATGTGAAGATGATCCAGAATTTGAAGCTTTAATTATTTCTTCTGATAAGGATTTATTACAATTAGTATCTGATGAAACACATATAAAACTTTTAAAACAAAAAGATTATATTTATTATGATAGAAATAGTTTTGTAAAAGATTATGGAATTGAACCAATTAATATAATTGATTTAAAAGCTTTAATGGGTGATTCATCTGATAATATTCCTGGTGTTAAAGGAATAGGTGAGAAAACTGCTTTAAAACTTTTAGTTGAATATAAAAACTTAGATGGTGTCTATAATAATATTGATAGTATTAAAGGATCTGTCCATGATAAATTAGTTAATGATAAAGACAATGCTTATATGTCATATGAAATAGCTACTATTTATCGTGATGTTCCACTTGATATTAGTATAACCGATACCAAGTATTTAAAACCGGATACAGCTAAATTAAATGCTTTATATGAAGAATTAGAATTTTATTCATTTTTGAAAAAAGAAGAGAAAAAAGAAATAACAGAAGAAAAGTATTTAGAAATAGATAACTTTAATGATTTTGATTCTAGTAAATTAATATCTATTTTCCTAGAACTTGATAATACTAATTACCATAAAGCTAATATTCAAGGATTAGGTATTTATGATGGCAAAAATAGTTATTATATGAATAAAGATAACTTTATTAATAATATTAATGAATTAGAAAAATATAATATTATAACTTATGATGCCAAACGTTTATTAGTTGTTTTAAAAAAGTATAATGTTAATTTAAATATTGCGTTCGATACTATGGTTGCCGCATATTTACTAGAATATAATATTAAAGAGGATGCTGCTTATCTTGCTAATCAAATGGGTTATGATATTCCTTTTTATGAAAATATTTATACTAAAAAAGGTATTGTTGAAGATTTAGTAAAAATAAGTGCAGTAAAAAAAGCACGTTTTATCTATGAAACTAAAGATGATTTTATGGATAAAATTAGCAAAGAAAGTATGGAAAATCTATTCTATGAAATAGAACTACCTTTAACCTTCGTTTTAGCAGATATGGAATATAATGGTATTAATGTTTCTAAACCAATCTTAGAAGATATGGGTGAAGAAATAAAAATAAAAATATCAATGTTAGAAAGAGAAATATATAATTACGCTGGAGAAGAATTTAATATTGCTTCACCAATTCAACTTGGTAATATTTTATTTGAAAAATTAGAATTACCACATGGTAAGAAGGGTAAGACTGGTTATTCTACAGCTCAGGATGTTTTAGAAAAATTAAGAGATAAACATCCTATTATTGATAAAATTTTGGAATATCGTATGCTTTCTAAATTATATAGTACTTATATTGAAGGACTAATTAAAACAATTGATATAGATAATAAGATACACACAATATATACGCAAACATTAACTAGAACTGGACGTTTATCATCTATTGAACCAAATTTACAAAATATACCTGTTCGTAATGAATATGGAAAATTAATTCGCAAAGCCTTTTTGCCAAGTACTGATTGTTGTATATTATCTAGTGATTATTCACAAGTAGAACTTAGAATACTTGCCCATATTGCTGATGAAAAAACTTTGCAAGATGCTTTTAATAATGATATAGATATTCACACTAAAACGGCATCCGATATCTTTAATGTGCCAATTGAAGGTGTAACTAAGGATATGCGTCGTATGGCTAAGGCTGTTAACTTTGGTATTATTTATGGTATATCTGGATTCGGTCTTTCAGAAAATACAGGTATAAGTCCCAAAGAAGCTAAAAAGTTTATTGATAATTATTTAAGTATTTATCCAGGTATAAAAAAATATATGGATTCAACTATTGAAAGAGCCCATGAGGATTTATATGTTAAAACATTATTTAACCGCAAAAGAACAATAACTGATTTAAATAATAAAAATTACTTAATTAGATCAGCTGCTGAAAGAATGTCTTTAAATACCCCAATACAAGGTACATCAGCAGATATTATTAAAAAAGCTATGGTTAATATTTATAATCGTTTTAAAAAAGAAAACATTAAATCGAAAATGATTTTACAAGTACATGATGAATTAATTTTTGATTGTTTAAATAGTGAACTTGATAAAGTTAAGAATATTGTTTGTGAAGAAATGGAAAATGTTATTGAACTAAAAGTACCTTTAAAAGTTGATATAGAAACAGGAAGCGATTGGTATCAAGCTAAATAATTTGACTTTTAATATTTTTAGTGTTAATATTTCTATGTAATACGTTGATGAAGAATATAGTAAAATAATTACTTAAAGAGAGTCTATGGTTGGTGAAAATAGATAGTAAAGTTTTATGAATCTACTTCAGAGTGAACCTAATCCGTTCCGGTTTTAAGCCGTTATCAAATTAAGTTAAACAAAGGATGGTACCGTCTTTATGACTCCTTATACCATTCTTTTTTTATTGTAGGAGGTAGTTATGCGTAAATTAAAATTAAATACAATTTATAAACATTTTAAAGGCAACCTATACTTAGTAATTGATGTGGTTGTAGACTCGGAATCGGGTCGTGATATGGTTTTATATCGTGCTTTATATGATGATTTAAAATTATATGTAAGACCTATGGATATGTTTTTATCGGAAGTAGATCATGATAAGTATCCAGAGATTAAACAAAAATATCGTTTTGAAGAATATAGTATTGAAAGGGAGAGATAAAATGATTGATATTAATTTAATAAGAGAAAATAAAGAATTAGTAAAAGAAAATATTAAAAAGAAATTTCAAGATAGAAAATTACCACTTGTTGATGAAATTGAAAAGTTAGATATTGAATATCGTACTTATAAAAAACAAGGTGATGACCTAAGAGCTTTAAAGAATACTAAAAGTGGTGAAATTGGTGCTTTAATGCGTGAAGGTAAGAAAGATGAAGCTGAAGCATTAAAAACAGAAATAGCTAAATATGGTGATGAAATAAATGAATTAACAGCTAAAGAAGAAGAACTTGAAAAAGTTATTAAGGAAAAAATGATGATGATTCCTAATATTATTGCTCCAGATGTACCAATTGGTGAAAGCGATGAACAAAATGTTGAGGAAGCTCGTTTTGGTGAACCAAAAGTTCCAGATTTTGAAGTACCATATCATGCTGAGATAATGGAAAGTTTTAATGGTTTAGATAAAGATGCCGCAGGTCGTGTATCTGGTAATGGATTTTATTATCTAATGGGCGATATAGCACGTCTTCATTCAGCTGTACTTGCTTATGCTCGTGATTTTATGATTAATAAAGGATTTACTTATTGTATTCCTCCATTCATGATTCATGGCGATGCTGTTAATGGGGTTATGTCTTTTGAAGAAAAAGAAAATATGATGTACAAAATAGAAGGTGAAGATTTATATTTAATAGGTACTTCTGAACATTCTATGATTGCTAAATTTAAAGATCAAATTTTAAATGAAAAAGAATTACCAATTACTATGACATCTTATTCTCCATGTTTTAGAAAAGAAGTAGGAGCTCATGGTATTGAAGAGCGTGGTGTATACCGTATTCATCAATTTGAAAAACAAGAAATGGTAGTTATTTGTAAGCCAGAAGATAGTGAAGCTTGGTATGATAAAATGTGGAACTTCTCTGTAGAATTATTTAGAACACTTGATATACCAGTTAGAAAACTTGTTTGTTGCTCAGGCGATTTAGCAGATTTAAAATATAGATCTTGTGATATTGAAGCATGGAGCCCAAGACAACAAAAATATTTTGAAGTATGTTCTTGTTCTAATTTAACTGATGCTCAAGCTAGACGTTTAGGTATCCGTTATAAAAAAGAAGATGGAACTAAAGAATTTGCTCATACTTTGAATAATACAGTTATAGCACCACCTCGTATGTTAATTGCTTTTTTAGAAAATAATTTACAAGCTGATGGTACAGTATTAATTCCTGAGGTATTAAGACCTTATATGGGTGGAACTGAAAAATTAATTCCTAAAAAATAAAAGACACGTAAGTGTCTTTTTTTGTTTAGGGGTAATAATTATTGAAGTACTTCTAATATATCGTATGATGTAAATAATAAAACAAATAATTAATTTACTTCAAGATAATATTTTAAATCATCAACATTAGTGCTATCAATTATAACTTTACGTGGTAATAAAAAATCATTATTACCTCTTCTAACACTAACATTTTCTCCAATAAAGGCTTCTTTAAAACCTAATTCTTTTAATGCTTCAATAAAGTTATCATTATAGTAATAACATGGATAAGCAAAGATTTTATGACTATTTACAATATCAATCGATTTTTGCATATCAGCTTTTATTTCTTCAACTGACATATATCTAGCTTTATAAGTACATGCACCACCATCGTGAATAGCATCAGTATGTGATTCGATTTCTAAGTTTGGTGATATGTAATCATGAATATCCCAAAAACTAGTTATTAAAAATAAAGTAGCATGCATATCATATTTTTCTAAAAGAGGAATTAAATAATTACCATTAATACGACTAGTACCAGCACCACCATCATCAAAGGTTATTAAAACAGATTTTTTAGGTAAGTCTATTTTACCTTCTTTCCAATCAATAAATTCTTGAACTGTTAGGGTTTTGTAACCATTTTCTTTCATATATATTAGATGTTGTTCAAACATTTCGGGACTTAAACATATTATTTCATTACAGTTTAAAAAATGATAATTTAATACAGGAACTTTAGTAGCTGTTTCACTATAATCAAATTCTTCAGCAAATGATTTACCATCAATTATTTCTTTATATTTATCAGCTAACATATTATCTTTAATTAAGTAAATAGGTTCATTATCAGCTGTATCATCCTTAGTAGCAGCTTTATTAAAATCTATATAACGTACATCAAAATTTTCAAAATAATTTATTTGATAATTATAGGTTTTTAAAATATTATCTAAATTTTCACTTTTGTTTTCTACAATTATTAAAACACTTTTGTCATTTATTTCTTTTTCATTGTTTTGCCATTTTAAAAAATCTTCTAAAGTAATTGTTTCATAATTCATACTTTTTAAATACATTAATTGCATATTAAATAAACTTTCTGAGGTGCATGTTTCAGTTTCACAATTACCAATATTTTTATAATACATAATGCTAACTGAGTCCTTAGCTTTAACATTTAAAGGTAATAACAATAGTAAAAGCAATAACCATTTTTTCATTTTTTCCTCCCTAATTATTTTAACTATGTTCATTATATCAAAAAAGTATAAACTTGTAAAAAAATGTTAAAAGTATTATAATCAATTATAGTAGGGAAGGTGAATTATGGAAAATAATGATAAAATAGTAGAAGAAAATGTTCAACTTGTTGAAGAGTCAGTTGATGCTGCTGATACTAATTCAGAAGCAACATCTGAGGTTGTAAGTGATACAATTAATCAAGAAGAAGTTGTAACACCAATTGTAACTGATAAACCAGTTAAAAGAAGAAAAAAAGATATAATTGGTTATAATCCAGAAACAGGAGAACCAATTTATAAGGAAATTGTACCAGGTAGTGAACCACCAAAGAAGTCTAAAAAAGGATTGGTTATTACTCTTATTTCTTTGCTTTTAATCGCTGGTATTGTTGTAGGTGTTATACTATTACTAAATGGTAATGGTGATAAAAAAGAAACTAAAGATAATAAAGAGAAAGAAAAACCAACTGAACAAAAACCAGATAAACCAGAAAAACCAGAAGTATTAAGTGAATATAAGTTACTAGCAAGTGATGTTAGTGAATATGATTTATTCTTTTTAAAAACAGAAAATAAAGAAAAGAATATGATTTATAGCCCACTATCAATTAAGTATGCCTTAATTATGTTAAATGAAGGTACTGATGGTGATTCGCATGATCAAATTAAAAGTGTGGTTGGTGATTACGCTCCTAAAAAGTATGCTAATAGTTCTAATATGTCATTTGCTAATGCTTTATTTATAAATAATAAATATAAAGATGATATAAAAAAGGATTATCAAAATACTTTAAAAAGTAAATACAATGCAGAATTAATCTATGATGATTTTAGTGGACCATCTACAATAAATAGTTGGGTTAAAGAAAAAACTTTAGATTTAATTGAGAATTTATTAGATGGTTTAGATAAAAATGAAGTATTTGTTTTAGTTAATGCTTTAGGTATTGATATGGAATGGAATAAGTATTTCCATGATAAAACAAAAGATTGGTATATAAGATATCCTCATTTAAAATTCTATCCAAAACCTGTATATAGTATTGCAGGTGGTTATCCTTCAACACAATTTAATGATGTTAAAGATAAATCATTCTTTGCCGTTGATTTTGTTGGTGTTGTTGATAACTATGATGTTATTGCTGATATTGGTGAAGATAATATCCGTAAAACAGTAGGTGAAAAATATAAAAAATGGTTAGAAGATGGGGCATGTGGTAGTCCAGAATCAGAACCATCAGTAGAAGAATATTTGGATAAATATATCAATGAAATTAAAACTGGCGTTAATGAAACAAAGATGTCTACAGATTTTAAAATTTATAATGATGATAGTGTTAAAGCATTCTCTAAGGAATTAAAAGAATATAATGGAACGACTTTAGAGTATATAGCTATTATGCCAAATAAAGAAAAATTAAGTGATTATGTTAAAAATGTTAAGGCTGAAGATATTAATAAAATTATTGAAGGTTTAAAAGAAATAAATAATGATAATTTTGCTAAAGATAAAATTACATATATTTATGGTTCTTTACCAATATTTGAATATGAATATGAGTTAGACTTAATTAATGATTTAAATAAACTAGGTATAACAGATATATTTGATGATACAAAAGCAGATTTATCAAAGATTTCTAAAATGAAAGGATTATTTATTGATACTGCTGTTCATAAAGCAACTATATCTTTCTCAAATGAAGGTATTAAAGCTGCTGCAGCTACAGCCTTAGGTGGTAAAGGTGCTGCTGGTTGTGAATTTGATTATTTCTATGAACCACCAATTGAAGAAATTGATATGACTTTTGATAAACCATTTATTTATATGATTGTTGATAAAGATACAAAAGAAGTATGGTTTATGGGTACAGTATATGAACCAAAAGAATATGAATATCATTATAATTATTAAGATGTTTAAAGGGGATTAATATGAAAAAAATAGTTTTAAGTTTAGTTGTTGTTTTATCAGTTGTATTATTAGTAGGATGTGGAAAAAAGAATGATCAACTAATTGGATCTTGGAAAGGTGAAACTGAAGATGGTTTAGTTACAACATTTACTTTTGAAAAAGATAATAAAGTAAAATATGATAATGAATATGGTTTTTCATCAGAAGGTACTTATAAAAAAGAAGATAAATATATTTATATTAATTTAGAATCATGGACTGAAGAAAAAAAATATGAATATACTCTAAAAGATGATAAATTAGATTTAAAAGCAACTGATCTTTATTCACCAAGTTATAAAGGAATGAAGAAACAAAAATAAAAATCGAATTAAATTCGATTTTTTTTATTTATGGTGCTGAATGACTGAATTGAACAGTCCTCTAAAGCTTACCATGCTTTTGTTTTACCACTAAACTAAATCAGCAATTAAAGAAAAACTCAAACAATTTTGTTTGAGTTATTTTTAAATGGTGTCCCAGAAGGGATTCGAACCCCTGACACCCGCCTTAGAAGGGCGGTGCTCTATCCAGCTGAGCTACTGAGACGTCTTGCTCTTTTAAAAGGACAAGACAATTATACAATATTATTTTTAATTATTCAAGACTTTATCTTTATTTTTATAAATTTCTTTACCATTAACTTTAAATATTACATCATTAATATTATAGTTATCATGGATAGATAAATTAATTGTTTCTAAAACTTCATCAAGTATTTCCAAATTATCATAATCATTTAAAATATATTCATTAAAATCTAATAGCATATTATTATCTTTTATTTCACTACTAACAAGTTTAGTATTGTAATTTAAATAACTATTTAAGGTATTATTATCTTTTAATTCTTCAATAATAATATTTATTTTATCACTGGTATCATTATTTATTTTGGTAACGGGTATGTAATATTCATTATTATTAAAACTGTTTAAATAATATATTGTTGTTTTAGTAATATTTTTGGTTTTCTTTAAATTGTATTCTTTGTTTATACCATATTCACGTGTTAGAGGAGATGGTATATTTATCTTGTTTTTAGGTAAATAGTTTAAAATAACGCCATTAATATATATTAAGACTTTATTAATATTTTCAATAGAAGTTAAATTATAAATAATTGCTTCAATGGTTTTTTCTTCTAAATTTTTTTTAGTATCTAGCAAGTAATCATTAAAATCTATTTTAATTAAATCATCTATTATCTCTATACTATTTATTTTAGTATTTTCATTTAAAAAGGCTTTAAAACCACTTGGTAATTTATCTTCATTAGGAGAATTAATAATTAAATCTTCTATTAATTCTTTAGCTAGTTTTTCTTCTTCTTTTTCTTTAACAATTATTTCGGTTTTAGCAAGATAATTATTATTATCAAGTAAAAAGATGTCATGCATAATCAAATCTTGATTAACATATTCAACAATATAGTCATATTCTTTATCCTTCTGATTAGGAATTAAATACATTAAAAAAAGTAGTAGTAAGGCAAATGATGAGAGAATAATTTTTTTTACAGATCTTCTAAGTAACATAAAATCACCTAATTAAATATATGAAAAAAATGCATATAAATGCATTTTATAATGAAATTTCTCCTAGTCTTATAAATTCTATAACCGCTTGAGCACGTCCTTTAACACCTATTTTTTGAATAGCATTAGATATGTGGTTTCTAACTGTTTTATCACTAATATTTAAAATATCAGCTATTTCTTTAGTAGTTTTACCAGCAACTAATAAATCAAAGACTTCTTTTTCTCTTTTTGTTAGGATATTTTTCAACATCGTCCCTCACTTTCTTTAAGGGTGGTTTTATAATCTCATAATATTTTATGAAGAATATAAAAATAGGTGTAAAAAAAATAACTAGATTAGTTATTTTTGAAATTTAACAGTTATATTTTTTTTAATTTCATAGTTTTCTTGAATTAAACGCATAATGTTATTAGCAATTTCGTTACTATTATCATCACTTTTAACAGTAACACTAATATCATTGCCATCTATTTTAACTATACTATTATATTTATATTTCGTTTTAATCTTATCTTCTAAAGTATTTTCTTCACTTCTAACTTTATTTAACTGTTGTATTCTTTCAAAAGCATTATTTTTGTCTTCAATAGTGGCATCTGAATTACTAATTATTTTTTTTAAGGAATCTATTTCTTCATCAATAGCAGTATTTTTGGAAACTCTAAGAGCAAGCAAGGAATCGCTTTCTTCAACTTTAACAGTAGGTAATACTTTATCCTTTTCTTTAGTAATTAATAGTTCAGTTGGCATTGTAATATAATATATACTTAATACAAGTACTAAACTAAATAATGTAACAAACCATACACCATTTTTATTTATCATTTTAACTCCTCCTTAATTTCTAATTAATAATATTCTAATAAGTCAAATATATGTCTAAATATTTAAAAAAGATTTAAATAAGTTTTTTTTTGTGGTAAAATTATAATCGGAGATGATAAGATGAAAATAAAGAATATACATGCTCGTGAAGTATTAGATTCACGTGGAAATCCAACTGTTGAGGTTGATTGTTTACTTGGGAATGGTATCTTAGGACGTGCTATTGTTCCATCAGGTGCTTCAACTGGTGAAAGAGAGGCTTTAGAACTAAGAGATAATGATGATAGATTTTTAGGAAAAGGTGTTTTAAAAGCTGTTAATAATGTTAATACTATTATAGCTCCAAAGATTATTGGTTACGATGCTAATAACCAAGAGGAAATTGATAATAAATTACTTGAAATAGATGGTACAGAAAATAAAACTAATTTAGGTGCTAATGCTACTTTAGGTGTTTCTTTAGCAGTATTAAAAGCAGCTGCTTTAGATAATAAAATGCCACTTTATAGATATGTTGGTAATGGTAAAACTTTACCTCGCCCAATGATGAATATTATAAATGGTGGAGCTCATGCTGATAATAAATTAGATTTCCAAGAATACATGATTATTCCTGTTCGTGATACAATTCACGAAAGAATTCGTGTAGGTGCTGAAGTATTCCATAATCTTAAAAAAGTTTTAAAAGGAAAAGGATTAGTTACGTCAGTTGGTGATGAAGGAGGATTTGCACCAGATTTAAATTCTAATGCTGAAGGATTTGAACTTATCTGTGAAGCAATTAAAAAAGCAGGTTATGAACCAGGTGTTGATGTTAATATAGCAATTGATGTTGCAGCATCTGAATTCTACAATAAAGATACTGGTTTATATGAACTTGTTGGAGAAGGTAGAAATTTAACTACTGATGAATTAATTGAATACTATAAAGAATTAGTAACTAAGTATCCAATTATTTCTATTGAAGATCCTGTAGATGAAAATGATTGGGAAGGATTTACAAAAATTACGGCTGAATTAGGAGATAAAATTCAATTAGTTGGTGATGATTTATTCGTAACGAACATTAAATGTTTAAGTAAAGGAATTGAATTACATGCTGGTAATGCCATTTTACTTAAATTAAATCAAATTGGTACATATACAGAAACTTTAAAAACAATTAATCTTGCTAAAGAAGCTGGTTATAAAACTATTATTTCTCATCGTAGTGGTGAATCAGAAGATACTACTATTGCTGATTTAGCAGTTGGTTTAGATTTAGGACAAATTAAGACTGGTTCAATGTCACGTACAGATAGAATTTGTAAATACAATCAATTGATGCGTATTGAGGAGGAATTAAATGATTAATAAAAAGAAGATGAAGAATCCTCTTCCTAAAATTATTTTAATTGCTGCTATTATAGCTTTTCTTGTAATCTTTGTTGCACCTAAGGTATATGATATATTTAAAGATAATATTAATGATGTAGGTAATAGATCTAGTAAGTAATTATTAATATGTCAAAGAAGTGTAAGAAATAAAGAGTCACTATGTGACTTTTTTATTTTTAAGAAAAAAAATAATTTAATTTATGGTATAATATGGTTAGTATTGGAGGTCAATATGGCAAAGACTAAAAAGAGAAAAGATACGAATAAAAAGAATATTGGCGGTATGATAGAATTAAAAGGTATAGGACTTGTTTTATTAGCTATTATTGGTTGTTGCCCATTTGGTATTGTAGCTAAATTAATTAAAGGTTTTGCAGTATTCCTAGTTGGTGCTTGGTGGGCTGTTTTACTTTTAATGATTGGTGCTATCGGTATTTATATGATAGCTAAAAGAGAAGTACCTCGTCTTTTAAATGCTAAGTATATTGGTTTATATATTATGATACTTGCTGTTTTGGTTTTAACACATACAGGATATATTAAAGGCGTTGAAGGTATCAATGTTGACAAATTTGATTTCTTTAAAGACATGCCTAAAGTTATGGATGAAACAACAAAAAGTATTATGACTTTTGTTAATAATAATTATGATACAGGTAGTTTTTTTGATACAGCCACTGGTGGCGGTTTAATTGGAGCTTTCTTTGCCTCATTATTTACGGCTCTATTAACTTTAGATGGCACTTTAGTTGTAGCAGTTGCATTATTTATATGTGGCTTTATTCTATATACAGGTATTTCTATTTATGATATTTTTAGAAATACTAAAGAAGGTATTAAAAAAGCCGTTAAACATGATAATGAAAAAATTAGACCAACAAAGAATGAAAAAGAAAAAGAATTTAAAATTATTAATAACATTTTTGATAATGAATCAGAAGATAATAATGAAGAAGAGTTAGAAGATACAAGAAGAATTGTAACAAGAGAAGAATTACATCAGCAAAATGAAGTAAAAGAAGAAGTAAAAGAAGAAAAAGAAGAAATAGTAGTAACTGAAGCAGATGATCCAACACCTAGTGATTGGAAATATCCACCACTTTCTTTATTAAATAAAAATTCTAAAGTTAATAGTCGTGAGAATAATGAAGCTATTAAAAATAATGTGCCAATTATTATGCAGGTATTAAAAGACTTTGGCATTGATGCTAAAGTAGTTGCTGCACATGTTGGCCCATCTGTTACTCAATATGAACTTGAAATGAAAGCAGGAACACGTGTTAATAAAATTTTAGGTTTAAATCGTGAAATAGCTTTAGCTTTAGCTGCTAAAGATGTTCGTATTCAAGCACCAATTCCTGGTAAAAGTACTGTTGGTATAGAACTACCTAATAAAGTAATATCTCCAGTTTTAGTTCGTGAAGTATTAGCTGCTGTACCAGAAAGTTTAAATGATAGTCATTTGCTAGCAGTTTTAGGTAAAGATATTAACGGTGATCCTAAATGGATGGAAATTAATAAAACACCACACTTGCTTGTTGCTGGTTCTACTGGTTCAGGTAAATCAGTATGTATTAACTCTATTTTAGCATCACTTATTATGCGCAACAAACCAGATGAAGTTAAATTAGTTTTAGTTGATCCAAAGAAAGTTGAACTTTCTATGTATAATGGTGTACCACATTTACTTGCTCCTGTTGTAACTGATCCTAAAAAAGCTAATATAGCTTTAAAGAAAATTGTTTCAGAAATGGAAAGACGTTATGACGTATTTGAAGCTAGTGGTACTAAAAATATTATCAGTTATAATGAATATTTAAAGAAGAAAAACGAATCATTACCTGATGAAGAAAAAGTTAAATTAATGCCTTATATTGTAGTTGTCATTGATGAGTTAGCTGACTTAATGTTAGTAGCAGCTAAAGAGGTAGAAGATTCAATTATGCGTATTACGCAAATGGCACGTGCTGCAGGTATTCACTTAATTGTTGCAACTCAAAGACCATCTACAGATGTTATTACAGGTGTTGTAAAAGCTAATATTCCATCACGTATATCATTTGCAGTATCATCTGGTATTGATTCACGTACTATTTTGGATATGGTTGGTGCTGAAAAACTTCTTGGTAAAGGTGATATGTTATATTTACCACAGGGAGAGAATACCCCAATACGTATTCAAGGTACATTCATTTCAGAAGAAGAAACACATGCCATTGTTAATTATGTTTGTAAACAGCAAAAGGCTCGTTATGATGAAACGTTAACAATGTCTGATGAAGAAGCACATGCAACTACTGGGGTAGATGAACATGATGCCACTGAAGAACCTTTATATAATGAAATAGTAGATTTCGTTGTTGAACAAGGTAAAGCATCTACATCTTTACTTCAAAGAAGATTTAGATTAGGTTATAATCGTGCTGCTCGTTGTATAGATTTACTTGAAGAAAGAGGTATAGTTGGACCACAAAATGGTTCTAAACCTCGTGAAGTTTTAATAAAATACGATAGCGAAGATTAAACGACAAAATTCGCCAATTGAGTTTGTTAAGATAGTAATGGTGATAAAATGAAAAAATATATATTATTAACTATCTTAGCTATTTCAATTGGTTTTTTTATGGGTAAATTATTTTTAGAACAATATGATAATTACGAAGGTATTAAATTAACATCTTCAAATGGAGAAATATTATACTTTATTAAGTATGGTGAATATAATTCGGCTGATGAGATGGAACAAGGAACTCTTAATTTAGAAAATTATATTTATAATGTAATTAATAACCGCTATTATGTATATGTTGGTATAACTAATGATAAAGATAATTTAGTAAAACTTCACAACTATTTTTCTAAAAAGGGGTTTAATGTTTTAACTGAAGAGTTTTTAATAACAAATAAAAAGTTTTTAGAAGTATTAAAAAACTATGATGATATTATTAAAACTACAGATGATGAAGTAGTATTATCATCTATTTGTAGTCAAGTATTATCTAAATATGAGGAAATAGTTGTCAATGACGGTTAAGATAAAAGAAATACCTATTTTAGATAGGCCATGCGAAAGATTAATTAATGAGGGTAGTGAGGCTTTATCCAATGAAGAATTATTAGCTATTATTTTTAAAACTGGTACAAAAAATATGTCTGCTAAAGAATTAGCTTTGAAAGTTTTAAAAGAAGTTAATACTGTTTCTAATTTAAATGAACTTAATTATAATTATTTAACTAATATAAAAGGTATTGGTATGATGAAAGCTTGTGCTTTATTAGCGACAATTGAATTAGGTAAAAGAATTAATAGTAAAATAACAAATTTGAATAATATTTCTTTTACAAATGCTGATATAGTATTTGAATATTTTAAAAATAAATTAGGTGATAAAAAACAGGAATATTTCTATTGTATTTATTTAGATAATGCAAAAAAAATAATTAAGGAAAAATTGCTATTTATTGGTACTATTAATTATAGTATTGTTCATCCTCGTGAAGTTTTTAAAGAAGCCTATATGTTATCAGCTTCAGCTATTATTTGTCTTCATAATCATCCATCTAATAATTTAAAACCTAGTCGTGATGATATTGAAATAACTAAAAGATTAATTGAAATAGGAAATATCCTAGATATTAAAGTATTAGATCATTTGATTATTGGTCATAATACTTATTTTAGTTTTTTAGAAAATAATTTGATTTAACTTTAAAAAGATATAAATATATATTATAATTGAATTGGGTGATACTATGCATAATAATCGCAAATACATCGTTTTAGTTATATTATTTATTGTAGCATTTTTATTATGCTTAACAGTATCTTCGACTAAATCTAATCGTAAGTTAACATTTGTTGAAAGCGTTGTTAAGGACAGTACTTTATTTATTGGTCGTGTCGTTTATGCACCTTTTGGTTTTGTTAAAGATAAGATAAATGATTTTAGAGAGCTTATCAATGTTAAAAAGAAATATAATAAGATAAAAAAAGATAAGGATAAGATTGAAGTATATAAACAGGAAATTAAGACTTTAAAACAAGAAATAAATGATCTAAAAGAGTTAAATGGTATTGATGAAGTATTATCCTTATATAACTATAAAAATGCCACTGTAATAGCCCGTAATTATAATACATGGTATAATTCTTTAACTATTGATAAAGGTTCTAAAAATGGCCTTAAAATAGGAAATGCTGTTACTTATAATGGAATCTTAATTGGAAAAATATCTAAACTATCTAATTTTACTGCTGAAGTTCAATTGTTATCAGCTGATACTTTAAATAATAACATATCAGTAGAATTAATAATTGATGATAAAGAAGTGTATGGTATACTTACAAGATATGATAGCAAAGATAAAGTATATATTGTTGAAGGTATAACCGATGATGTTAAAATAGAAGTAGGTACTAAAGTAATAACATCTGGTTTAACGGATAGTTTTAAAAAAGGTATTATTATAGGTGAAGTTGATGATCTATCAACTGATAGTTTTGATTTAACAAGAATCTTAAAAGTAAAACCAGCTACTAATTTTGATGATATAAATTATGTAAGTGTTATTATAGGTGAGAAATGATTTTATATATAATTGTTTCTTTCTTTTTAGAAAATGTTGTTGGTTTGCTTTTTAATAATAGTTTTATAATACCTTTATTCTTTTTAGTGTCTTTAATTACTTTATATCAATTTAAAAATATGGATTATGAAAAATATTTATTTTTGCTTACTATTTTAGGTTTTATTTATGATGTAGTTTATACAAACATTTATATTAATTCTTTGTTATTCTTAATTGTAGGTAGTTTAGTGGTTTTATATAGTAAATATATTAGTAATAGTTTTTTATTAAATTTACTTGCTGTTTTTTTATCTTTAATAGTTTATGAATCAGTATATTATTATATTTATATATTACTTGGTTTAAATGATTTTAGTTTATCTATATTAATAAAATCTTTAATATCTACTATACCTATTAATGTAGGATATTATATATTATCTTATTTATGTTTAAATAAAGTTAAAGCGGGAAGGTGATGTTATGCCTGAAATAGCTGAAGTTAGAACTGTTAAAAAAGTTTTAAAAGAAAAATTAGTTGGTAGAACTATAATCAATATATCTTATAGATATGATGGTATTGTTAAGTCTAATAAAGAGGAATTTAAAAAAGTTTTAATAGGTAAAACAATAACAGATGTTGATAACTTTGGTAAATGGCTTTTTATTAAATTAGGTGAATATACAATACTATCGCATCTAAGAATGGAAGGTAAATATTATATAAAACCCACTTGCGAAGAATATGAAAAGCATGAACATATTATCTTTAATTTAGATGATGGAACAAATTTAAGATATAAAGATGTAAGAAAGTTTGGAGTAATGTATTTAGTTAAAACTAAAGATATTTATTCTACTGCTGAAATAGTTAAATTAGGGCTAGAACCAGATGATAATAAATTAACTAATGAATATATCTATAATAAGATACATAGTTCTAATAAACCAATTAAAGAATTATTATTAGATCAAACTATTATAAATGGTTTTGGTAATATTTATGTAGATGAAGTATTATTTGCCTCATTTATTTTACCAACAAGATTGGGTAATACAATTAGTTTAGCTGAATGTGATCGTATTAAAAAAGAGGGTTCTAGAATAATAAAAAAGGCAACCAGTTGTGGAGGTACTACTATTAGAAGTTACACATCTTCATTAGGAGTAGAAGGAACTTATCAAAAATATTTAAAAGTTCATACTAAACAAAATCAAAAGTGTCCAACATGTGGAGAATTAATTAAGAAAATACGTGTAGGCGGAAGAGGTACTTATTACTGCCCTAAATGCCAAAAATAAAAACAAATGTTTGAATTAATACGAACATATTTTTATGAAACAAAAATAGTAAAAAAACGAAAAATAAAAAAATAGAAAAAAGCCAAAAATGAATTTTTCTATTTTTTTTATTTTTTGTAATAAGTACATAAAAATGATTTAGGCTTTATTTTAAAAGGAAAAACGTAGTTTTGCTGTTAAAATACAATTTTAAGAAAAAATATCAAAAAAACAAAAATGTCAAAATTTACAAAATTATATTTTGAAAAAAAATACCAAAAAGTAATATTTTTGAAAGATTGCAAAAAATGCGAAAAAATGTTTGACATTGGTATGCCAGATTGCTATACTAGTAGGTAGTGAAGGGATGTATGATGTATGACAAAAACAACAGAACCATTAATGGTAATTAAAAGAAATGGAAAAAAGGTCGAATATAATGGTAGTAAAATTGCTATAGCTATCAAAAAAGGTTTTGATAGTATTACTACTACTAATGAATTAGGAGAAGAAGTTAAGGTATATTCTGAAAAAGATATCAATAAAGTATTTGTTGACGTTGAAAAAGATATACTTAAAAATTATGATGAAAAAATTAAAATTGAAGAAATTCAAGATTTAATTGAAAAACATCTTCAAAAATTAGGTTATGAAGATGTATATAAATCATTTTCTGAGTATCGTGAAAGAAGAAATCATTCACGTGAAGTATTCTTTGATGATAAGAAAATTCATAAATTCTTAAAAACAATTGAAGGATTAGGACTTAAATCTGCAGATGAAGATGATACAAAAAGAGAGAATGCTAATGTTGATGGAGATACTGCCATGGGAACAATGCTTCAATATGGTTCTACTGTATCAAAAGAATTTGCAAAGTCATACTTAATAAAAAAGAGATTTGCAGACTTACATGATGCTGGTGATATTCATATTCATGATATGGATTTTGAAGCTATGGGTACTACAACTTGTATGCAAATTGAATTAGATAGATTATTTAAAAAAGGTTTTTCAACTGGTCATGGTTATTTAAGACCTCCAAAAGATATCATGTCATATAGTGCTTTAGCTGCTATAGCTATTCAAGCAAATCAAAATGATCAACATGGTGGACAATCAATTCCTGCATTTGATTATTACATGGCACCTGGTGTTTTAATGACATTCAAAAAACAATTTAAGCAACATATTGCTGATATGTTAGATTACGAAGATATGTATAGTTTTGTTAATATGGATAAAGTTGCTGCTATCATTGACAAATTAGATAGTATTGATGTTGACTTAACAATTTTTGAACCATTCTATAAAGAATCAGAATTATTAGAAAGCAGATTTGCTAAATGTTATGATAAAGCTGTAGCTAAAACAAATCGTACAACATATCAAGCTATGGAAGCATTTGTTCATAATTTAAATACAATGCATTCACGTGCTGGTGCTCAAGTACCATTCTCATCAATTAACTTTGGTACTGATACTACACCAGAAGGAAGAATGGTTATTGAAAACTTCTTGCTTGCAACAGAAGCTGGTTTGGGAAAAGGTGAAACACCAATTTTCCCAGTATCAATTTTTAAAGTAAAAGAAGGAGTTAACTATAATCAAGAAGATCCAAACTATGATTTATTTAAATTAGCATGTAAGGTATCTGCTGAAAGATTATTCCCTAACTTCTCATTTTTGGATGCACCATTTAATATCTCATATTATAAAAAAGGAGATCCAAAGTCAGAAGTTGGTTATATGGGATGCCGTACTCGTGTTATGGCTGATGTTACTGATCCTGATAATGAAACAACAGGTGGACGTGGAAACTTATCATTTACATCAATTAACTTACCTCGTATAGCTATTAAACATGGTATTTGTTTAGGTGAACGTGATAAAGCTGATATGAAAGGTTTCTATGCTGAACTTGCTGAAAGAATGGATGATGTAAGAGATCAATTACTTGAGAGATTTGAGATTCAATGTTCTAAACATAGTTATAATTTCCCATTCTTAATTCAACAAGGTGTATGGACTAATGGTGAAAAATTAGAACCAGGTGATAGAATGAGAAAGATTCTAAAACATGGTACATTAACAACTGGATTTATTGGACTTGCTGAAACTCTTGTTGCTTTAATTGGTAAACATCATGGTGAATCAGCAGAAGCTCAAAAATTGGGCTTAGAAATTGTTAAATTTATGCGTGAAAGATGTAATCAATATTGTAAGGATTACAACTTAAACTTCACATTAATAGCAACTCCTGCTGAAGGTTTATCTGGAAGATTTGTTAATATTGATAAATCAATTTATGGAAATATTAAAGGAGTTACAGATAAAAAATTCTATACTAACTCATTCCATATTCCAGTAAACTTTAATATATCTATTAAAGATAAGATAACTTTAGAAGCACCATATCATAATTTAACAAATGGTGGTCATATTTCATATATTGAACTTGATGGCGAAGCTGTTAAGAACTTAGATGCATTTGAAAATATCATTCGCTTGATGAAAGAAGCAGGCATTGGTTATGGGGCAATAAACCATCCAGTAGACCGTGATCCAGTATGTGGATACGTTGGTGTTATTGGCGATACTTGTCCAGGTTGTGGTAGACATGAATTTGAAGCTGTACCACTAGAAGAAATTAGAAACGTAAGTTGTTAGGAGGTAAATTATGGAAAAATTAGTTGGTGAAGGTGTTGGATTTGAAAGAATTAGAAGGGTAACAGGATACCTTTCAGGAGATGTTAAAAGATTCAACGATGCAAAAAGAGCTGAAGAAAAAGCTCGTGTAAAACACACTGGTATCAAAGAATTATCTAAAAAGGGTTGTTAATTATGGAAATAAGACTAGCTGCCGATTTACAAATAGATAGTATTGTTGATGGCCTAGGTATTAGAACAGTTATTTGGACACAAGGATGCAAACATAAATGTCCTGGTTGTCATAATCCAGAAACTTGGCCATTTACTGGTGGTGCTTTGGTTGATGTTAAATACATTACAAAAGAAATGGATAAATTAGAAGGTCAAACTGGAGTAACTTTCTCTGGTGGAGATCCTTTTTATCAGCCAAAAGAATGTGCTTATTTAGCTAAACATGCTCATAAATTAGGCTTAAATGTTTGGTGTTATACTGGCTTTACTTATGAGCAATTAATGTCCTTAAATAAGAAGAATCCTGATATTATGTCTTTTATGAAAGAAATAGATGTTTTAGTTGATGGACCATTTATGCAAGATAAAAAGAGTTTAGATATTAAATTTAGAGGCTCATCTAATCAAAGAGTTATTGATGTTAAAAAAAGTCTTGCTGAAGATAAGGTAATAGAATTAGATCTTGATTCTAAACCATCTCATCATCATTTTGGAAGACATGATCATAAATTATATATTTAAAAGAATGAATTATTATTCATTCTTTTTTTTAGTTATGGTATAATTAATATGGTGATACTATGTTGAAAGTAGTTTTTATGGGAACACCTGATTTTGCGGTTCCAGTATTAAAAGGATTAATAGAAAATTATGAAGTTATTGGTGTAGTTAGTCAACCAGATAAACCTGTTGGAAGAAAAGGTATAATGACACCACCTCCAGTTGCTAAAGTTGCTACTGATAATAATATTAAATTATTCCAACCTACAAAAATTAGAAATGAATATGAAGATATTTTAGCTTTAGAACCAGATATCATTATTACCTGTGCTTATGGTCAAATAATACCCAAAGCTATTTTAGATTATCCTAAATATGGTTGTATTAATGTTCATGCATCATTGCTTCCAAAATTAAGAGGAGGAGCACCAATTCATCATGCTATTATAGATGGTTATGATAAGACTGGTATAACTATCATGTATATGGATGAAAAGATGGATAATGGTGATATTATTTCTCAAGAAGAAATTAAAATAGAAGATAGTTTTACAACTGAAATATTACATGATAAATTATCTATTATGGGACGTGATTTGTTACTTAAAACTTTGCCTGATATTATATCTGGAAACATTAAGCCAATTAAACAAAATTTAGTTGAAGTAACATTTGGTTATAATATATCTAAAGAAGATGAAAAAATTGATTTTAATAAAACTTCACGCGAGGTATTCAATCAAGTTAGAGGATTAAATAGTTGGCCTGTTGGCTATACTTTAATTAATGGCAAACGTATGAAAATTTATAGTGTTATTGTTTCTAACAATAATTCAGATAAATTGCCTGGTCAAATAACTAATATTTATAAAAATGGTATTGGAGTTAAAACTGGCGATGGTGAAGTTATTATTACAGAATTACAAATGGAAGGTAAAAATAAAGCTATAGCTTCAACTATGGTTAATAATTTAGATAAAAATATTATTGGTTTAAAATTAGGTGAATAAATGAAAGAATATATTGAAAAATATAAGGAATTTAAACAAAATAGACGTCAAGTTGGTTTGACTAAATTAGGTTTTTGGATAGTTTTTTTTGGTGTAATACTTTTAATTTATCTAATTCCCACAGGTGGCCATAAAACAGTGTATACACCAAATGCTGATGCACCAAAAGATGAACAAAATATTGTTAGTAGTTATGCCTTTGAATATACTATAAATGGAAAAAAATATACGGGATTATATAATGGTAATATTGAATTAATTGGTGAAGATGGTTCATTCTTTATTCAAAGGGATAAAATATTGATGGATAAAGAAGATGCTGTATTACCAGATCATACCTATACTAATATTCATAAATTAGACAATTTAATTGCAAGTTCTGAATTAGAAGCAACAACTAGTTATAAAGATGGTCGTGAAGAATATAAATATATTAATAAGGAAAATGATAATGAAACTATAATTACTTATACTAAGAATAGTGATGAGACAATTGATGCTCATCTTGAATATAGTGACAATATAGTAGATATTCATTATTATGATATTAATAAAATAGAATTAAAATTAGATGAGGAAAAATATATATATGAGTTAAAAGAGGTGGAAGATGAACATAAAGACTGATTCTAGACGCTGCAAAGAGGGCGATATATTTGTTGCTTTAAGAGGCGTTGAAGGTGATGGACATCGTTTTATAGCTGATGCTGTTAAAAATGGTGCTAAAAAAGTTATAGTTGAAGAAGAAGGAGACTATGGTGTTGAAACATTAATTGTTAAAGATACTAGAGTATATTTAAATGCTTATTTAGAAAGTCAATATGGTTCTATTATTGATGCGATGAATATTATTGGTATAACTGGTACTAATGGTAAAACAACCACAGCCTATTTAATATATGAAGCTTTAAATATGCTAAATATTAAATGTGCTTATATTGGTACAATTGGCTTTTATTTAGATAAAAAAGTAGCACCACTTGATAATACATGTCCGGATATAGCTTTAATATATGAAATGATTTTAAAAGCTTATGATAAAGGATATAAATATGTAGTAATGGAAGCTAGTTCTCAAGGTTTAAGTTATGGCCGTTTAGATACAATTAAGTTTGATTATGCATTGTTTACTAATTTAACACAAGATCATTTAGATTTTCATAAAACAATGGAAAATTATGCTAAAGCCAAACAAAAATTGTTTGAAAATTTAACTCATGATGGTTTATCTATTGTTAATAATGATGATGATTATGTGGATTATTTTAAAACAGATAAATCAATCACTTATGGTTTTACTTCATCAGATTATCAAATTACTAGTTATGAATTAACTGCTCATGGAACTAATTTTGTTATTAATGGTGTAGATAATATTCAAACTAAATTAATTGGCAAATATAATATTTATAATGTTTTATTAACATATGTCTTTTTAGATAGAATAGGGGTTTTAAAAAAGGATATTATTAAAATTATTAGTATGTTAACTCCGCCACCAGGACGTATGGATATAATAAAATATAATGATAATAGTATTATAGTTGATTATGCTCATACACCAGATGCTATGAATAATATTATTTCAACAGTAAAAGAAATAGCAAAGGGAGACATTTATATAGTATTTGGTTGTACAGGTTCAAGAGATAGAACTAAAAGACCTATTATGATGGATATTGCTCTTTCTAATGCTAAGTTTGTTGTAGTAACATCTGATGATTTACATAATGAAGAATTTGTTCAAATTGTTGCTGATATGGAACAGGGTGTAAAAAGTAAGAATTATATAGTTCATCGTGATAGAAGAAAAGCAATTGAAAAAGGAATTGATATGTTAAATCATAATGATGTTTTACTAGTTTTAGGAAAAGGTCATGAAGATTTTATTATTGATAAAAATTTAAAAATACCTTTTAATGATCATAAGGTTATTGAAAGTATAATTCGTGAGAAAGTAGAAATTTAATTAATACCTCATATAATAATATGAGGTGTTTTTATGCTTAGAAGTAATTCCAAAGATATCCAAAAAGGTGATACTTTTATAGCTTTAAAAGGTGAAAGTGTTGATGGACATGATTATATAAATGAAGCAATTCAAAATGGTGCTGTACGTGTAATAGTTGAAAAAGGTAATTATAATATTGAGACTGTTAAAGTTAAATCAACAATTGATTATTTAAATTCTTATTTAAGAGCAATAATGCCTAATATTAAAATAATTGGTATAACTGGTACTAATGGTAAAACAACAACAGCTTATTTAATATATGAAGCATTGAATATGTTGAATATTAAATGCGCTTATATAGGTACAATAGGTTTTTATTTAGATAAGAAAATAAAAGATTTAAATAATACTACACCAGGTAATATAGAATTATATGAATACATAAAAATGGCTTACGATAATAATTATAATTATATTGTTATGGAAGTAAGTAGTCATGCTTTAAAACAAAAAAGATGTGATTTTATTGATTTTTCCTATGCTATTTTTACTAATTTAACAGAAGATCATTTAGATTATCATAAAGATATGAGTGATTATATGGAAACTAAAAAAATACTATTTGAAAAATTATGTAAGGGTATTAATATAATTAATAATGATTCTGCTTATGCTTTGAATTACAAAATAAATAATTATGTAACTTATGGTTTTACTAAATCTGATTATAATATAGTTGAGTTTAAAAAGAATGTAATTGTAAATAATGTAAAATATAAGACAAATTTAATTGGTAAACATAATGTCTACAATATGTCATGTGTAATAATTATACTATTACTTCTTAATATTGATTCTAAAACAATTCAAAATGTTACTAAAAAGTTATTACCGCCACCAGGACGTTTAGAATGTCTAAAATATAAAACAAATTTTATTTATATAGACTATGCTCATACACCGGATGCTGTTTTAAAGGCCATAGAAACTGTAAGTAAAATAAAGCATAATCGGCTTATTACCATTTTGGGCTGTGGGGGAAGAAGAGACCCTTATAAACGACCTATAATGGGTATGATTGCTATTAATAATTCTTCCTATACTATTATTACTAGTGATAATCCTCGTGATGAAGATCCTAATACTATTGCTAAGCAAATGGTTCAAGGACTTGACAATTCTAACTATGAAATTATCTTAAATCGTGCAAAAGCCATTAAAAAAGGTATACAATTGCTTCAAAAAAATGATATACTATTAGTACTGGGAAAAGGTCATGAAGACTATCAATTTGTTGGTAATCGAAAAATTCATTTTAGTGACCTTGAACAAATAAAAAAATATATATAGGTGATTATTATGTTAATACTTGCTAAATCTGTTTTAGCTATGATGATAGGATTTATAATCTCTGTTATTTTTGGTTTGATAGCTGTTCCAATGTTAAGAAAACTTAAGGCTTCTCAACATTTAAGCACTTATCTAGGAAAAGCCCATTCAAAAAAAGAAGGAACACCAACGATGGGAGGAATAATATTTATTATTCCAACACTTATCTCGATGGTTATTTTACTTGCTTTAAATAAACTGGAATTAACGGAGAACTTATTAATTGTTTTATTTGTTTTCTTATCATATGCTGCTTTAGGATTTATTGATGATTATTTAATTATTAAAAGAAATAATAATATTGGTTTAACAGAAATACAAAAATTAATAGGGCAAATTGCCATAGCCATTGTATTTTACATTATTTATATGAAGAGTGGTGCTGAGGCAACCATTGATATTGATGCTTTAAATATTTCTATTCCAATGGGATGGTTTTATACAGTGTTTATTTTGTTTATGCTTGTTGCATCATCAAATGCCGTTAATATTACAGATGGTTTAGATGGACTTGCTGGTGGCCTATCATTAATGGCTTTTGTTGCTTTTGCCTTAATAAGCTGGGGTTCAGTTGGTATAGCCGGTTCTTCAGATATAGCAATATTCTGTTTTATTCTAGCTGGTTCACTACTTGGATTTTTAGTATTTAACTCACATCCAGCTAAAGTTTTTATGGGCGATACAGGATCCTTATCATTGGGAGCTACACTTGCATCTGTTGCTATTATTACTCGTCATGAAGTAACATTTATTGTTATAATGGGTGTATTTATTTTTGAAACATTAGTATGTCTAATTCAAATTGTTTCAATGATATATTTTAAAAGAAAAGTATTTTTAATGACACCATACCATCATCATTTAGAAAAACTTGGATGGCAAGAAACAGATATAGTTAAATTATTCTTAGTAATAGGTTTAATTTTATCTATGGCTGCTATTACATTTGGTGTATGGATTTAGTTATTGAAATATTAAGAAAAATATTATATAATAGATTAAGAAGATAGGTGATTAGATGAATAAGAAGGGTTTTACTTTAATAGAATTACTTGCTGTAATTGTTATACTTGCTTTAATAGCTATAATAGCATTTCCAAATGTTACTAAGTTAATTAAAGGTGCTAAAGAAGACACTAATACAGTTCAATTTAAAGTTATAAAAGATACTTTAAAAGATTATATTGCTGAACATGCAACTGAATTAAATGATGGTGATGAAGTTTGTATATCTGATTTAAAAGAAGATGGATTATTAGAAAATAAAAAGATTGTTAATCCAGATACTAAAGAAGAATATAAAGGATGCTTCACTTTAACATGGGATGATACCTATAATCAATTTACTTATGAATATGCTGAAAATTAAAAGTACTAGTTAGTACTTTTTTTCTTGTATTATTTACTTTTTATGGTATAATTATATTTAGTAAATAGAATAAAAAATAGGGAGTGATACTATGGAATATGAAATGGGTAATCAATTTGCTTTAGATATGGAATCAGCTAAAGCTAATCAAGCATGTATTTATAAAGGAAATAAATATCGTATTACAGTTTTAACTGAAAGACTTATTCGTTTAGAGTATAATGATTCAGGTATTTTTACTGATGAACCAACTGAATTAGTTTGGCATCGTAATTTTGAAAAACCAGAATTTGAAGCAGATGAACATGGTAATACTTTAACTATCACAACAAAATATTTTAGATTAACTTATACCAAAGAAACTCCATTTGCAGGTTCTCAAGTTAGTAAGACAAATAATCTAAAAATTGAATTATTAGGTACAGATAAAATCTGGTATTATGGTCATCCTGAAGCACGTAATTACAAAGCACCATCTTCATTAGATGTTTCTAAACCTGATACAATTAAAGGTTTATATTCAATTGATGGATTCACGACCTTAGATGATTCTAATCATAAATTACTTAATAGTAAGGGTAATGTTAAAGAAAGAGAAAATAAAGGTATAGATATTTATGTCTTTATGTATTTAAAAGATTTCTCTTTATGTTTAAAAGATTATTTCATGTTAACAGGTTATCCTGCCTTAGTACCACGTTATGCACTAGGTAACTGGTGGAGCCGTAATAATGATTACAATGAAGCTCGTTTAGATGAACTTGTTGATAATTTTGAATTTAATAAAATTCCAATGTCTATCATTATGTTAGATAAAGACTGGCATGTACGTTTAAAAGAAAAGAATTCACATTTAAAAACAGGTTTTACTTTTAATGCTGAATATTTTCCAAATCCAGCTAAGACAATTGAAGTATTACATTCAAAAGGTATTAGACTTGGTTTAAATGTTAACCCAACTGAAGGTTTTTATCCAATTGATACATATTATGAACAAGCTAAAAAATATTTAAAAACTGATGAAAAGGGTGTTATACCATTTAATGTTTATGATGCTAAGTGTGTAGATGTATATTTAAAAGTATTTATCCATCCACTTGATAATTATGGTATTGATTTCTTTTGGTTAGATTTCTATGATAAAAATCGTTTAGAAGAATTAACACTTCTTAAGCATTATCATTTCTATGATATGATGAGAAACTATCAAAGAAGACCAATGGTATTTGCTTATAGTGCTGATGTAGCTCCACATAGATATCCAGTATTATATGCTGGTAAAACAACTGTTAGTTGGGATACTTTAGCAGCTATACCATTATTTAATAGTAGTGCTACTAACTTAGGTGTTTCTTGGTGGTGCCATGATATAGGTGGATACTTTAAAGGTGTTGAAGATTCTGAATTATATACACGTTATGTCCAACTAGGAGTATTCTCACCAATTTTAAAACTTGGTGCTGATGCTGGACGTTTCTACAAACGTGAACCATGGCGTTGGGACATTAGAACAGCAACAATTGCTGCTGATTATTTAAGATTACGTCATAAATTAATTCCATATTTATATTCAGAAGCTTATAAATATCATAAATTTGGTATTCCTCTAATTCAACCAATTTATTATCGCTATCCAGAAACATATGATGACACTTTATATAAAAATGAATATTATTTTGGTGGACAATTATTTATTTGTCCTATAACAACTAAAAAAGAATTAGTCATGAATAGGGTTATTAAAAAATTCTATTTACCACAAGGTATTTGGTATGACTTTGTAACTGGTAAAAAATTCCCAGGTGGTCGTAAATACGTATCATTCTTTAAAGACCAAGATTATCCAGTATTTGCTAAAGCAGGTGCTATTATTCCTATGGCTTTAAATAAAAACTTAAATGATACAACACCACCTAAAGATATGGAAATTCATATCTTCCCAGGACAAAATAATAACTATCGTATGTATGAAGATGATGGCGTATCAGATTTACACTTAAAAGGATATTACCTACTTTCAACTATTGATTATAACTACTTGCCAAATAACTATACAGTTATTATAAGACCAATAGAAGGTAAATCTGGTATTGTTCCTGATACTCGTAATTATAAAATTAGATTTAGAAATACAAAAAAATCTAGTGATGTTCAAGCATACATTAGAGATCAAAAAATAGAATGTACAACATATGTTGATGGACCAGACTTCATAGTTCAAGTTGATGATGCTCCAACAACACAACAATTAACTATCAACTGTAAGGGTAAAGATATTGAAATTGATGCTGTACGTGTTATCATGGATGATGTTGAGTCAATCATTTCTGACTTACCAATTTTAACAGAATTAAAAGATAAGATTTATAATATCTTTGTTGATGAAAATTTATCTATACGTAAAAAACGTATTGAGATCCGTAAATTAACAAAATCAAAAGTTGGTAAATTAGAGAAAAAATATGTTCAATTATTCATAAATTTACTTGAATATATTTCTCAAGTGTAATATAATATGTGTATATTTTTGAAAAAACGTTGAAAAAGAGTAGTAATAAATAAAACATTTATTTAGAGAAAAAGTGGTTGGTGAAAACTTTTAAATGTTATTTATGAACTTGCTTTGGAGTTTATGCGTATATCTGCGTTAAAGATTAAAGATAATCTAAGTATTATGAAAAAGGGTGGTACCACGATCAAGTCGTCCCTTTAACATAATACTTTTTTTTGGAGGTAAATATGATTTTTAATATAATATTATTTATAAGTTTATTTTTAATTGTTTACTTAATGTATTACCTGTTTGTAATACGTAGTAAAAAAGCCATGATTAAAATGCAAAATGGAAAAGAGATGTTATTCTTAAAAAGAAATTATCATCTTGATTATGATAAATTAGATACTAAGAAAGTAGCTAATTCAGTTGCTTTAATAAATGCGTTTATTATATCTTTTACAACAGAAGTTGTATGTTTATTAAATAGCTGGATTTCTAATTTCTACTTATGGCTTATATGTTCAATGTTTATGGCTATAGTTATCTTATTTCCTCTAATCATTATCCTATATCATTTAGTTGGTACTTATTATAATAAAAAACAAAAGGAGATGTAATTTATGTACAATCACATTAAAATAGAAAAAAAATGGCAAGATTATTGGGATTCAAATAAAACGTTTAAAACTGATTCTTATGATTTTTCAAAACCGAAATTCTATGCCCTAGATATGTTTCCATATCCATCAGGTGTAGGTCTTCATGCGGGGCATCCAGAAGGATATACAGCAACTGATATTGTTTCTCGTATGAAAAGAATGCAAGGATATAATGTACTTCATCCAATGGGATTTGATTCATTTGGTTTACCTGCTGAACAATATGCAATTAAAACAGGTAATCATCCAGCTAAATTTACTAATGAAAATATTGAAACCTTTAAAGGACAATTAAAACGTTTAGGTTTTTCTTATGATTGGGATCGTGAAATATCTACATCAGATCCATCATACTATAAATGGACTCAATGGATATTTAAAAAATTATGGGAAGATGGTTATGCTAAACAAATCGATATGCCAGTTAATTGGTGTGAAGAATTAGGAACTGTTTTAGCTAACGATGAAGTTATTGATGGTAAATCTGAACGTGGTGGTTATCCAGTTGTTAGAAAAAATATGAAACAATGGGTAATTGATATTCCTGCTTTTGCCGAAAAATTACTTGCAGGTTTAGAGAATATTGATTGGCCAGAATCAACTAAGGAAATTCAAAGAAACTGGATAGGTAAATCAACAGGTGTAGAAGTAGAATTTGAAATTAAAGATGGTGGAAAATTCTCTATTTATACAACTTGTATTGAAACTATTTATGGTATTACTTTTATGGTTTTAGCTCCAGAAAATAAATTGGTTGATGATTTAAAAGATCGTATTAAAAACTGGGATGAAGTAGTTGCCTATAGAGAAGAAACAGCTAAGAAATCAGATATGGATAGAACTGAATTAAATAAAGGTAAAACTGGTGTTAGACTAGAAGGTATCTATGCTATTAATCCCGTTAATGGTAAAGAAGTAGAAGTATTCTTAGGTGACTTCGTACTTGCATCTTATGGAACTGGTGCTGTTATGGCTGTACCTTCTCATGATCAACGTGACTTTGAATATGCTATTTATCATAAAATTCCAATGATTCAAGTTATTGATGGTGCTGATGTATCTAAATGTGCCTTTGAAAAACAAGATTACTTAGGAAAAGGTTGTAAATTAATTAATTCAGAAGAATTCACTGGTTTAACAGTTGAAGAAGCAAAAGAAGCAATCACTGATAAATTAGTTAAGATGGGTGTTGCTAAACGTAAAACAAATTATAGATTACGTGAATGGATCTTTGCTCGTCAAAGATATTGGGGAGAACCAATCCCAGTAATTCATATGGAAGATGGTACAGATGTAGTGTTATCAGATAAAGAATTACCATTAATCTTACCAGAAATGGAAGACTATAAAGGTAAAAATGGTAAGGCACCACTTGAAAATGCTACTGAGTGGAAAAATGTTACAATTGATGGTAAAAAAGGTGTTCGTGAAACATCAACTATGCCAGGTTCTGCAGGTTCATCTTGGTATTTCTTAAGATACATTGATCCTAAGAATGATAAGGAATTTGCTGATAAAAAATTAGTAGACCATTGGATGCCAGTAGACTTATATGTAGGTGGTCCAGAACATGCAGTAGGTCACTTACTATATGCTCGTATGTGGAATAATTATCTATATGATAAAGGTTATGTATCTGTTGCTGAACCATTTAAAAAATTAGTTCATCAAGGTATGATATTAGGTTCAAATGGTATAAAGATGGGTAAACGTTTCCCAGAATACGTTATTAATCCAGACGATATTGTTAATGAATATGGTGCTGATACTTTAAGAATGTATGAAATGTTTATGGGACCACTTGAAGCCGATAAACCATGGAATGATGAAGCCGTAAATGGTATTCGTAAATTCTTAGATAGAATATATAGACTATATATGGAAGAACCAAAACCAACTGGTGAAAATAAAAATCTTGAAAAGATTTATAATCAAACAGTTAAAAAAGTAACTGAAGATTATGAAACTCTAAACTTTAATACAGCAATCTCACAAATGATGATATTTATAAATGCTGTTTCTAAAGAAGATGTTTATCCAGCCGAATATGCTGAAGGATTTATTAAACTTTTAAATCCAATTGCTCCACATCTTACAGAAGAGATATGGCATGAAGCATTTAAACACGATAATACTATTTCTTATGAACCATGGCCAACATATGATGAGGCTAAAATGGTAGATGAAACATTTACCATGGTAGTTCAAGTAAATGGTAAAGTACGTGGTAAAATTGAAGTAGATAGTGATACCTCAAAAGAAGAAATGGAAACATTAGCTAAGGAAATAGATAATGTTAAAACTTATATTGATGGTAAAGAAATTGTCAAAATTATCACAGTTCCTAAGAAATTAGTAAATATTGTTGTAAAATAGGAAGATTTTTCTTCCTTTTTTTGATATAATGATAATGGTGATGTTATGAATAAAGAATCAATTATTAAATTTTTAAAAGAACATGTTGGAATATTTTTAATAAATGTAATAATATTTATTGTATTATTCTTATTAATTCCATTAATGATTAATCATGTTAATCCAATTATCTGGCGTACATTATTTGTATTAACTATTATTGTGGTTACAGATTTATTTTATTTATTTAATAAAATGAAATATGAACATATATTATATAGTTTGTTAATATTATTTATTTTTAATTTAATATTCTTAGATTACTGTACAATACGTGATTTATATGGTATTACATCTCATGGTAGTTTGGATAAATCTCCTGCTATAATAGATGCTTTACTAGTTGATATGGTAATTGTCTTTATTGAGTATTTAACTTTATTTGTAACTCGTTTTATTAAAAATATAATAAATAAAAAGAAAAAAGTTAATAATACTACAGAAGAGCAAATAAAGGAAGAAAAAGTTGAAGAGAAAAAAATAGAACCAAAGAAAAAAACAACTACTAAGAAAGTAACTACTACTAAGAAAAAAACAACAACTAAAAAAACTACTAAATAATAGAAAGGAAAATATAGTTTAAACTATATTTTTTGTTGGGAATATGATGAAAAAAAGAAAATTAAAGTTTGATAATATTTTTATTGCTGTAAGTATTCTTTTTTTAGGTACATTATTTATTATTTATAGTACTCGTTTTATTCATTATTATCGTATAGAACATAAAAAGTTAAAAGCAGCTGATGTTATTACTTTCAGCGAGTATTTAATTGATAATGATACTAATTTGAAAAAAGAAGGAAATAAATATATTTATACTGGAAATGATGTTAATAATTATGTAACATATTCTGGTTTAACTTTTAGAATTGTATCTATTGAAGATGGTAGTATTAAATTAGTTACTGATGAAACTATAACATCATTAGTTATGGATTATGATGATAGTGATTATCAAGATACTTATACTAATATTTGGTTAAATGATATTAAAGATGATTTAAATAGCGGTAAATTTGCATCTATCTTACAAGATAAAAATAAATATTTAGTAAATACTAAAACATGTATTGATACTTTAGATAATTATGAAACTAAAAAATGTAAAAAATATAATGATGATTATTTAATTGGTATACTTTCTATTGATGAATACATGAATGCTCTTGCTAATAATAGTTATTTAAATAATGGTACTTATTTTTGGTTAAGTAATAAGAATAAAGATGGAAATTACTGGTATGTATTTGATCAAGGTGGTATTGCGGATAAATCTAAAACAGAAACAACATATCATATATATGGTATTAGACCAACTATTACTTTAAATAAGAATGTTGCTTTTATTGATGGTAATGGTACTAAAGAAAATCCATATTATTTTGCTTTAAATGATAATAAATTACTAGTTAACCGTAATACCGGTGAATATGTTAATTATGGTGGATATACTTGGCGTATTATGGGCTTTGATAAAAATCAAAATGTTAAATTAGTTTTAGCTGATAAATTAAAAGTAAATGGCGAATTAATTGAACTTGCATATGATCAAGGTGATAGTGCATATCTTAATACTATTGTTTATAATTATTTAAATAAAACATTCTATAATAGTTTAAAAAATAAGGAATTAGTTGTTAAACATACTTTTGATGATGGTATGTATAATAACTCAACTAAATATGATTATCGTGCTATTTATAATAAATCTACTGAATGTTATGTTGGTCTTTTAAATATTGGTGATTTATTTATTAATGATGTTGATAATGTATATTTAGCAACTAGATCAACTGTAAAGATGGAATATAGTATTCAAAATAATAAATTGTTTGTTGATTTAATAACTAAGAAATTAAATATTAGACCTGTTATTTATTTAGATGGTAAATTGAATGTGAAGGGTACTGGTACAAAAAAAGACCCATTTGAAATAGGAGGTACTAATGAATAAGAAAACTAAAAAGAAAATATTTATGGGTATTTTAGGTTTTGGCGATGTTATGGCAATTATTTGTTTAGTTATCTTCTATAGTCCATTTTTTGGTTTTAAAGATTGGCTAGTTACAACAGCTATGTCAACAATGAAGCATAAATACATTGCTCGTACTTTTTATACTGATAAGATGATTAATGAAGTAATGTCTAGGAACTATATTGAGGATTTTAAAGAGAATACTGATACATCAAAGATAAATATTAATCAAATAGAAGAACAAGAGACATATGAATCAGTTTATGAACAAGAAATATTAGAACATAAAAAAGGTGAAGATTATAAAATAATTGAATTTGATGGTAATAATTATCATGTTAAAATAGCAGTTATTTATGATCCATCACGTGTAAGTTTATATACAATTCCAGCTTTTGGTAATTATGGAAACACTATAACTGAAATAGCTGAAGAATCGGGTGCTAAAGTAGCTATGAATGCTTCTGGTTTTATGGATGCCAGTGGAAAAGGTCATGGTGGTACGCCAACTGGTACAGTTATAAAAAATGGCGAAGTTGTCTATCGTGGATATCCAACTGGATGGCCTGGAGGATTCATTGGCTTTAATAAAGATCATATTTTAGTTTTAACTAAAGATTCAGCAGAAGATGCTATTGCTAAAGGTATGGTTGACGCTGTTGAATTTGGACCATTCTTAGTTGTTAATGGTGAACCAGCAGAAATAGCTGGAAATGGTGGTAGTGGTACTCAACCACGTACTGCTATTGCTCAAAGACAAGATGGTGTAGTTTTATTTATTGTAGTTGATGGACATGGCCATGGTGGTATGAATTTCTCAGCACGTGGTGGTGTTACTTATAGTGAACTTATTGATATTTTAATGCGTTATAAAGCATATAATGCTGCTAACTTAGATGGTGGAGCTTCAACATCACTTGCTATTGAAGGCAGTCTATATAATAAGCCATGTGGCGTTGGTGGAACTGGTGAACGTAATTTACCAACAGCTTGGATATTTAAATAAAATTAAAAAAATTACTTTTAAAAAAAAGGAAATTGGAAAAAAAACAATAATAATATAATTAGGAGGAATAAAATGAAAAAGATTATATTATTGTTGTTTTTATTTTGTTTTAGTGTTTCACGTGTTTGGGCTGTATATTTTTATTATGGTGATTCATTAGTTCCTAATATGTATATGGTTAGAAATAGTGGAAGTGCTGCTGAATCATCTGCTGTTTACCTAGTAAAAAGGGTAGATACTAAGGAATATGCTTATTGTATTGAACCCTTAACGCTTTTAAATCGTGATAGTAATTATATTGAATATAATTACAATAATCCTGGTTTTAATTTATCTGATGAAATAATAAAAAAAATTAATTTAATAGCCTATTATGGTTATGAATATCCAACCCATAATGATATTACTTGGTATGGAGTTACGCAGTATTTAATTTGGAAAACAATTTATCCAACTTATGCTTTTTATTTTGCTGATGCGCGTTTTGGTAACATGGTAAATACTTATGATAGTATGGTTTTAGAATTAATGAATTTAGTTGATAAAGATTTAAAAGGGTTAGATTTAAAAAATAGTTATGATTTAAAAACAGGAAAGGAATATATTCTTTTAGAAAATGATTTATTAAATAATTATGAGATTGAAAATAATAATGATTTAGATATTAAAATTATAGATAATAAACTTGTAGTTAAGTCTTTAAAAAGTGGTAATTATAGTATTAAATTAAAACACAAAAATTGGCGTTTTAATCATTATTTTTTATATGATAGTGCTGATGCTCAAGATTTATTTATTAGTGGTCATATTGATACAGAATATAGTATTAATTTAAGTTTTGAAGATACTAAGTTAACCATCTATAAAGTTGATAGTGATTATCCTAAATATGGTAATTTTAAAACTGATGGGGCAATTTATAATCTATATGATAGTGCTAATAAGTTAGTAGCATCATCAGTAGTTAGGGATAGTAAAATGGAATTTATTTTACCTCTAGGTATTTATTATTTAGAAGAGGTAAAACCAAGTCTAGGTTTTAAACTTAATTTAGAAAAAGAAAAAATTAATCTAGATAAAGAAATGGAATATACAACTTATGAAGATAGAGATTATAAACATGTTAAAATTCATAAGCAATATAATATAAAAAAAGAATTATATGATGAAGAAGGTGCTATTTTTGATTTATATTTAGATGATACTAAAATAGAAGAATTAACAACCAATGATAAAGGAATAATCGAAATAGATTTACCTTATGGTAATTATAAATTAATACAAGTAGGTGGAATAGATGGTTATAATTTTAGTACAGATTATAAGTTTATTATTGATTCAAATTATAAAGATGATACTATTGAATTAATTAATTATAAAAAGGAAGTATTAGGTGATAAAACAATTATTATTAAGTATGAAGATGTACCTAATACTTATTTAGATGATACTGATACTTATTATTCTTTATATAAATTAATATTAATATTAATGGATATTTTTGAAAAAATTTATCTTTAGTTTAATATGCCTTATGTTTGTTTGCTTTATTTCTTTTAATTATCCAGAATGTAAAAAGATTATTAAAAGAAATGTTATAAAGGATAATACGTATAATTATAATGATACATATATAGCAGTATTAGAAATACCTATAATAGGTTTTAAAAGGGGATTATATGATAAAGATTCTCCTTTAAATGATGTTGATAAGCAAATAGCTTTTTTACCCAATACAGAGTATCCTAATAATAATTCCAATACAGTTATTGTGGGTCATTCTGGTAATAGTCAATATGCTTATTTTAATGATTTAGATAAACTAGATATAGGAGATATAATATTTTTTTACTATGACAAGACAAAGTATGAATTTATTATTGATAATATTTATTTGGTTTTAAAAACAGGTGCTGTTGAAGTTCAAAAGAATGAAAATAAGATGACGTTAACTTTAATAACTTGTTTTAAAGACAATTATCAATTAGTAATTGTAGCCAACAAAAAAGAGTAGATAACTACTCTTATTTTTTTATGTTCATAATGATTGGTAAAATAATTGGATTACGTCCAACACTATCATAAATAAATGTTGATAGGCTGTTTGTTACTTCTTGTTTAATATCTTGATAGTTGATTGGTAATTTAAGTTTTCTTAAACAAGCTTCTTTAGCAATATCTTCCATTTGCTTTAATAATTCTAAATTTTCTTGAATAAGTACAAATCCTCTTGTTGTGATATTTGGACTTGTTAGTAGGGTACCTGTTTTAACATCTATATTTAAAACAGCTATAACAATACCATCAGATGACATAATTTTACGATCATGCATAACAGCTGCACCAATTTCACCAATACGTTCACCATCAATATAGACATCACCAGCTGGTACTTTACCACCGCGTTTAGCAATACCATTATTAATAGTAACAACATCACCATTTTCACATACAAAGGTATTTTCTTTAGGCATACCACAATCAACAGCTAAATCAGCATGGCTTTTAAGCATACGATATTCACCATGGAATGGCATAAAGTATTTTGGTTTAAATAATCTTAACATTAATTTTAATTCTTCTTGATTACCATGTCCAGATGTATGAACTTCAGCTAAAGAAGTATTAGTACATACTTTAACACCTTGTAAATATAGCATATTAATGGTTTTAGCAATGCTTAACGAATTACCTGGTATAGCAGATGATGATAAGATTACTAAATCATCCTGTTGCAATTTTATTTGTCTATGAGATCCATTAGCAATACGTGAAAGTGCTGCTAGCGGTTCACCTTGAGAACCTGTACAAAGTAGACATACTTCATTAGGATCTAATTGATTTGCTTCTTCAGGTGTTACAAAGACATCTTTATGCTTGATATATCCTTCTTTTAGGGATATTTCAATATTGTTTTCCATACTACGACCAAATATAGCTATTTTACGGTTATTTCTTTTACAAGAATCAACAATATGTTTTAAACGATATATATTAGAAGCAAATGTAGCTATAATAATACGTCCATTATGTTCTTCAAATATTTCAGATAAAGCCATATCAACTTTAGATTCAGATACACTCATACCTGGATTTAGAGCATTAGTACTATCACTTAATAATAATGTTACACCTTCAGAACCAATTTTAGCCATCTTATGTAAGTTAGCCATTGGACCAATTGGTGTTAAGTCGAATTTAAAGTCACCTGTTGTGACGATAGTACCATTTGGTGTACGGATAATAATTCCGTGTGAATCAGGGATTGAGTGAGTAGTGCGATAAAACTCTACTGACATATTTTTAAACTTAACAACCGTATCTTCATTATAAACAAATAAGTTATCATATCTAATATTATGATCTTCTAGTTTCTTTTTTATTAGGCCTACAGCTTGGTTAGGAGCATAAATAGCTGGTATATTTACTGTTTGTAATAAATAAGGAATACCACCGATATGATCTTCATGACCATGGGTTATAAATAAAGCTTTAATTTTATCTTCATTTTTCTTTAAAAATGTGAAATCCGGAATAATATAATCGACGCCAAGAAGTTCATTTGATGGAAATGTAATACCTACATCAGTAATGATTAGTTCATTTCCTGTCATTACACAATACATATTTTTACCAACTTCTCCTAAACCACCTAAAGCAAAGACACTAGTTTCTTTACTATTTAATGTTTTCAAAATAATCTCCTTTCTTAAAGTTTCAAATTCAACTACTTAATTATACCTTTTTTTTAAAATCTTGTCTATATTTGTTTATTTTTTTTTGAAAATATAGTAAAATGATTAAAGAATAGGGTGGATGAAATGGGTATATTTAACAAAATTAAAAATATCTTTAGTACCAATAATAAGGATCCGGAAATTCAAAAATACGATGAAGGTTTAGAGAAGAGTCGTAAGTACTTTTCTAATAAAATAAATATTTTAAATTCTAAATATAAAAAAGTTTCTAATGCTTATTTTGAAGAATTAGAAGAAATACTTATTATGGCTGATATTGGTGTTAATACAGTTATGGAGTTTATTGATAAACTTAAAAAACGTGTTAAAAGTGAAAATATCGAAGATACAGAAGATTTAAAAGAAGTAATTGTTGATGAAATGTTTATTATTTATGTTAATGATGAAATAGTTGTTAATAAAATTAACTTTGCTTCTGAAGGGCCAACAGTTATCTTATTTGTTGGTGTTAATGGTGTTGGTAAAACAACTACTATAGGTAAGATAGCCAACAAGTTAGTTAATGATAATAAGAAAGTTATGATGGTAGCTGGTGATACATTCAGAGCTGGTGCTATTGAACAATTAAAAGAGTGGGGTGCAAGAACAAATTCATATGTTGCTTCATCTGAAAATAAAGACCCATCTAGTGTTATTTTTGATGCCTGTAAGAAAGCTAAAGATGAAAACTATGATGTAGTTTTGATAGACACAGCTGGGCGCTTACAAAATAAAGTTAATTTAATGTCTGAGTTGGAGAAGATGAATAAAGTGATTGGTAAAGTAATTGAAGGTGGACCTCACGAAACTTTACTTGTTATTGATGCCACTACAGGTCAAAATGGTATTTCTCAAGCTAAGGAATTTAAAAATATAACTAATATAACTGGTATTGTTTTAACCAAATTAGATGGTACTGCTAAAGGTGGTATTGTACTAGCTATTAAGGAAAATTTAAATATACCAGTAAAGTTTATTGGTTTAGGTGAAAAAGCCGAAGATTTGAGAGTCTTTGATATTGAAAAATATATCTATGGCTTATTTAAGGATATGTGATTTATGAACGATAAAGTTGTAAAAGTTAAGACTGATAAAAAGCAATTATTCTTTATAATACAAATAATAGCTGTTTCTATTATGTTAGTAATAGGTGGTGTATCATTATTTATTAAGAATCTATTACCATTCTTTTATCTAGCACTTTCTATTAATATGATTGTTTTAACAGTTAATAATTTTTTGTTTTTAAAAAAACCATATATGTGGTTAGTATATTTAGCATTTGCTATTTATACCTTTATTTTATTTATTAAAGGAATAATGTAATGGAAAATAGTATTTATTTAAGTACTTTATATGATTATTATGGTGAATTATTAACCGATAAGCAAAAAAATATTTTTGAAAGTTATTATTTTGATAATTTATCTTTACAAGAAATAGCTGATGATGAAGGGGTTTCACGTAATGCTATTCATAAGACTTTGCAAGCAACAGAAGATAAATTAAATTATTATGAAGATAAGTTAAATTTATATAAGAATAGAAAAAAGATTAATAAACTTCTAGAAAAGATAGATGATGATAAATTAAAAGAAAGTATCAATGAATTGATATAGGAAAGGGGTTATATATATGTTTGGAAAAATAGTATATATTACAGATAACTTGGCACATATTGCTATACCAGAAGGCACACCAGTTGCTATGAATCTTATGAATATGCACGTTATATTTGAAGATGATAAAAAGAAAATATTAGGTGAAGTTGAAGATATTTCTAATGAATTAATTAAAGTACGTTTCTTAGGTGAAATTGTCAACAATAAATTCGTTGGTGGTGTTATTCGTAAACCTACATTATCTGCAAATATTCGTATTATTTCTCAAGATGAATTAAAACTAGTTGTAGGTGAGGCTAAACCAGGAACATTTATGTTAGGTGTATCACCTTTATATGATGATATTCCAATTAATGTTGATATTAATGAAATATGTTCAAACCACTTAGCAATATTTGGTAATACAGGTTCAGGTAAATCATATGGTGTTGCTAGATTCTTACAAAGTTTATTTTATAATAAAGACTTTGTTCCATTTAAAGCAAACTTTATGATTTTTGATGCTTATGGTGAGTATCATAATGCATTTAATCGTATTAATGAAGTTAATCCTAATTATAACTTTAAATTCTATACAACAAACCGTATGCAATTAAAAGAGGGTGGCGAATTACTTCGTATTCCACTTTGGCTATTAACACTTGACGACTTTGCATTACTTTTAAATGCTGAACGTCATTCACAATTGCCAATTATTGAGCGTATGCTTAAATTAGTACGTGTATTTGCCACAGATTCAGATATTTCTGAAAGATATAAAAATCACTTAATAGCATCAGCTATTATGAATATTATGTATACTAACCAAACTGCTGCTTCTAAACGTAATGACATCTTTGCTATTCTAGCATCATGTTCAACAGAAAAATTTAATCTTGAAGCACCTGTTCAAGGATTAGGTTATGTTCGTAAGTTCCGTGAATGTTTCTTAATTGATACATCTGGACAATTTACTGAAAGTATTTTAGTTACTCAATATATAACTTCATTTATAGATGAAGATTTGGAAAAATATGAACCAACAGCTGATCATTTCTTTACTCTAGAAGATTTGGAAAAAGCTTTACAATTTACTTTGATTTCTGAAGGTTTACTTCGTAATGAAAGATTATATGATGAAGCTGTAACTTTAAAGGTTAGACTTCACTCTATAGCTATTGGTGAAGCAAAAGATTTCTTTGATTTTCCAAACTATATTACAGCAGAAGATTATATAGCATCACTTGTTACTTTAAATGGTAAAAAAGCTCAAATAGTTAACTTCAACCTTGAAGATGCTGATGATCGTATAGCTAAAACAATTGTTAAAATTTATGCCAAATTATTATTTGATTTCTGTAAACGTTTACCTGTACGTGCTTCTATTCCATTCCATGTAGTATTGGAGGAATCACACAGATACGTACAAAATGATAATGATAATTTCTTACTTGGTTATAATATATTTGAAAGAATTGCTAAGGAAGGCCGTAAATTTGGTATTCTTTTATACTTAATTTCTCAAAGACCAGTTGAACTTTCTGAAACCGTTATTTCACAGTGTTCATCTTTCTATATCTTTAAGATGACCCATCCACGTGATTTGGATTATATTAAAAAGATGTTACCAAATATGTCGGCAGAGATTATGGAAAAACAAAAGAGTTTGCAGCCTGGTACTTGTGTCGCGTTTGGTAAGGCATTTAAAATACCAATGCTAGTAAAGATGCCATTACCAAATCCAGAACCATATTCTTCAAATGCTGATATTGTAGCTCGTTGGACGTCTTAAAAAGCGATTAATTCGCTTTTTTTTATTTATTATGATATAATCTAATTAGGTGATAGTATGGCATTAATTAAATGTAGTGAATGTGGAAAACAAATAAGTGATCAAGCTTCTACTTGTCCTCACTGTGGTATTGCGGTTAAGGCATATACATATTGTTCTAATTGTGGAGCAAAAGTCGTTAGTGATAATTTTTGTACAAATTGTGGTGTAAGTACTAATAAATCATTTAATAATCCAAACAATAAAAAAATGTGTGGTATTGCCCTTGCTGGTGGTATTACAGGTATATGTTCATTGATTATTTATGTTATGATTTTTTATGTTGTATCTGTTATAGGTATTACAGCAATTGTTTTATCTAGCGTTGGATTAAGTAAAACTATTAATAACAACTCTTTAAAGGGTAAAGGATGGGCTATTACTGGTCTTGTATGTGGTATAGTTGATGTCATTATTAGATTTATAATTAATTTATAATAAAAGTTCATTTTTTGAACTTTTTTTCATTGACTATTTAAAAACAATTATATATAATAAATGACAAAAAAAGGTGGTTTTTATGAAGTATTCTATTATTCAAAAAATGATGATTGAAAAAATTTTGGATGAAAATTCAAATGTTAAACTAGAAGATTTTTATGATATTTTTGCATACGATCTTATTGAGGATGATGTAGAACTACGTTTAGGTAATAACTATAACAAAATAGAACATAAAATAGATGTTGTAGATATTACTAAAGTAGCAAGTTTTTTAATCAATAGAAATAAATTATCTACTGAGGAAATACATAGCTTTGTATTATATTTAAATGATGTTTTTAAACCATCTTTAATGAGTAATAGTGAATTTTTATATGCTTATGAAAATATCAGTGGAAAATTAAAAACAGAAATTGGCGCCTTAGATGTTGAAATAAAGAAATATAAAAACCAAGAAAAGATGGCTAAAGAATTAGTTTCTATAAGTAATAGAAAAGAAATTGCTATTGATAGTAAAATTAAAATATCATCTAATAAAAGATTTATTAAAATTGCTATTTCTGAATTAGAAAAAATAAGATTTACTTTACCTTTTAATAGACATAAGAATAAAAAAGAATTACTTCTTAAAAAGCATATTAAATATTATGGTAATGATATTGAATTAAGAAAACCAGAAATAGAAGATGAATATATTGTTAATATGCATCACGCTTTTACTCGTTTAGGTTTGCTTATTGATAGTAGAAAGATTACTGATGAAGAAATAACAACCTATGTTGTCAATTTAATAAGTAGTATTGATATAAAAGATGGTCGTATTCGAAAAGACGTAGTTACTATTATTAGTAAATTAAAAGAACGTTTAAAACAAGCAAGTAAAGAATATAAAAGTGTTAGCACTGAGATTAAAAATTTAGAATTATTAATTGATGAATATGAAAATCTAGATGTTATTGATGAAGATACATTAGAAGAATATAAGAATCATAAAAAGGAATTAAAATCAATTTACAGTTTATTAAGTTCTTTGAAAGAAGATATTCATTTATCAAATAGAGAGTTTAAAGAAGCAATACGTTCAGAACGTAATTCAGTTCGTAGAAATAATAAAAATGAATCAGAACAAAGTATTAGTACATTTAAAGAAAAGAAATATTATTTGGATGAAGATTTAGGTGATAAAGATTACTTTGTTGGTTTAGGATTATTTAGTAATAAACAAGATGATATGCTTGCAATGCATGTTCAATATTTATTTAAAGATTATGTCAGCAATCAAACACCACGTAGAATGTATTATTTAGCTAATGAAAAAGGATACCCTATATCACATAATTATGCTGTATCTTTAGAAGAAAATGAAAATCAGACAAAAGTTAGATTACATGTTTTGAATGCTTCACCATATTTATCTAAAGATGTATCAGGATTTATGTTAGATGATTATTATAAAAAATTGAATTATAGTTTTGAACCAGATAAATGCTTATCTAGTATTGTTGCTGGTAACTTAAAATTTAAAAATAATCAAGTTTTACCTACGATAGCTTATACATTTACCTTTGATCGTAATTATCAATTAAAAGATTTTAATATTGAAAAATGTGATGGTATATTAAAAACAATTACTCCTGAAGAAAATACTATTTTAAATGTTATTTATGATGTTAATAATACTGAGGAAAAATATAAACGCAGTAGTAGATTTTGGGAAACATTACTTCAAGAGGAATTTATTAAATATGCTGTAAATAAAAATTTACCTATTATTTATTATGGTAGATATTTAGATGAAAGTTATGGTAAATACAAAGCAGGTGTTAAAATTGGTTACCAAAAAATGGATGATAGACTTGCTAAATTATCAGATTTATTAGAAGATTTTGACCGCAACCTATTTAATAATGTATGTTTCAAATGGTTTAAGAACTATCGAATGAAACACTTTTCAATGGAATATGATCCTGAATCATATTACTATTTGGAGGATATTGGTATTATTAATCCAGCAACATTCATGGGTTATAATTTACAACAAGTTATTAATGAATGTGTATTTAATCATAAATATGAAAATAGTTCTAGTTATCAAAAAATTGTTAAAGATCAACAAGAATATATTAAACATTTTAATGATGTTATAGGTTATATTGAACTTGAAGATTTCATTGAATTAGTTTCTGAAGCAGGTCAATTGGATATTAAAGGTAAAAAGAAGTTCTAATTAGAACTTCTTTTTCATATGATTTAATATGAAAATTATAACCAATCAATTATTTAAAATATTAATTACTATTATTATATCTTTAGTGATTTTAATTGGTATTAAAGCTAGTACTTCTTTTAAAACAAAGTTTTATAAAAAAGTATATGAAACAAGTATTACATTTGCTAAAATAAATACTATATATAATACTTATTTTGGTAAAATAATTCCTGTAAATAATTTAGAAGTTGTTAAACCAGTATTTAATGAATCATTAGTATATCAAAAAAAAGAGGCTTATTTAGATGGTGTTAATCTACATATTGAGTCTGAGTATCTAGTACCATCCTTATCATCAGGAGTAGTAGTTTATATAGGTAATAAAGAAGGATATGGCAATACTTTAATTATAAGTAGTAATGATGGAACTGATATATGGTATGGTAATATGGATAAAATAGATTTAAAATTATATGATTATGTAGATAAAGGAACTTATATTGGAGCAACTAGTAATAATCTTTATTTAGTATTTAAGAAAAATGGTAAGGTTATACCATATGATAAATATATATAAAAAGATTTATATTCATCCACTATATTATTTATTCCTTTTAATTGTCCTTTTAACGGCTAATATAAGACCTTTTATTGAATTTAGTATAATTATTTTAACTCATGAATTAGGACATATTATTACGGCTTTAATTTTAAAATGGAGAATATCTAAAATAGTAATTTTACCATATGGTATGATTACTTTTTTTTCAAATTCATTATCTAAACCAATAATACAAGAATTATTAATATTAATTATGGGACCACTTACACAGTTAATTTTTAATATCTATTTTAAAAGCACATATAGTAATATTATCTTATTTATTAATTTACTTCCTATATATCCCTTGGATGGTTCTAAGATTGTATTTTTATTCTTTAATAAAGTAACTACCTATTATAAGAGTTATATCTATACTTATCTTATATCTTTTATAACCATTATCTATTTATTTTTAAATTATCATAGTATGTTAATTATTCTAATGCTTATTTATCTTTTATATCATTTAATAGATTATTTATATCACTTAAATGAGACTATAATATCATTTTGTTATGAGCGGTTTAAAACAAAATTTTATACAACTAAATATCTAATAATTAATGGGCCTAATATTAAACTTATGCATCGAGATAGATATCATTTCTTTAAAATAAATAAAAAATGTGTTAAAGAAGCTGATTTTATGCTTAAAATGTTTGACAAATAAACGTTTTTATGCTAAAATTTATTACTGTGTAGAGCCTCACTCTACAACCGCACAGATAAGGTTTTAAACTTAGGTGCCTTAAATGGCGAGTCTTAGATTATAAAGGAGGTATATAAATGAAAGCAGTTATCGAAACAGGTGGAAAACAATATTATGTTTCTGAAGGTTCAGTTGTATATGTTGAAAAATTAGATTCTGAAGCAGGTAAAACAGTTAAATTTGATAAAGTTTTAATGATCGATTCTAAAGTTGGTACACCATATATAAGTGGAGCTTCTGTTGAAGGTGAAGTTTTAAAACAAGGTAAAAACAAAAAAATAATTGTATATAAATACAATCAAAAGAATAATTACCATAAAAAACAAGGACACCGTCAACCATATACAAAAGTTGAAATTAAGAAAATCGTGGTAAAATAATATGATAAAAATTCATATAAAGAAAGAAAAAGATAAAGTAAATTACATAAAAATATCTGGTCATTCAGGTTATGCTGAAATAGGTTCAGATATTGTATGTGCGTCTATATCCTCAATCTGTGTTACAACAGTTAATGCTATAGTTCGTTATAATGAAAATGCATTATTATATACAGATTCAGATGGATTACTTGAGATGGGTATTACTTTTCATGATAAGGTAATCGATATGTTAGTTGAAAATATGATTGATTTATTAGATAACTTATCAAGTCAATATCCTGAAAATGTTAAAATAATGAAATAAGGTAGGAGGTGCTCCGCATGAAATTAATGTTATTAAATATCCAATTATTTGCTCATAAAAAAGGACAAGGTTCTACTAAGAATGGTAGAGATTCAGCAGGTCGTAGATTAGGAGCAAAAGCAGCCGATGGTGAATATGTAACTGGAGGTTCAATTATTTATCGTCAAAGAGGTACAAGAATTTATCCAGGTGTTAACACTGGTATAGGTTCTGATGATACTGTTTATGCTAAAATTAGTGGATACGTTAAATTTGAGCGTTTAGGAAAAGATAAAAAACAAGTAAGTGTTTATGAAAATTTATAAGAGCAAAATACTTGCTTTTTTTTTGTTTCTAAAGCCTAAAAAATGTAAAAAATTAGAAACTGTAATAATTCTTTATCCCTTATTAAATAATGGTAAAACCACTTTTGTAAATATTACGAACAAATGTTTGAAAAAAGTATTGACATTAGTATTTGGGAATGTTATAATTAAGTTGTATTTATCAAGGGAGGAAAGTTATGACAAAGTCAGCTGCTGATCAAGCAATTGAACAAGTAATGCGTGATATCGAAAAACAATTTGGAAAAGGTGCAGTCATGAAATTAGGAGATCACGAACATGTTAAAATAGATACAATTCCTAGTGGATCAATTTCACTTGATATTGCTCTAGGAATTGGTGGATATCCAAAAGGAAGAATTATTGAAATATATGGACCTGAATCAAGTGGTAAAACAACATTTGCTCTTCATGCCATAGCTGAAGCTCAAAAGAAGGGTGGTAGAGCAGCATTTATTGATGCTGAGCATGCTTTAGATCCATCTTATGCAGCTAAAATAGGTGTTAATATAAATGATTTATTATTATCTCAACCAGATAATGGAGAACAAGCTTTAGAAATATGTGAAGCATTAGTACGTAGTGGAGCAATTAGTATAATTGTAATTGACTCTGTTGCTGCTTTAGTTCCACAAGCCGAAATTGAAGGAGAAATGGGTGATTCTCATGTTGGACTTCAAGCTCGTTTAATGAGCCAAGCTTTAAGAAAATTATCAGGTATAATTAATAAGACTAATACTATTTGTATTTTTATTAATCAATTAAGAGAAAAAGTTGGTGTATTATTTGGTAATCCAGAAGTAACACCAGGTGGACGTGCACTTAAATTTTATTCATCTATTCGTTTAGAAATTAGAAAAGGTGAAGCGATTAAATTAGGTGCTAATGTTATTGGTAATCGTGCTAATATCAAAGTAGTTAAAAATAAAATGGCTCCTCCATTTAAAACTTGCTCAGTTGATATTATGTATGGTGAAGGTGTATCTGCAACCGGTGAACTTGTTGATTTAGGAACAGAAGCCAATGTCCTTGTTAAAAGTGGTGCTTGGTATTCTTATAAAGGTGAGAAGGTTGGCCAAGGTAAAGAAAATGTCAAAGAATGGCTAAAGAAAAATCCTAAATTAATGGAGGAAATTAATAAGCAAGTAAGGGATTATTACAATAATAATACGAAATTAGAAATTGGTACTCCATCAACAGATGATGATATTGATGAAATGTTAGAAAATTAACTTTTAGTTAATTTTTTTTCTTTCTTGACTTATTTTATAATCTAGACTAAAATTAATAGTAGGTGGAAACACTTTTATATATAGAAATGGAGGATAATATGCCAAATATGGTCATCTCCATTTTGCTAGTCATTTCCGGGTTAACCGTTGGAATCATCGTAATGTTTATATTTAATTATGTTAAGAAAAACAGTGCCTTAGCAAATGCTGATAAGATTGTAGCAGATGCTAAAACTGAAGCTGAAAGAATAAAGAAAGAAAGTATTTTAGAAGCTCGTGAAGAGGCTAATCAAATTAAGTTAGCAACAGATGAGGAAGTAAAAGAAAGAAAAGCCGAATTAAAAGAATCTGAGCAAAGATTATATGCTCGTGAAGAAAGTATTGAAAGACGTGATCAAAGTTTACAAAATCGTGAATCAATGCTTGATGAAAAAGAAAATAATTTAATTGATAAACAAAACCAAATCCAAAATGAACAAGCAAAAGTGGAGGAAATTAAACAAGAACAATTAAGATTACTTGAAGAGATTGCTGGTTATTCAAAAGAAAAAGCAAGAGAATTAGTTATGAAGAATGTGGAAGAACAAATGTCTAAAGAGATTTCTTCATACATTAAAGAAAGAGAAACGGAAGCAAAACTTGTAGCAGATAAAAATGCTAAAAGTTTATTAGTTGCTTCAATGCAAAAATATGCATCTGACGTATCATCTGAACAAACTGTTACAGTTGTTGATTTACCAAATGATGATATGAAAGGTCGTATAATTGGTCGTGAAGGTAGAAATATTCGTACAATAGAAGCAGTTACAGGAGTTGATTTAATTATTGATGATACACCTGAAGCTATGGTTGTATCTTCATTTGATCCATTACGTCGTGAAATTGCAAAATTAACAATTGATTCTTTAATTAAAGATGGACGTATTCATCCAGCTCGTATTGAAGAAATCTATGATAAAACTTGCAAAGAAATGAAAGAAAAAATCTATGAATATGGTGATTCTGCATGTTTTGAATTAGGAATTACTAAAGTAGATCCTGAATTAATTGAAATATTAGGTAAATTACATTTTAGAACAAGTTATGGTCAAAATGTTTTAACACATTCAATTGAAGTTGCACACCTTGCAGGTATTATGGCAGCTGAACTTGGAGAAAATGTTAACCTTGCTAAACGTGCTGGTTTATTCCATGATATTGGTAAAGCAATAGATCATGAAATGGAAGGTAGTCATGTTGAAATAGGTTCTAATATTGCCAAAAAATATCATGAGAATGATGTTGTTATTAATGCCATTGAATCACATCATGGTGATACAGAAGCAACAAGTATTATTTCATGTTTAGTAGCTGTAGCTGATGCTTTATCAGCATCAAGACCTGGTGCACGTAATGACTCACTTGAAAACTATGTTCAAAGATTACATGATCTTGAAAATATTGCTAATGAGACAGATGGTGTTGATAATTCATTTGCTATTCAAGCTGGTCGTGAACTACGTGTTATTGTTAAACCACAAGAAATTGATGATTTAAAAGCTCAAAAAGTTGCTCGTGATATTAAAACACGTATTGAAAATGAATTACAATATCCTGGTACTATTAAAGTAACAGTTATTCGTGAAACACGTGTTACAGAAGAGGCTAAATAAAGAAATGGTGTTAAATACATCATTTTTTTTATATTTTCATGTTATAATTAATGTGGAGGTAGAATATGGGAAAAGTATCAGTTTATAAATTTAATATTAGCGATTCCAATGAGCAAATGAGAGCAGAACAAATAATTCAACAATATTTAGTTGATAAGAATTTTATATATGACGATAAGTATAATTGTTATAGAGTTACTCAACAAAATTATACCAATTCAATTGATGTACGTTATGGATTGGAATATCGTTTTGAAAACAATCAATTAGTAATAAATGCATTTACTATAAATGAAATACTTAATATAAAACAATCAATTAATGGAACATCATTTGTTCCATATATTAAAGAATTAATAAAATTATTGGAACAAAATGGATTTATGTATTTGGGAAAAGGAAAGAGTAATTCAGATGATAATAGTGCATTTAAAAGATTAATGGTTATTTTAGTGTGTGTTTTACTTATTGCTATTTTGTTTTTTATAGCAATGTATGCTTAATATAAAAATTGATGTTAAATACATCAATTTTTTTTATATGTTTTTTTGTGGTATAATTTATCTAGTTAGGATATGTTATCTTACTTAAAGGAGTGAAAAAATGAAAAAACTAAATGAATACATAGATGTAAAAGCAGCAATAATAACCTTAGTAGGAATAGGTCTATTCTTATTTTTGGTTTCAAGGTGCAATAGTATAGGCAGTGATAGTACTATTATAAAAAAAACACAAGAATATATTAGTGGAGAAAGATTTGAACTAATATCTTCTGAAAAATATAAAGAATCCGATAATGGAAAAATTTTTTATTTTCGTTCTTTAGAAAGAGATTTAAATTTTGAAATGGTTGTTACTAATGAAAGCGATATTATTAACCCGGGATTAATTATATATAAATGTACATATTATAATGAGATAAATAAAATATATGAATCACAGGTAATAGAAGCAATTGAAAAATATTTTGATGATTCTAAGTATCGAATACAAAAGTCTAGTGGTGGCCTTGTAATTTCGTATGTATTTGATGAAGCAATTGATATTTGGATTGAAATAAGTGGAAAAAGTGATATAGATAATTATGCTAGATTGGTAAATGAATTAAATAAAATATACAGCGCTGAAAATAAATATAATGGTATACATGGCGTTGAAATTTATGCAACAACTGGTAAGGAGTATGAAATAATATCTCAACTAGAAATTACAGGCAAAACTAAAGATCAAAGCACAAACATTATAAATGAAATAAATAATAATCTTGATAGGAAAAATATAACTCTAGAATAATAAAAATAGAAGGTGGTAATAAAATGGATAATAATGATAAAAAAGTAATTGGTTATGATGAGAATACAGGATTTCCTATATATGGTTATGGTAACGATAATCAAGAATCAAGTATATCAATTTCTAAAGAATTAACCACTGAAGATAATGAAAAATTTAGCAATAACATGACAACATCAATAATTACATTGGTAATAGGTATTATTATCCATGTTTTTCTAATTATTATTGCTATTACAAATAAATCTGATCCTAAATTTGGTTTTATAGGTGTTTACGTGTTAGATGGATTAGTTTTTGATTTGATAACACTTCCATTTGCTTTAACATCAATAAATTATTCTAATAAATGTTTAAGAATAGAAAAAAATATTTTATCTAAAGCTATAATAGGTTTAAATATATTATTGTTTTTACCGGTATTAATATTTTTAGTTGTAATGGTAATAACGTGGTTAGATATCTAATTATTATAAGATGTAAATAAGATAATAAACATGATATAAAATTATTAAAAGGTGTACAAAGAATATAAAGAAGATTATTTTTTTTAACTAAAAGAATAAGGTTAATATAAGAAAATCTTCACATTGTGAAGATTTTTTCTTTGTGATAAAATTAAAGTGGTGATGATATGAAAAAAATATTATTATTTATTTTAGTATTTAGTTTATTTATAGTTAATGCTAAGGCATATAAAATAGTATCATTAGGTGATAGTATTCCTAACGGATATTTATTAGATGATGAGGAAGATTCTTTTGATAATCGTCTAGCTAATACTTTAAAAGCTGATTTTTATGAATTTAGTTATATTGGTATGCGTTCAGATGATTTATTAAGAGAACTTGATAGAGAAGAGATAAAAAACAATATTAAAGATGCTGATATGGTTATTATTAATATTGGTGCTAATGATTTATTAGATTTACTAGAGCAAATTGATTTGAGTGCTTTAAATATTGATTTTGAATATGGTGAGAATATTCAAATAAATCTAAATAAAGAATATTTAGATGGTATTTATAATTATATTAAGTCTTTTTTTGAAGATGAACTTGAACCTAAAGCTAAAGAAGCTTTATTAGAATTTAAAAGTGTTTTTCCTCAAATAATAAGTAAAATAAAAGAATATAATCCTAATGTTAAAATCTATGTTAATAGTTTATATAACCCATTTTTTGATATAAATATTCCTTTACTTAGTTATGATTTATATTTTATATCTAATATATCAGATGAAGCAATTAAGTCTTTTAATGAAGTTATAAATTCATCAGATGAGTATACTGTTATTGATACTTATAATATTTTAAGAAATAACGATTATTTAAATATTAATATTTTAAAGGGACTATTTGATCCTCATCCTAATGCCTTTGGTCATAAAAAACTATATGAAGCATATCTAAAAGAATTATGTTATAAAGTTACTTACGAAGATGAAGATTACTATGTATTAAAGGGTTCTAAATTTGATATAAAACCCAAAAAGAAAAAAGGATATACTTTTAAAAAATGGAATTATGATATTAATAAAATTGATAAAGATATTGTATTAAAAGAAGTATATAAAAAAGACATTAATTATTATTTAATTGGTTCTATTGCTATAGTTGCTTTATTAATAGTTGTTTTAATAATAAAACAGGTAAAAAAGAATAGTTAATAATATTAAATTATTTATTGACATTTATTTACTTTTAACTTTACATATTGTAAATTGTAATCATCATATTAATAAAAAAGTATGATATAATTGATATGTTATAGTAGGAGATAATTATGTCAGTAATATATTATATAGGCCAAATTTGTGCAGTACTTGCATGGATATTATTATTAATAAGTTATCATGCAAAAAGAGAAAATAAAGTTATTTTTTATCAGATTTTGTCATCAGTTCTTTATATAATAAATTACTTTTGTATAGGTGCACTTACCGGTTTTTGGATTAGTATATTTGAACTTATTAAATCGATTGGATATTATAAAACGGATAAGGATAAATATATATTTTTATACTCATTACCAATATATGTAGTTATTTTATATTATACGGGATTTAGTATTATTACATCATTTGCTGTATTAGGTAGTTTAATTGATGGATATGTAATGCTTAAAGATAAAAAAACTATGGTAATTGGTGGAACAATATCTTATTCCTTATGGATTGTATATGATTTATTCTTTTTAGATTTTGCTGGAGCAATATCTGATTTATTTGTTGTAATATCAAATATATCTATATCAGTAAGGGGATTTGCTAAGTATCTACGTAGATCTAATATTTATACAGTTAAGTCATTAAGAGTATCATTAAATACTATTCATCAAATAACTAAACTAGATAATAAAATACTTAATAAAGAATATAGATGGTCAGAAGAAAAAATTATAGAATTAACTAAAGATTATAAATATTCTTATATATTAGTAAAAGATGAGAATCGGATAATTGGTTATATTAACTTTTTAAATTTAAAGGAAGATATATATAATAATATGATTCAGTCAACTAGTCTATATGATGATTTTAATAAAGAAGATGTATTAGATTTTCAAAAGAATAGAAAATCTTATTTAAATCTAAATGCAATCATATTAAGTGACGAATACAATAATCCTAATTCTATTGGCAAGATTGAAAATGCTATTAAAAGATACGTAAGAAATATGAAAAAAGAAAGATATTTTATTCAACAAATATGTTGTTTTGCAGTTAATTTTGTTGAGGTAAAAGTCTTAGAGGATTTAGGATTTGAAAAAGTAAGAGATATTACTAATGAATGTTTTTTATATAAGAAAGAAGTTTAAAAAAAGTTAGAAAAAAATCTAACTTTTTTTATCTTCCATAAGGATAGTAGTAAGTATATGGATATGGATAAGGATAATAGTAAGTACTATAGTAATTAGGCCTGTTATTATTCCAAAAATATGGTGCAACAACTCCACCAGTAATGCCACCTAAGATAAATGGTCCCAAAAAGCTACCTAAAAATCTTTCGTCATTTTGATATGGAATATTATATTGTCTATACATCATATTACCCCTTTCATAATATGTTATTCCAATAATTATAAAAAGTGCTATTAGTATATTTTAAACATAAAATTAATTAGGTGGTTTATGAAAAATATTAGATATTATATTTTCATTTTATTATTAAGTAGTTTTAGTTTTTATTTAATGCAAAAAACTATTAATTATATTAAAGATAAAGATAATATTATGTTATCAATAAAAAATGTTGAAGATAAATATTTTCAATATCCAACTGAACCAGTAATTAAAGATAATACTATTATACCTGGTCTAAATGGATTAAAAGTTAATGTAAATAAAAGTTATAATAAATTAAAAAGAGTAGGTAATTTTAATAATCAATTACTTATTTATGATGAGGTAAAAGTAAATAATAAACTTGCTAATAATAAAGATAAATATATTATTAAAGGCAATAGTAAAAAGAATATGGTGAGTATTTTATTATATTTAGATGATATTAATAAAATAGGTAATTATGATGTTCCTTTAAACTATATAGTTAGTTATTCTTTTTTCATAGATAACTATAGCAAATTAAAAGAATTAATTGATTATGGAAGCAATATTCTTATTTATGATATTAGTAAAAATAATATAAATAATTTGTCAATTAAACTTAATAAAACAAAGCAGATTAATAAATATTGTTTTAATGAATTAATGAATAATAGTTTTAAAGATTTGTGTACGAATAATAATTATTATTCAATTAATACGAATATTATTAAAAACAATTATTTAGTTAATATTAAAAAGGAAGTTAGTTCTGGTAAATTAATTGTATTAAAAGGAAATTATCAAAATGAGCTCAATATAATAATAAGTTTTATTAAATCCAAAGGATATACTATAACTAATTTAGATAATCATTTAAATGAAAGTATGTAATATATTAATTTTATGATATAATTTTAACAGGGTGGTATTATGAGAAAACCAGAATTACTTGCACCAGCAGGAACTTTTGAATGTTTAGTTGCAGCTGTTCAAGGTGGTGCTGATGCAGTTTATCTTGCTGGCAAACATTATGGTGCCAGAAATTATGCTGGTAATTTTACAGATGATGAATTAATAAAGGGTATTAAATATGCTCATAAATATGGTGTTAAAATATATGTAACAATTAATACTTTAATTTATGATAGTGAAGTTAAATCATTTATTGATTATGTTAGATTCTTAGCTCAAAATAATGTTGATGGTGTAATAGTTCAAGATTTAGGTATGATGAGTTTAATATGTCAAAAATTTCCTAATTTAGAAGTACATGCCTCAACACAAATGCATATTCATAATTATGAAGGATTAAAACTATTAAAGAAATTAGGTGTCACTAGAGCTGTTATAGCTCGTGAAACACCAATTGCTGATATTAAAAAACTTGTTAAATATGGTGTAGATATTGAAGCCTTCATTCATGGAGCTTTATGTGTATGTTATTCTGGCCAATGCTTAATGAGTAGTATGATTGGTGGTAGAAGTGGTAATCGTGGTACTTGTGCTCAATGTTGCCGTCAACCATATTCTTTAATGCATAATGATAAAGTAATTGCAAAGGATAAATATTTACTAAGTACTAAAGATTTAAATACTTTAGACAATATAGGTGAATTAATTGAAGCAGGTGTTGCTAGTTTAAAAATTGAAGGTCGTATGAAACGTGCTGAATATGTTTACTATGTTACAGCTTTATATCGTAAGGCCATAGATAGTTATATAGAAAATAAAAAAGTTGTTATAACTGATGAAGAAATAAAAAACTTAAAGAAATTATTTAATCGTGGATTTACTAAAGGATTTATCTTTAATGAAAAAAATAATAATTTTACTAATGAAGAAAGACCAAATCATATGGGTGTAGAAATTGGTAAAGTTATAAGTTATAAAGATGGAAAAGCAACTATTAAATTAACCGATGAATTAGCTATTAAAGATGGAATTAGAATATTAGGTAATAATGATGTTGGTACGACTATTACTAACATTTATAAAGATAATCAAAAGATTAAATTAGCAGTTAAAGGGGATATTATAAATATACCAATTGATTATGTAGAAAAAGATAGTGTAGTTTTAAAAACAACAGATAATAATCAATTAGACGAAATTCAAAGTTTAATTAATGACGAATCTAGAAAAATAATTATAAAAGGTAATTTAATATATAAGAAGAATAGATTATTTTTATCATTATCTGATGGTGTTAACACTGTATCTTGTTCTACTGACGAGGTTGAGAAAAGTATTAATCAACCAACAACACAAGATAGAATTTATACTCAATTAATGAAGCTTGGAGATACAATCTATGAATGTGAAAGATTAGATATTGATATGCCAAATGATTTATTTATTCCTATTTCTTTAGTAAATGAATTAAGACGTCAAGCTGTTAGTATGTTAGATGAAAAAAGAATGTATGAAATACCATTTGTTGAACGCGACTATAAATTGACTGTGCCTAATTTTAAAAAGGAAGAAAGATTTTCTGTTTATATTTCATCTATTGATCATTATAATTTAGTTAAAGAAAACGATATTGATGATATTTATGTGGATTTGGATACATACAATAAGATAAATGATAAACGCAAAATATTAAAATTAGATAGAGTTATTACTAAATTTCCAAATTATAAAAAAACATTGTTAGTTGGTGATATTGGGAGTGTTAATAAGTATAAAAATTGTTATACAGATTTTTCTTTGAATGTTACCAATGCTTATACAGTAGGTTTATTACATCATTTGGGAGCTAAGAGAGTTACCTTATCATATGAGATGAATAATTATCAAATTAAAAAACTAGTAGATAATTATTATAGTGTTTATAATAAGAAACCTAATCTAGAATTAATAGTAGAAGCTTATCCTGAAGTAATGGTATCAAAATATAATATCTTAGCTAAATATAATTTAAAAAATGGTGATAATTATTTAGTTGATAAATATAAAAATAAATATAAATTGGTAAGCAAAAATGGTTTAATGTATATATATAATTTTGAACAAATTAAATTAACTGATTATGATAGATATTACGAAATGGGTATTAATAGTTTAAGAATTAATTTATAATATTGTAATGATTACAAATAAGTGATAAAATTAAGTATAGTAGGAATAAGGAGAGTAAATATGGGATTATTTGGAAGTTTGCTAGATAGTGCTTCTAGAGGATTAGGTCATTCTTTAGGTAGTGCTGTTGGTGGTGCCGTTGGTGGTGCTGTAGGTAAAGTTGCTAATCAATCAGCAGAAAATATTACAACTGATATGAAAGTTGCTAATGAATATAAATATATGGCTGTTGATGAACAAAAAAAGATAAATAGTTTGCCAACAAATTGTCCACATTGTTGTGCTCCAACAACTGGTAAGTTAGTTTGTGAGTATTGTGGAACTAAGATAGTTGAATAAAATGAAAAAGATTCTTTTTCATTTTTTTGTTTTATGATATAATCAAATAAAGTAAAAGACTACTTGTTAGGAAGGAAAGTAAAATGAAAAAAATATTATGCTTATTTGCGATGATTTTAACATTAGCCTTGACAGGATGTGGTGGAAATGCTGTATCTGGTAATTATAAATGTTATAATTTTAGTTCAAGTTCATCTGATGGTTATGGGTCAGAAGCATTCACTTTAAAATTAACTGGTGATAAAAAATTTGAATATAAGCAAGGTAATGGAATAATGAAGGGAAGTTACACTTTTAAACGTGAAGATAAAAATAGTAGTGAAGGAGCTTTCTATGCAATGACTTTAAATTATGAAAGTTTAACTATAAATGGTGAAACGGAAAAAAAGTCTGGATCAGTTGAATGGGAGTTTGTAAAAAGCCAAAACCAAGTTATGATTATTAATGCTAGTAATTATAGTATGTTTATATGTAAAAAATAATCAAAGTAAAGGTAACCAAAATTGGTTACTTTTTTTTTGCAATTTTACAAGTTTAGCCAAAAAAAAGGAAATAGCAAAAAAAACAATAATAATATAAGTAGGAGGTGATAAAGTGAAAAAATATCCAATGGTTAAACAAAGTGGTGGACATGATTGTGGTGTTGCTTCACTTGCTATGATTATAAGATATTATAATGGTTATTATCCAGAAGAAGAATTAAGAGATTTAACTTGTACTACTAAAACTGGTACAAATGCTTATAACATAGTTGAAGCAGCTAGCCAAATAGGTTTTGACGCTAATTGCTACAAATGTAATTTAGAAGATATGCAAAAAGAAAGCCTTGTTCTTCCATGTATTGCAAATGTCATTATTGATGGTAAATTTAAACATTTTGTAGTTATTTACAAAATAGATTTTAAGAATGAAAAAGTTATTATAGCTGATCCAGCAGATAGGATAAAAAAGGTATCATTTGAATACTTTAACGAAATATTTAATCATTATGTAATAATGCTCATTCCTAATAAAGTTATACCTGTTGTAGCAAGTAATAAAATAAATTATAAGTATTTTTTAAAGATTATTTTCAAAGAAAAAAAGTATTTAAAAGAATTAATTATTTTATCTTTATTTGTAATGATTATTTCAATTGTATCGTCCTTTTATATTGAATATATTGTCAGAGCTACAACTATAAAAGCATCGAAAAAATATCTGTTAACTATCTTTTTAGTTTTTTTAATTATTTATTTACTTAAAAATATATTTGAATATATTCGTAGTAAAGTATTAATTAAAATTCAAAAAAAGATTGATACTATTTTAACATTGGATACATATGAAAATATTTTATCACTTCCGTATCATTATTATCGGGTTCATACAACAGGTGATATTATCTCACGTATAAATGATCTTGTTAATGTAAAAGACCTTATTGCCAAATTATTTATGATTGTAATTGTTGATATTCCTTTAACTTTTATAGCACTTGCATTTATGTTTTATATTAGTAAAACTCTCTTTTTGTTATCATTTGTAATTGTATTTTTTTATTTGTTAATTATTAAAAAATATCATAAAATGCTGGAAAAAAATATTTTAATTTTAAAAAAAAGTAAAGCCGAAATAACATCTTTAATGGTAGAATCAATTAGTGGATTTGAAACTATTAAAGGATTAAAAATAAAAAAATATATTTATACAAAATTCAAGAATCTATATAATTCCTTTTTATTGCAAACTTATAAATATCAAAAAACTTATCTTAAAGAGACAATGTTTAAAAATATTGTTAACGATCTTGGATTTATTTTTATATCTTTTATTGGTGCATATTTAGTTATTTTAAATAAATTAGCATTAGGTTCTTTATTTACCTTTAATGCTTTAATAATTTATTATTTAAATCCTTTAAAAAGTGTTCTTTCAATGGATACAGATATTAAAGAAGCCAAGTGCTCTTATAAGCGAATATTAGAATTAGATATAAAGAAAAAAGAAGAAGAAATGGTTAATGATAGAATAAAAGGAAAAATTACTATAAAGGATTTAACATATACGTTTGATAATAAGAATGATATTTTAAAGAATATTAATTTAACTATTGATGCTGGAGATAAGGTAATGGTTTTAGGACCATCTGGTTCAGGTAAATCAACTTTATTTAAGATGTTGTTGAAATACTATACTATTAATAAAGAAACTATTTTTATTGATGATAAAGATATTAATATGCTCTCAAACTCCTCAAACATAAAATATATAAATCAAATTGAAACCATATTTACGGATACTCTTTATAATAATCTAACATTAGGTAAGGATGTTTCAGACTATGTATTAAAAGAAGTAATTGATATTTGTCATTTAGATAAAATTATAAAAAAAGACTCATTGGGGCTTAATCAAATAGTTGAAGAAAATGGTTTTAATTTATCAGGTGGTGAGCGTCAAAGAATCGTTTTAGCTAGAACCATGATTCAAGGATTTGATGTTCTAATAATTGATGAAGGCTTAAATCAGGTAGATATAAATTTAGAAAGAGAAATACTTAAATCATTAAAAATTAAATACAAAGATAAAACAATTATTGTAATTTCACATCGTTTAAATAATCAAGATTTATATAACAAAGTAGTTAAGTTAAATAAAGGAAAAATTGAAATGGCATGAACCGATAATACTTTTAATCAATTTAGAAAGGGTGAGGTTTTAATGAAAAAAATTGATGAAAAAGAAATGATGAGTGTTAGTGGAGGAGCTTGGTTTTGGACAATAGGAAAAATTGCAGCTATAATATTTGGCACAACTTTTGTAAGTGGCCTAATCGATGGATTTGTAAGACCACTTAGATGTAACTAGGAGGTAATATGAAGAAGATAAATAAAGAAGAAATGAAGAAGATAAATGGTGGATTTAATTTTACTGCCTCTTTTTTAGGATATTTTGTTAGAGGTGTTGATTCTTTTATGGATATAGGACGTAGCTTAGGTTCAGCATTCAGAAGAATATCAGCAGGTAAAGTATGTCCACTTTAAAAAAAGTATCAGCAGTAGCCGTATTTTTAGTAATACTACCTCTTTTGGGCATCTTAGTAGATATTACTTTTAATTATGGACGCCTGATAGGTACAATTGGACGCATTATTAGTTCTATGTAAAAAAGGAAACTCGTTTCCTTTTTTTGTTTATTATATTGTTAAATAATATTATAAAAAATGTTGTTTATTTTGAATAATAATGTTAAAATACAAGTGAAAACTTTGAATTCTTTATTATATTCATTTTTATAATGATGTTAAAATGAAAATAGCAATTTTTTCACTTGGACCAATTTTTAATGGTCAAGTTCATGGTGGTTCTCAAAAAGCATTGAGAGATATAGCTGTCGGTTTAGGTAATAAAGGAAATAAAATAGTTATTTATTGTCCAAAAAGAGAAGATAATAAAGATGAATTTAATTTGTCAGATAATGTTAAAGTAAAACCAATAATTCCTCTTAAAGGAAGTTTTCCTGCACCATATGAAGTGGGCCCTTATAGACTATATAAATCATGTGAAATTCTTTATAATGAAATAAAAAAATATGATTTGTTATATTTACATGATGGTCAATTGAATATTGAATTCTTAAAGGGTATTATTCCAACTGTTATATCTTTAAGAGATTTTTGTTATACTGAAACTCTTTTAGGATCAATTAATTTTGAACAATCAGATATAATTGTTAATTCAAAACATACCTATGAATGCTTATTAGATAGTTTTTCTAGAATTAATAGAAATGTAAATAAATCTAATGTTCACTTAATATACAATGGTTATAATTTTGATCATTTTTGTAAAAAAGATATTTCAAGTGATTTTTACGTTAATACAGGTCTATGTAAGAAAGGAGACTATAAAGTAATTGGATTTCCTCATAGACCCGATTTAGATAAAGGATTTATTGAAGCAATAGAAACATTTCATTTACTTAGAAATAAAGGTATTAATGTTAAAATGCTTATTCCAGAATATATGGATAAGGATTGTTCATCACGTGCAAACGAAACATACAAAAGAGTTGATAATTTAATCAATAAATATAATCTACAAGATAGTATAATATATCATAAATGGGTATCTCATGATTTAATGCCAGAATATTATTCATACTGTGATGTTATATTATGTGTGGGTAATTTTTGCGAGGCATTTTCAAATGTTTCAATGGAATCATTGTTGTGTGAAACACCAGTAATTGCCACAAATACAACAACGTATAGAACAATGGAGATTAGAAAATATTTAAATATTGAAGCACTTGATTATTTAGCAAGAAAGAATTGTTCTGATGATATAAAAAATAAAATAATCTCGGAGATAGAACCATTTTTAAATAATCAATTAATAAATATAGAGGATAAAGAAAAGTTAAAATCATTTGTAAAATAATAATAGAGGTGATATTGTGAAAATAAAAAATGTTTCATCGCTAGAAAAGGTTTTTGAAAATGATAGTATAAACAAGTTTGAAGATTATTCATATATTAGAGCCTTAAAAAATGAAATTGTATCATATCAAATTGTTTTAAAATCAAGCAAAGAGCATGTTTTAAAAATAATTAATAATAATAAAGCAGTAAATATTAGATTGGTTGGATATGTTCCAAGTAATAAACCTATTTTTAAGGAAAAATATGATCAATATTATATTACTGATAAACCAGGTCTATTTCCTGATGTATTATATGAAGATGTGGATCATATTAGTATTGGAAAGAAAAACACAGTATTATGGATTAGTTTTAATACGAATGATTTTCAACTAAATAAAACTAATATAGAAATAGATTTTTGTGATACAACAGGCAAAAAATATAAATCAGTTTTTTGTGTAGATGTAATAGATAAAAAGCTTCCTCAAAATGATTTAATTTATTCCGACTGGTTATATGCTGACTGTATTGCTAATTACTATAATATAAAAATAAAGAGCAAAAAACATTGGGAGTGGATAGAAAAATATATATCAAAGGCTTCATCATTAGGTATTAATATGATAATTACACCATTATTTACTTTGCCACTAGATACAGAAATAGGTGGTGAAAGATCAACTTTTCAACTTGTTGGTGTTGAATACGTTAATGGTAAATACATATTTGATTTTAGTGATTTTGAACGTTGGATTATGATATGTAAAAAATATAACATTCATTATTATGAAATGGGACATTTATTTACACAGTGGGGAGCAAAATTTTGCCCTAAAATTGAAGTAAAAGAAGATAATAGGATAATAAAAAAATTTGGTTGGAATGTTTTAGCTAATAGTAAAAATTACAAGGATTTTTTGTCTCAATTTTTACCTAAATTAGATGAAGAACTTATAAAAATGAATATTGATAAATACACTTATTTTCATATATCTGATGAACCCGGTATAGATGATATAGATAATTATAAATATGCATACAATTTGGTTAATAATTTATTGCATAATAAGTATAAAATAATTGATGCATTATCAAACGTTGAATTTTATGACAAAAAAATTATTAGTAACCCCGTTCCAGCTACAAGTAAATATGATTCTTTCTTTGATAAAGATATAGCTGAAAAATGGTGTTATTACTGTGGTTATAATTCTAATTTAGTTTCAAATAGATTATTTTCGATGCCATCATATAGAAATAGAATATTTGGTATTCAATTATATTATTTAAATTTTTCAGGTTTTTTACATTGGGGTTTTAATTTTTATAATAGTCAGTTTTCTAAAGAAGCTATTAATCCTTTTTTAATTACGGATGGAAAAGAATGGGTACCATCTGGTGATGCATATATTGTATATCCTGGTGAGAAAAATGTTTTAGATTCTATTCGTGGAATGGTTTTTTTAGAAGGATTACAAGATAGAATGTTATTAAGATTATTAGAAAAGAAAATAGGTTTCCAAAATGTAAAAAAAATTATAGAGAAATATGCCGGTGATGTTATTACATTCAAAAAATACCCTCATGATATAAAGTTTATTAGTAATTTAAGAAATGCAATTATTGATATGCTTTAAAAAAGAGAATTATATTCTCTTTTTTTAGTTGACTAGTTTAATACCCTTTGATATTATTATTATGGATATATCTTAATGGAAGGTGATAAAATGACATTCAAAGTTTTAACTAAAGAAGAATATGATAGTTTTTTAAAAACTAGTCCAATGAATAATTTTTTACAATCACCAAAGATGGATGAAATAGCTTTATCTAAAAAACAAAAAGTACATTATGTTGGTATTACAAAAGATGATAAAGTAATAGCAGGAGCTAGAATACTTGAAAGTAATTCTCATTTTGGTTATAAATATTTTTATTCACCACGTGGTTTAGTTTTAGATTATTCTAATAAAGAATTACTTAATTTTTTTACTAAAGAATTAAAAAAATATCTAAAGAAACATAAAGGCTATGTTTTAGAAATGGATCCATTAGTTGTTCATAAAACAAGAGATATAGATGGTAATGTTGTTGAAGGTGGAATCAACAATGAAAATATAGTTAGGACTTTAAAAGTATTAGGATATAAACATAAAGGTTTTACAACTGGTTTTGATATGTCTAAGCAAATGCGTTGGGTATTCGTTTTAGACTTAAAAGGAAAAAGTGAAGAACAAGTTTTTGGAGAACTTAAACAAAATGCTAAACGTTTAATTACTAAATGTGAAAAAAATGGTATTGAAATTCATGAAGCTAGTTATGATGAATTAAAAGATTATAAAAAAATTTTAGAAGCAACAGGAGCTAGAAAGAAATTTAACGATAAATCTTTAGAATATTATCAGATGATGTATAAAGCATTTTCTGATGATAATGAAATTAAGTTTTTAATTGCACGTCTAAATGTTAAAGAATATTTAGAAAAATTAAATACTAATACAACAGATATTATTAAAGAAATAACTAGATTAAGTCAAAACCTAAATGCTAAAAATGAAGCATTAATTAGCCAATTAAATCAAAGTTTAGAAAAAATAAAATCAGAAATAGTTGAAGCTGAAGAAATAATGAAAAAAGCTGGTGAAGTAATTGATTTATCTGCTGCTATGTTTATGACCTATGGTGATGAGGTTATTTATGTTTTTGGTGGTAATATAGATGAATATATGCATTTTAATGCACAATATTTAATTCAATGGGAAATGATTAAATATGGTATTAAAAATGGTTTTGGTCGTTACAACTTCTTTGGTATAACCGGAATATTTGATAAAAGTGATCCAGAATATGGTGTATATGATTTTAAAAAACGTTTTAATGGTTATGTAGAAGAATATATTGGCGAGTTTGCATTACCTATTTCATATTATTATAAAATAGATAAATTAATTCATAAAGTAAAAAAATAGAGTTTTCTTGCATATAAGCATAAATTATGGTATACTTTTTACAAGATAGGAGAATAAAAATGGAAGAGGAAAAGATTGTAGAAGATATTTCAACACCAGTATCAGATGATATTATAAGCCCTGTAAATGAAAATATTGCTGATATTAATGTTGATGATTTTAAATTACCAGTTACAGAAAATATTGCAGATATTGATAAAGATACATTAAATCCATCATCAGTTGAAATAGAAACACCATCAGTAGAAGATAATGATTCTGAAATGGGAATATATAATAAAATTGAAAAATTAAATATGAATTTAGATGAACTTGCTAATGATTTAACAGTTGATGAATTAATGGATAATAGTAATGATGATATAGTAAATGAAATTACGATGCCTGAGGTATCTAGCGAGGAAGTTTCTAAGGATTTAGAGTCTAATGAAGAAATAGAAAAAGAAATAAA
>JAFXPU010000009.1 GCA_017527675.1 Bacilli bacterium
TATTCCAGCCCCTGCATTACAAACTGCGTTTCTTACTTCTTGTGTATTTGCTGTTGGTACTGTAACAAAAATTTTAACTCTATTAACTTCTATATTCATAGTATTCATCTCCTAAATCAATTATATCACACCAATTCATATTCTCTAGCAATTATTCTATCATCAGAACAATATTTTATGACATATTTATTATCTTGTTTGCAAATGATAATACCTACTGTATCATTTTCCTCAATAGTTTTTATATTTTTATCAATATAATTCATATAAGTCATTATTTGTCCCGTGTGTTCTTTCTTTAATTCTGTGACTTTTAATTCGACTACTACATAAATATTATAAAGTAATAAATCAACATAATTATATCTATTACCAAATTTAATTGGATATTCATTATCTATAAATGTAAATCCAACCCCAAGCTCTTTCAAAAAAGATGAAATGTCCTCAAGTATTAGTCTTTGCAATGTTTTTTCTGATATATATTCATAATTATTACTGTTTTTAATTCTTACCGGATTAGGAATTAAATCATTTGGACTAAGAATTTCATTTTTATTTAATTTGTTTCTTGATTCAATAGGTATTCTTTTATATTCATTACTTTTAATTTTTTCTTGCAATTGTCTTTGAGTTAAATTATTATTTTTAGATATATTTATATAATATATTATTTCATCATAATCACTTATCGATAATAATAGTAAATAATGTGACCATGTTAATTGTGTCAACATTGTTGTCACTTTCTCATTGTTAAATACATTATAAAATTTCTTCATTCTAAATAAAGTTCTTCTATTATAATTTTTACCAACATCAATAACTAATTTTTTAGAATATTCTTCTATAATACTATCACCATATTTACCACCCGCTTCATTTAATAATTTACCTATCTCAAAATACGTTATAACCTTATGTCTTTCTTTTGAATAATCTTTTACTCTTGAATATACTTCGTTATCTATTAATTTGTTCTTTATCTCGTTATAATAATTCATATTACTCCTTTCTATGAACTACACGTCTCAATTTGTAATTTATTATTTCTAATCTTAAACATAATACTACCATCAATATCTGTCCTATATATTTTAGAATTTTCTAAATTATCTAATACTTCTTTATTTGGATGTCCAAATCTATTATTCTTACCAACACTAATAATAGAATATTTAGGATTAATCTCATCTATAAATTCTTTACTACTACTTGTCCTACTACCATGATGCCCAACTTTTAATACATCAATATCTGGTAAATCATATTTATCTAATATTTCTTTTTCTGTAGTAATAGATGCATCTCCCATAAACATAAATCTGTATCCATTAAGTTCTGTATAAATAACATTACTATTATCATTTTCATTATCATATTCTTTAGTTTGTAAGAAGTATAGTTTATTCTTATCTATATTCAATTCTTTAATACATGAATAATACTTAATTTTCTTTTTATCTAATACTTTAATTAGTTCTTTTTCTAGATCATTGTATGGTCCACAATTAAAAATTACTTTTTCCACTTTAAAATTATTAACTAAGTTAATTGCTTCACCCATATGGTCAAAGTCCCCATGTGTCAATATCAAATAGTTCAATTGATGAATCCCAAGTGATTTTAAATATGGAATAGTTGTGTTTTTAGTATAACTAAAACTTGAATCAACTTTACCACCAGTATCAATCAAAATTGAACCTTTGTTACTTTGATAATTAATTAAAAGTGAATCTCCTTGCTGAACATCCAAAAATGTTAGTGATGTATAACTATTAAATAAATTTTGATTATAATGTACTATTAAAAAAATTATAATAATTAATAAACATTTATTATTTTTTCTTCTTATTTTATAAACTGTTATAATTAAAAGCAAATAATATAACAATATTACTTTAATATTCATATATGGCATTATTACTTTAAATAAATTAATATAAGAACAGAATAAAGATATTTTTTCAATTAATGACATCAAAAAAAATGTAATAAAATCTAAAAAAGGTAAAACAGCTGTTAATAAAGTTAATGGAAAAATTATTATTGATATAACAGGTACAAAAAAGATATTTAAAAATGGACTAATTAAATTTAATTCAAAGGAAGCATTTATTGAAACCGGTATACCAACTAAAAATGATATTAAACTAGTTATGAATATTTTAAGAAAGTAATTTTTGTAATTATTAATTATATCCCCAAAACTAATTAAAGCAAAAGAAATAATATAACTATATAAAAAAGCATTATTATAAACATTGTAAGGATTTATAATAAGCATTAAACAAGTAAAAACAACATACACTTTTTTAATATTAAGATTAATTTTAAATATTTTTTTAAATGTTAGAAAGAAAAAAAGAAATGACGCACGTACAATGGATTTAGAAAAAGCAGTTAAAAATAAATAGAATACTAAAAATAAAGAACATATTAAATATGCTTTTTTTTCTTTAATTATCTTAGTTAAAATAAATAATATAATACAGGTTAATAAAGATACATGCATACCGGATAAAGCAAATAAATGACTAATACCATTCTTATTATAACTAGAAGCTACATTTTCTTTTATTTCATCATTCATACCCAAAATAAAAGTCAATAAATAACTATTACTTTTAAATTTAGAAAAATAATTAATAAGATTTCTTTTTATATAGTAAATAAAAGAAACCTTTTTTTTAATAACTTTTATATTAGATGGTTTTAAAATATAATGAATATTAATACTATATAAATAATTTCTATAGCAAAATAAATGTGGAGTAGTATTCTTATTTGGAATGCTTAGTAAACCCTGTACTTTAACATAATCACCTATCTTCAGATTAGAAGGTATATCATCTTTATAAAAATTAATTAAAACATCATTAACAACAATTGATAATTTATCATTTTTTTTTTAATATCTTTAATATAACCTTCAATACATGTATCATTAATACCATATTTGGAATTATATTTATTGTTATTAATGTAATTATAAACATAAAAAAAAGTAAAAAGCATAACTAATAAATAGCTATACTTCAATATAATTTTTAACTTTTTCATATAAACTAGCTCCAATACCTGTTACATTTTGAATATCCTCTATTTTTTCAAATTTATTTGAATTACGATACTCAATTATTGCTAAAGCTTTACTTTCACCAATACCAGGCAATGTTAATAATTGTTCTAGCGTACAGGTATTAATATTAACTAAATTATTTGCCAAAGATGTATTGTTATTTTCCTTATCTTGATTATTACTATTATTATTTATACAAGCATCATTTGTTATTTTAGGACAGTCACATTCTTTTTCAACATACTTAGTTACTACTTCAATTCTATTTGATTTTTCTATTTCTTGATTGGTATATATTTTAACTACCATTTGATCAGCTAATATTTTACTTTGATTAATATAATCCGTATTAGCATCTTCAACTAAACCACCAGCAAGTGTAATTAAGTCAATTACCCTACTACCTTCTTTTAAAGAATATACACCTGGAGTAACAACAGCACCTTTAATTTCAACAACAATATTTTTGATCACCTCTTCTTTTTGAACTTTTGTTTTTTCTTTTTTAGTAACTATAGTAGTATCACTTGCAGAAACTCTATCCTTATTATTTAACATAAAAGCAATAGTGCTAATAATAACTAACATAAACATAAGTAAAAAAAATTTATATTTTTTTATAATATTAATAATCATATTAATCACCTCCTACTTATATTATTATTGTTTTTTTGACGATTTCCTTTTTTTTGCAAAAAAAAATTAAAGATTTAATCTTTAATTTTTAATCACTTATAAATTTAATAATTACTTTACCATTTCCTGATTGTGCACCAGTTGTAGCATTTACATTAGTAAATAGATAAGAATTATTTTTACAATTTGAATAATCGCTGCTTTCATTTGTTGATACACATGATGAACCACCAGCACCTGATAATAATTCAAATACTTCAGCAGCTCCACCAGCGCCACCATAGAAGCCACCGCCGCCACCAGCAGCAGCCATACCGTCGCCACCTTCACCTATTTTTCCAGAGTAGCCTGTCCAGCCACCTACATATTCATTAAAGTGAACTGTAGCACCGTATTCACCACCAGCAGTTTGTGTACCGCCTTGAGCATATCTAGCTACACAAGTTTTAGGATTGCTTGGTGAGAAATCACTAGTATATGAACATGACATTTCTTCAGACATTTTACCTTGCTCACCATAAATACAGTAATCACAACTATCTCTGCCAACTGAACCAGCTTGAACACCATTTACATCACCACCAGCACCACCAGCAACACCGAAATTAGATCCGCCGCCGCCGCCACCAGCTGTAATAATTCTATTTGCATAAGCAGTACCACCTACACGAATGTCAGATGCACCACCACCGCCATAGGTACCAGTTCCACCACCATTATAACCGCCTTGGTTAGTAGTTCCTTGTCCACCTACATAGATATTTAAATTTGTATTTCTATTAAATCTTACTCGACCAGTAATTTTAGCACCCTTACCACCAGCACCTGTGCCGCCACCACCTTGAGCTCCATCTACCTCAACTTCATATGTTCCAGAACATGGAACTTTGAATGTATATTTATCAGCAGTTTCAAATGTCCATATTTGATTTGCTGGGTAATTACACATATTAACTTTTATTTCAGTTCCAATTGTTGTTTCACTACTTGTATTACCAGCTTTATCGGTAATTGTTCCAGCAGGAATAACAATACTTAATTTACCTGATTGAGTCATATTTTTAAGAGTTAATGTATATTCAACACCATTACTCATGTTTTTAACTGGTGATAATGATTTAGTGACTGAACTTGATACATCAGTGTTACCAATTTTAATAACAATATTATTTAGACTTAAAGAACTAGATTGATAGTTTTCATCTGTTCCTCTAAATGTTATTGTAACAGTATGTTCTTGATATGCATAATTGATATTTTCAAGTTCACTATTCATGCTATTATTATCATTTGTCTTTTGATAGAAAGTCCATGTTGGTTTATTATTATCAAAACGATATGGGCCAAAACGATGATATGTTTCATTTCCTATTTTAACAAGTACACCACCCATAGTAGATGTATTTGTTTGACCATCTATTACATTTGCTAAACGTTTAATAAATACATAATATGTACCTGTTTTATCTGCTCCAATTGTTTGAGCAGTACCATTTGTATAATTTGTCCATGCACCATTTTTTAAACTATTTGATGAACTAGATAAATAATATTGAAATGATTGACCTGTAGTAGATGATAAATTATCATAAGTTATATTTAAAGCAAAAGATTTTCTATAATCATTAAATGTTGTTGCATTAATAGTTGGAGCTAAAACATTTGGTGCATAATCAGTACATTGACCACCTAATGTAGAAGCATCATCAACAACTGTAAATTCAAATGATGAGCCAACTTTAGTAACTAAAATATTTATCATACTATCATCTAAAAGTTCACCTGTTCTTGGATCTTTTATATCTAAATCAACAGCACCGTCATTTTTTAATTCAGTTAAAGTAATATAACATTCATTGACATTTGTTGGTAATTTAGTAATATTATCTTCATCAGTAAACCAATCTTTAGCAGATAATTCAATGTTATTTAATGTATTACTATATAATTTACTTTTACTACTTTTTAAAGTATTACTAATTACTGGTGTAATTAATAATGCCAAAAGAGCAATAATTACTATTACACCTATTAATTCAACTAAAGTAAACCCCTTACTCTTATTATTCATATCATCACCTATTATAAGTATAACATATATAGACAAAAAAAACTATAAATTTTATAGTTTTTTTAATATTCACAATTGCCTGGAGTACGTGGATATGGAATAACATCACGAATGTTTTCAACACCTGTTAAATAGATAAGTAATCTTTCAAATCCCATACCAAAACCTGAATGAACACATCCTCCATATTTTCTTAAATTCAAATACCACTCAGTTTCAGGTACACCCATTTCTTTCATACGTTTAACAAGCTTATCATAGTCTTCTTCACGTTGTGAACCACCACATAATTCACCTGCTCCTGGGACTTCTAAGTCAACAGCAGCAACAGTTTCATTATCTGGGTTCAATTTCATATAGAATGCTTTAATATCTTTTGGCCAATCTGTAATAAATACTGGACCATTAAAGTATTCTGTAATATATTTTTCATGTTCTTTAGCAATATCTTCACCTTGAATTGGTTCAAATTCCCATTTAACAGGAGCTTTTTGTAGGATATCTATTACATCATGATGAGATATACGTGTAAAGTTACTGTTAATTAATTTAGTTAATTTTTCTTTTAAACCATTTTCAACAAACTTATCAAAGAAATCCATCTCATCAGGACAATTATCTAAAACATATTTAACAACATATTTTAACATATCTTCCATAACGTCCATATCTTGTTTTAAATCACAAAAGGCCATTTCTGGTTCCATCATCCAAAATTCATTTGCATGTGTTTTAGTATTAGAGTTTTCAGCTCTAAATGTTGGTCCAAATGTATAAGTCTTTTTATAAGCCATAGCAAAAGTTTCAGCTTCTAGTTGACCTGATACAGTTAGGTTAGCTCTTTTACCAAAAAAATCCTTTGTATAATCAACCTTACCAGATGATGCAACTTTATCTAAATCAAGTGTTGTAACTTGAAACATTTCCCCTGCTCCTTCACAATCACTAGTTGTAAAAAGTGGAGCATGGAAATATACAAAACCATGATCTTGAAAATATTTATGAATAGCGTAAGCTGTTACACTTCTAACTCTGAATACCGCTTGAAATAAGTTTGTACGAGGACGAAGGTATGCTTGTTCTCTTAAAAATTCACGAGTTGGACGGCCTTTTGATTGAAGTGGATAATCTTCAGGACAATCTCCTTCTAAAACAATATCTTTTACTTTAATTTCATAGTCTTGTCCAGCACCTTCTGATTCAATTAATGTACCAGTTACTGTAATAGCACAACCAATATGTAATTTAGCTATTTCTTCAAAATTTGCTAAATCTGATGTATAAACAAGTTGAATATGTTTAAAACAAGTACCATCAGAAAAATCTATAAAGCCAAAATCTTTTTGTTTACGGTGATTTCTAATCCAACCTTGTAATTTTACTTCACTTCCTAGTAGTTCTTGGCTTTTTTCATATAATTCTTTTAAATCCATATTTATCACCTATCTTTTATCTATTTCTTCTTTTATTATTTTAGCAGTCAAACTTGGATTTGCTTGACCACGAGTTGCCTTCATTATTTGACCTACAAAGAAATCAAAAACATTTCTTCCTTTGCGGTACTCCTCAATTAATTCTAAATGTTCTTCAATTGCTTTAATAGCAAGTTCACGAATTAAATTATCATCACCAATTTGTTCCATACCAAGTGATTTAACAACCTCATTTGGATCTTTTTTATCTTCTAAAACGTGTGTTAATACTTCCTTACTTTGTTTAGAAGATATTTTACCATCATCAACTAATTTCATTAAATCAAATAGCATTTTTGGTGTTAAATAAATATCTTTTATTTCTAATTCGTTTTTATTTAAATATCCCAAAATAGTACTTGTTAACCAATTGGCTGTTTTTTTAGGATCACTTCCTAATGTAAGTGTCTCTTCATAAAAATTGGAAATATCCTTTTCTTTTACCAAAATTGAAGCATCATATTCAGATAAACCAAATTGATTCATATATTTATTTTTTCTTTCAATTGGCATTTCAGGAATAGTAGCACGTATTTCATCTAACCATTCACCTGTTATTTTAAATTTAGGAATATTTGGTTCAACAAAATATTTATAATCTATAGCATTTGCTTTATTACGCATATAAATAGTTGTCATTGTATCTTCATCAAAACGTCTCGTTTGTTGTTCCATCTTATCATATTCACCAGATTCTTTTAGAGCAATTTGACGATCTATTTCGTAATTAATTGCATCACGAACACCACCAAATGAGTTGACGTTTTTAATTTCTACTTTTGTACCCCAATTATCAGGATTAGATATATCCTTATCTTTATCACAAATAGAAACATTTACATCACATCTAATTTGTCCTTTTTTAGAATCAGCATCTGAAATATCAGCATATTGATAAATAGCACGCATAGCTTCCAAGAAAGCAACAGCCTCTTCTGCTGAATGCATATCTGGTTCTGTTACTAGTTCTAAAAGTGGAACACCAGCACGATTATAATCTAGAGTTGAGAATGTTGGATAGTGATCTTGTGATGCTGAATCTTCTTCAAGGTGAATATTGTTAATTCTAACTCTTTTTGTTTCACCTTTAAATTCATAATCAAGATAACCATATATACCAACTGGAGCTGGTTTAGTTTCCTGAGTTATCTGATATCCTTTTGGTAAGTCAGGATAATAATAATTTTTTCTTTCAAAATACATGTATTCTGGTTGTTTACAATTTAAAATCATACTAGCTTTTAATGCTAATCTAACGGCTTCTTTATTAACAACTGGAAGTGTACCTGGAAATGCAAGATCTACTGGTCTAATAAAACTATTTGCTTCATCAGAATAACCATTTTTAGCACTAGAAAATACTTTTGAATTTGTTTTAGACATTTCACAGTGCATTTCTAAACCTATCATTACTTGATAATTATCCATTATTAACACCTCCTGCTACTTGTCCTTTATAATTCATTTTAGACTCCAAAGCATAAGCTAAGTTTAAAACAGTTTGGTCATTATAACAATTACCAGTAATATTTATTCCTACTGGTAGATTATTTACAAAACCATCAGGAATTGTAATTGATGGAAAACCACCAAAGTTACCAATTTGTAAATGTTCTTCAAGTATTTGCGTATTATTGTCTAGTTGATCTTTTGAATTTTCAATTAATTTAGCAGGACCTGATCCAACTGGTAAAACAACAGCATCATAGTCTTTAAATAAATTTTTCCAAGCATCTACAAGTAATCTTCTTACTCTTTGAGCATTATGGAAATATCTATCTTTATTTTCTGCTTGTAAAACATAGGAACCAATTACAAATCTTCTTTTAATAAGCGGAGAAAATCCTTTAGTACGATATTCCTTCATCATATCAATATAATTATCAGCTTTTGCACGTGGTCCAAATATTATACCTGTTAAGTTAGACATATTTGATGTTGCTTCAGCACAAGAAATAACAACATAAACTGATGCTAAAGCATTAAGTAAAGTGTGATCTACTGATACTTCAGTTACTTCTACACCTAATTCTTTATATTTATTAATTATATTATGGAAATTTGCTAAATGCTCTTTTAATTCATCGCTAGCATTTGGATAATTATCTAAATTACAGATTTCTTTAATGTAACATACTTTTTTACCCTTTACATCATCAGTTAAATTATCATATAGATGAATATCACTTGAATCCCATGATGTCATATCATTTTCATCAATACCCTTCATAGCATCGGTAACAATAGCTGCATCTTCAACTGTTCTAGTTAAACAACCACAATGATCTAGGCTTGAAGCAAATGGGAATAATCCATAACGTGAAATCATACCATATGTTGGTTTATAACCTACAATGCCACAATAAGCAGCTGGTTTACGAATAGAATCACCGGTATCTGATCCTGTTGCATATGGATAAACACCAGCTGCAACTGCACAAGCAGAACCAGCTGATGAACCAGCACATATACGTTTATTATCCCATGGATTTAAAACAATACCTGTATGACCAGTTGTACCAGTACCACCCATTCCAAATTCATCCATAACAGTTTTAGAAGTTAAAATTGCTCCTTTGTTTTCAAGATTTTTTATAGCTGTAGCTGTAAAAAATGGAACATAATCCTTTAAGGTATTTGATGAACCTGTAGATAAAATATCTTTTGTACTATAGTTATCCTTACAAGTATATGGGATACCTGAAAGCAATGAGTCATTTACATCAGTTGGTTTAACACTATCTAAAATAGTAACAAAAGCATTACATTCATCTTGTAATTTATGAGAATTTTTAATAGCATCATCAATTAATTCTTGGCAAGTTATCTCACCATTAATTAACATATCATGTAATTCTTTTATACTTTTACTACCTAACATTATCCCACCACCTTTGGAACTTTGATTTCTGTATCAATATAATCATCACAGTTCTTTAAAGCATCATCAATACTTATTGATTCCTCAGCTTTATCTTCACGAAGTTCACAAACAAAATCATCTAAGCAATGAGTCATTGGTTCAACTTCACTAATGTTTGGAATTGTATTGATAATATCAATATTTTGATCAATATAAGCAAATTCATCTAATACCATTTGGTTTTCTTCATCAGTTAAACCAATTAATAATTTATCTGCTAAATCATCAACTATTTCTTTTGTAAATTTTTCCATAATATCACCTTTCTTTATATAAAAAAATAAGTCCTAATAAGGACTTACTATAAACAAAAAATGGCGCCTGATGTAGGACTCGGACCTACGACCTGCCGGTTAACAGCCGGATGCTCTACCAACTGAGCTAATCAGGCAAACAAAGAATGGCGCTCAATGTAGGACTCGGACCTACGACCTGCCGGTTAACAGCCGGATGCTCTACCAACTGAGCTAATTGAGCATATTTGGCATTTTTGTTTCCGTCCTTATTGGGACGAAACATTTCCGCGGTGCCACCCAACTTGCCATATAACTATGGCCACTTTATCGATTTCAAAAAAAATCGTGTAATTTGATAACGGGTTACCACCGATTAAACTTACTCATTTCTTTTCAGTCTAACAACTAGTGAGTGTTCTTCATAATACATCCATTTATTAGCTTCCACCATACCTAACTCGCTTGAAACTTCATATACTATTACTTTTCTCACGTCAAAACGCTTATATACCAATTATATATAAAAGGTTATTGTTTGTCAAGAGAAAATTTTCGGTAAATAAGTAGGATTTTACATCCTACTTATTATACCTCTTGAACATTAACAATTATCATTGGTTTTGAACTAGTTTGTTCATAGAAAAATTTTCCCAATCTATCTCTAATACCAACTTTTACTTTATTAAAATCAACATATTGTGGTGTTGTTGATTCCTCGATAACATCATGACATTTTTCTAAGGCTTCATTTATTAAATCAGTATTATCTTTAACATAAATAAATCCACGAGTTAATATTTCTGGACCAGCTAAGATTTTTTTAGTTTCTTTATCCAAAGTAACTGTAATAAAAACAATTCCATTAGAACCTAAAAGTTCACGGTCTTTTAAAACTAAATCACCAATATCTCCTGATTGTTTTCCATCAACTAATATTTCATCAGTTTTAACTACTTCACCATTATCATATGCTTTACCATCAACAATTTCCACAACTTGACCATTTAATTTTAAGAAAACATTATCTTCACTCATACCTAAACGATATGCTAAATTTGCATTTTCAACTTGTTGACGATATTCACCAGAAACTGGAAAATAATATTTTGGATTTAACATATTAATCATCATCATAATATCTTCAGCTGATGAATGAAGTGAACGGGCTTTTAAAACAACTGTTTCAATTCCTATTTTAGCTAAATCATCACGTACCTTAGTAGCTTTAACTTCTTGTGAATCATAAATTGGTGATGCCAATACTACTAAATCATCTGATGTTAATGTTAAAAATTTATCAAATCCTTTAATAGCTCGTTGCATATTTTGGAATGAGGCTTCCCTTTCATTAGACATTAAAATTATAATATTCTCATCATTAATATGGTGAATATTTTTAATTCTATCCTTATCAAAATTTAAAAATCCTAATTCAATTGCACGATAAATAATATTTTCAAGTCTTTTGCCCATTATTACGATTGAACGATGAGTTTTAGATATAACATCTAATATTTCTTGAATTCTAAATATTTGGGCTTGCATAATTGTAAAAATAATACGTTTATCATGTTTATTGATAATTTCTTTTACCATATTGGTTGCACGATGGGATGGAGATGTAAATGAAGCTTTTGGAGCATATATTGACTCATTTAATAAACAAAGAACACCTTGTTTACCAACATAAGCAATTTTACCCATATCTGTACTATATAAACCAGTCATAGCTGGATCAAAAATATAATTACCAGTAAATACTATAGCTCCATCTTCTGTATTTAAAACATACATAACAGAATCTGGTATAGAGTGTGATACACGAATTGGAAAAATACTATTTTTACCAAAATTTATTTTTTGGTGTACTTTTATTTCGTGTAAATTATCAAAACTCATATTTTCTTCTTCTAAGTCTTGTTTAATGATTTCACATGAAAATTTGGTTGCATATACCTTTACATCTGGAATATCACAAATTACATCACAAACAGAACCTATTTCATTATCATGACCATGAGTAATAAAAATACCTTTTATACGATCCTTATTAGCAATTAAATAATCATAATTTGGTAACATGTAATCAATACCTAATGATTGATCATCCGCATATTTTAAGCCTGCTTCAAAGACAAAGATATCTTTATCGACTTCAACAACATACATGTTTTTACCAACTTCATTTAGTCCACCTAAGGCAAACATTTTAATTTTACTCATTTTATTTCCTCCTTTCTTTTAAAATTTTTTGACTTAAATATTATAGCAAACTAGATAAAATTAGTCTAGTTTTTCTTTTTGGATACAGATATACCATCACCATCTTTATAAAAAACTGTATCAAATTCCTCATTATTCTTCAAAAATTCAATATAATTTCTTATTTTTCCTACTAATTGTTTAGTATTACGGTTATGCGTTAATGATAAATCATCAACCATACCATGAAATGATAAATTATCTGTAATAATAACTCCATTAGTAGTTAAATTATGTTTATATTTTTCAAAGAATTTAATGTATTGACTTTTAGCTGCATCAATAAAAATTAAATCAAATGTATCATCTAATTCATATTCCAAAGCATCAACATTTTTAATTATTATTTGATTATTAAGGTTAAATTCATTTATATTTTTAATTGCTTCATTATATCTTTCAACATCTCTTTCTAATGTATGCACCTTGATATTCTTATCAAGTAATGCAAAAGAGATAGCTGAATAACCAACAGCTGATCCAATTTCTAAAATAGTTTTTATATTATTATCAGTAATATACTTTTTTATAAAGGCAATACCCCCATCTTGGATAATGGGGATATTGTTTTTTCTTGCCTTATTTTTTAAATTAGTTATATTCATACCAAAGACCATTGCTCTTTAGATATTGAATCATTGAATTATGTTCTTGTAAGGTTTTTGTAAAATGAATTTTACCTGTTTTATCTGATACAAAGTAGAAATAATCATGTATTTCTGGTTCCAAAGCAGCATCAATTGATGAAATTGATGGATTAGCAATAGGACCTACCGGTAATTTACCTGCCATACTTGAATGACGTGTATTATATGGATTTGGATCATTTATCTCTGTTGTATATAAATCACGCTCATGCAAATCTAAACCAACACCATAATATGTTGTAACATCACTTCCAAGTGACATACCAGTATCTAAACGATTTTTAAATACTCCAGCTACTCCTTTACGATCTGCTTGACGAGATTCTACTTCAATAATTGATGCAAGTGTTACTACTTCATGAACTGAATAACCACTCTTTTTAATTTTATCTTTATATGGTTCTAATTGTTTTTCTTCTTCATCAAGTAATCTTTTAATAATAGTTTTTAAATCTGCTTCTTTATCAAATTCATATGTATTTGGATATAAATACCCTTCTAATGAATAGAAAATATCTTTATTTTTAATTTCATCAGTTAAGAACCAATATTCTTTTATTAATTCATCAATATATTTTTCATCAGCTAATAGGTTATATAATTCTTCTGGTTGATATCCAAAGTTTTCATAAATTACATTGGCAAAATAACGCATGTTTTTACCTTCTTTGAAAGTAACTTTGATATATTCTTTACGTTCAACACCCTTACCAAATTCTTCCATTAGTTGTTTAACACTCATAGATTCACTTAAGTGATATTCTCCGGCCTCTAATGCTTTGGCTGGCGGATTAAGTTTTAAATAAATTTTATAACCTAATTTTGATTTAATTAAATTGTCCTTCTTTAATTCATCAGCTATTGAATAGTAGTTTTGACCACTTTCAACATAAAAACTTTTTAATGTTGTATCATTACTAACGGCTTTTATACTATTTAAATAACTTTTTAATCCCCAAAAAAGAATAGCAGCAACAGCAATTACAAATGCAATTATTATTATTAAATATTTTCTCATACACTACTCCTAACAAAAAAGAGTATATTTACTCTTTTTTTGATTATATTCTTATTATTGTTCTTCTTTATTCTCGTTTTGTAACTCTTCTAAAATTGTTTCAATTATTTTCCATTCTTTTTCTGTTTCAATTGGTAATAATTTAGTCTCATCCTCATCAGGATTATAAATTGAAGCATATACTTTAGTATTTCCTTCATCATCTAATGAATTATCAGTATATACGATATAATTTTTCTTAGTTTCATCTGATTCAAATGTAAATAATGCTTCACATTCTACTTCTTTTCCCTCATCATTTAGTACTTTAAATGTCATCTTTTCTTCCATATTCTATCCCTCTTTCTTTTTCTTTATCTAAATATGTTTGTAAAATAATATTGGCAGCTAGTGAATCAATTTTTTTCTTTCTTTTTTTTCTTGATACATCTGCCTCAATCATATAGTTTGTCGCCTCAACTGTTGATAATCTCTCATCTTGCATAACTACTTCGATATGCAATTCATTTTTAAGTTTTTCCATAAATTCCATGGTAACTAAGGCACGCGGACCTATTGTATTATTCATATTCTTAGGTAATCCTAAAACTATCTTATTAACGTCATTTTCTTTAATGATTTCTTTTAATTGAGGTATAAGTTCATCATAATTGCTATCAGAGAACCTAATGGTATCATAGAGTGTAGCAATTGTGTGGGTTGTATCAGAAAGTGATATCCCAAGTGTCCTTGTACCTAAGTCTAAACCCATATAACGCATTATTTAATAAATTGTGATACTAAAACTTCTAATATTTTAGTTCTTTCAAATTTTAATATCTTATTTCTAGCCTCTTTATGAGATGAAATATAACCTGGATCACCACTCATCAAATAACCAACTATTTGATTAATTGGATTATAACCACGTTCTTCTAGTATTTCGATAACCTCTTTTAGAGTTTCAGCAATAAGTGCATTATTAAAATCTGAAGCTTGATATACCTTTGTTTCTTCCATCTAATCACCCTCGATTATAATACAATATAATTTTAACATAATAATTTATATTTGTAAAGCCTAGTTTTCGCGAACTAAGGCTTTGTAAGTATTACCCTTCTCCATAAAGTTTTTAAAATACTCATATGAGGCAGCTGCTGGTGATAACAAACATATTTTATCTTTTTCTGTTACACCTTTTGCAAGTTTAACTGCTTCATCTAGTGTTTCAGCATAATAAACATTTACATTTTTATTTTTTATCTTTTTGCCTATTTTATAACCAGTTGTAGGCATACATATTAAGTTTGCTACGTGACCTGCATCTAAATAATCAATTAATTCTTGGTAATTTATTCCCCTATCCATACCACCAAAGATTAGGGTATTAACATTTTTTAAAGCCTCAATACCATTAATTGTCGCATTAGGAATAGTAGCAATAGCATCGTTGTAATAAATGATACCATTATAAGTTCCAACGTGCTCTAATCGATGTTCAAGTGGTTTAAACTCATTAACAGATTTAATTGCTTTATGCATATTTAATTCCATTATTTTAGCAATTGTTAAAACAATCATAATATTTCTTAAATTATGTTCACCAATTAAATTTCTTTTATCTTCGGAATTATATAATTCTTGATTATCTAAATAGGCCATACCTTTATATAAATAGGCTGTTTGTAAATTAATGTTTTTATTATGTAATTGAACACGATATTTATGAGCTTTATATCTTTCATCAATATAACTATTTAATGGTTCAATATCACTTGAGTATATTGCATAATCATGTTCATTTTGATATTTAAAAATATTTAGTTTATTTTCATGATAATGTTTTACTGTACCACTATGATCTAGATGTTCTTCAAATAGATTAATTATTACAGCAATATGTGGAGAAATATCTGTAAATTCTAATTGTAAGGCTGACATTTCAACAACAATGATTGTTTTATCTGTAAACGATTCTATTTCATCAAATATTGGTGTACCAATATTACCAAGTAAACGGACATCTTTTCCTTGGTCTTCTAATATTTTATACATTAAACTAACAACGGTACTTTTGCCTTTAGTACCAGTAACACCAATAGTTTGATCACGGTAGTATTTAAGCATTAATTCAAGTTCAGAAGTTATCTTTAAACTTGAAGTATCAATATCTTTTAAAATAACACCTGGGCTTTTGATTATTAAATCAAAATCCTCAAGATTTTTTAAATAGTTTTCCCCAACAATAAATGATAAATTTGCATCGTTTTCAAGCATTTCTTTATTTTTTTCATACACATCATTCTTATCAATGATAGTAAGGGGCATATTGGAGTATTTACGAATAAAATGATATGTTGATATTCCCTCCATACCAAAGCCTAAAATAGCAACATTTTTACCCTTTATATCATCAATTATTTTTTTAAACATAATTAATCTAACTCCTTTTTAAGTAAAGTAAGAAAAACATCATCAAGATTATTTTCATCATTAAACTGATGTTCAAAATCATGATCTAATTCAAGTGGATAATGATTTTTATAATAATCTAATAGATATGGTAAGCTATCACCTAATTTATTAATTGTTTTACTAATAGCATATCTTACCTCTGAATATGTTCCAACACATTCAAATGGTTTTGTATCAGCATAACCAGCAAGTTCAATAAATGTATCTAATAATTCTTTTTTGTTAAACAAATCTTCACCAAAAATATCTACTAAATCATCTTTATATAAAAATGGACTTAATATTGTATAAACAAATAAACATTTTGGGCAATCATTACACCATATCCATGGTACACTTTTAGAACCTACATTACAACTTTTGAAAGCTTTATGATATTTTTTATATTTAGAAAATAACATTCCTATTTGATATTCAGTTAAAGGTCTTAGAAGACTGAAATACTTAATATCAATATTAAAATATTTTTTAGTATATTCATTAAAATCATTTTCAAATTCATAAGTTTTGGAATATTGATGATTTATTTTTGTACCAATAACTGTAGCTTCATTAGCTGATGCTTCATTAGATAATACGATGTATTTGCGGTTATTTAAATAAGCACACAAATAAGTAATAAATGCAACAAGTGATGAAAATGGTGTATGACCATTTAAAAAGCCTTGTTTATTTAGTTCTAACATATTCTTATCTAGTGTTCTTTTAACTTTCATATAATCATTATATCCAGCTATTTTAACACATTCTTCATGTGGTCCTTTAGGATTAATGGCAAAGCAATAATTATCTTGACCAGCTAATACTTCTAAAGTAACATTAGAATCTTTTCCCCCACCAATAGGAATTAAATTTCCATATCCTTCATAATCAGTTAATACTTCTTTATCGGGTTCATGTTTTATAGCAAATTCAAGTAATTCATCTTCTTCAATATGTATATCGTTAACATACATAAACTCACCTAAGCCATAATAGAATAGTTTTCTAAACCATTTTTGTTGTTCAGCATCTAAATAGCCAGCTTCAATAATTACTTCTGGACTACATGTAAGTTTAAAATAACTAATTAATTCTATCATTCCAATATTAAAAATTATTCTATGGGCTATATCACTATTAATATCATTTTTTATATCTTTTTTATTTATTGTTAAAGTAGGATTAAATGTTGCTAATGTTGGTATTTCAAAATTAAATGTAATTGTATAATCCTCTTCATTTTCTTTAATATTGTAACTATGATAAATAATTGATTTATATTTTGTACGTAATTCATTAAACGTCATATAATCACCTATATAAATTATATCAAAAAAAAATAGACAATAGTCTATTTTTTATTCATTTTCTTCTTCTTTTTCTTCTTTATTGACATTATTTAAATCAATTCTTTCAACAAGATCAAAACTAATTTCATTTTTTGGATCAATTGGACTATTTTCTATAACAGATTGTCTAACTACGTAACCAAAACCATTAAAATGATATTTCATGCCAGTTAGTTTAGCATAAGCTATAACTTCGTTGCGTGACCAACCAAACATATTTGGTATTATAAAGTTTGAACTATCTGTTAATAAGAATGTTTTATCATTAGTAGCAATCTTGGTACCCTTCTTAGGATATTGATTAATAATTGTTGAACCATCACCAATAACATAAACTGAAATTCCTTGATCTTCTAAAGCTGATTTGGTTATGGAAATATTAGTATTTTTATAATCTTCCAATTCAATAATGTTTATATCACTTTCAATTGGACGTTCAGCATACATATTACGGTACTTAGAAATATTTTTAACAAGTTCTTTTACTCCTTCTGATAAAACTCTTGATGATCTTGAATATGGCTTTTTAATAGCAGCATAAATAATTATTTCAGGATCATTATAAGGCCACATACCAGCAAAAGATGTTAAATAGTTACCTTCACCTTCTAGATAACGTCCATTTTCATATATTTGAGCTGTACCAGTTTTACCAATAATATCGTAACCTTCAAGATAATATGGATGACCTGTTGCCCATTCATCAGTTACTGTATTGTACATTAATTCACGTACCTTAGCAGCGGTTGCTGGAGCAATTACTTGTTTAGCGTTCGATTTAGTATCTGTTATAATTTCATTACCCTTAGAATCTACCATTTTAGAAATAATATGTGGTTTTACCATATAACCATTATTAGCAATCATTGACATAGCTTGTAAATGTTGAACAGCGGTTGTTGATATACCTTGACCAAATGAAGTAGTTAAAGCATCAATTTCAACATCTTCATTATAATCAATATTTCCTTTTGTTTCACCACTTAATTCAACACCTGTTTTAGCACCAAAACCATATTTTTTTAAGCATGCTTTTAAGTCTCCTTTATTTAAAAAATTACGTACAACATTTAAAGCACCTATATTAGATGAATATTCAAAACCTACATCATAGCTAATAGTACCCCAACCAACATCATTCCAGTCATGAATAGTATTTGGACCGGTTGTATAACTACCAGATAAGAAACCTTCATCGCCACGATATGTACCTTTATCAATAGCACACATATAAGTATATATTTTCATAGTTGAACCAGGTTCATATTCATAAGAGATAATTGGATTTTGATATGTCATATCCTCTGGTAAACTATTTGGATCAAATGTTGGTGATGTTGCTGAAGCTAAAATTGCTCCAGTTTTAGCATCCATAATGGTTATTAACATCCATTCTGGACCATAAGTCTCAGTAATATTGGCAACAACATCTTCAGCAAATCTTTGAATACTTGAATCAATAGTTAAATAAATATCGTAGCCATTTACAGCATCTACTCTTCTTTCCATCGTATCTGGAATTTTAAAATTAGATGGATCTTTTTGATACATTAAATAACCATCTTTACCACTTAATAATTCATCATATTCAGCTTCAACGCCAAGTTCTCCATTAATAACATCGTTTTCTCCTTTACGGGCATAGCCAACAATATAAGAAGCAAATGTACCATTAGGATAATACCTTTTAGTTGATTCTTCAAAATCTAAACCTGGTAAATCCAATGCTTCTATTTCTTGCTTTTTTAATTCTGTTAATTTAGAGCCATAGTTTCCAAAGTAAACCTGATAAGCACCATCTGTATCATATTTTAAAAGTCTTTCTAATAAATATTCTTCTGGTGCATCTAAAACCGGAGCTAAAGCAGCTGCTGTTTTATGAGGGTCTACAACATGTTGCGGATTATCCGGATCTGTTGTACGGTTTGGATTTAAATAAGCAATTAATTTGTATGAAGTTACATTTTGAGCAAGTACCAAATTATTACTATCATATATTGTTCCACGTTTAGCATATAGTATTTTTTCAACCGTCATACGATCGTCAGCATACCCTCTTAAGTTTCTACCATATACTTTGCTTGATAAAGATAAATAGCCATATTGGCCAATTAAAACCAAAAATAAAACAAGAAAAAGTAATAATACAATTCTTGGAAATTTCCATTTTTTACTTAAAACTGTATTCTTTTCTTGTTTCATCTTTATCACCTATTTAATTATATCATAATGGGCTTATTTTTAAAAGTTATTGTTCATTTATTACATAGATGTTTTCATTATTATATGCAAGGCCCATTTCCTTAATAATACCATTTACATTTTCATATGATGTTAATTCACTTACTTGCATTGCAAGTGATTCATTTTTCTTCTCTTGAGTTTCAATTTTATAATTTATTTTTTCAATATTCATTTTTAAATTACTAACTTTAGTTCCAACAAATATTTCAACAACTATAATGGCAATAAAACATACCAAACCAGTTAAATATATTGTTTTTTCAATTGGAACTAATCTAATTGTTCTTTTTCTTCTCATTTTCATTGGCATATTATCACCATACTCTTTCTATTACTCGCAACTTCGCGCTCCTAGCACGCGGATTGTTTTCTAACTCTTCTTTTGTTGGTTCCAAAGTTTTTACTACTTTGTATTTTGGTTGATATTCCAAAGGTATAATTGGCATATTTTTTAATTCTGGTTTAACCTCGGAAACACTTTTGAATATTTCTTTACAAATTTTATCTTCTAATGAATGAAATGTTATAACACAAATACGTCCACCAATATTTAGAAGATCTAAAGCATCATTTAAGCTTTTTTTAAAACATTCAAGTTCATTATTTACTTCTATACGGATAGCTTGAAATGTTTTACGGGCTGGATGTTTTTCACGACGATAAGCAAAAGGTACCGATTCCTTTACAACTTCAGTTAATTCTAAAGTTGTTTTTATTGGTCTTGAATTAACAATCCCCTTTGCGATACTTTTAGCATATTTTTCTTCGCCATATTTATAAATTATTTCTGAAAGTTTTGCTTCACTGTATTCATTTACAACTTCATAAGCAGATAATTTTTGTTCTTGATTCATACGCATATCTAATTTTGCATCTTGATGAAAACTAAATCCACGATCTGCTTGATCAAGTTGAGGACTAGATACACCTAAATCATATAAAACGCCATCAACACCCGTTATATTACGTTTAGCTAACTCCTCTTTCAAATGAGAGAAGTTAGCATAAATTATTTCATAATTGGAAGCAATTGCATTTAATTTACTCTTACTAAATTCAATTGCTTCTTTATCTTGATCGAAGGCGAACAGAAAACCATTTTTTACTCTTTTAAGAATTTCGCTACTATGACCTGCATAACCAAGTGTACAATCTACAATTTTTTTATCTGAACTTAAGTTTAGATAATCAATACTCTCTTGTAGTAAAACACTGATATGCATATTAGCCTCCTAACTATTTACGCTTGTGGTAAATAAATTATCTGCGATTTCTGATAAATTAGATTCGTTATCACTAATGAATTTATCCCAAGATTCACGACTCCAAATTTCAAGTCTTTCATCAACACCGATAATAATACATTCTTTAGTTAAGTTTCCAAATTGAACAAGTGGTCCTGGAATATTAATACGTCCTTGTTTATCAAGTTCGCAAATAGTAGCCCCGGATAAAAATATTCTCATGAAGTAGCGGCGGTCTTTAGTATCAGGTAACTCTTTATATTTACTGATGATTTTATCCCATTCACTTTTAGGATATACAAATAAGCATCCTTCAAGACCTCTAGTAACTATGAAGTTCTCGCCTAAATCATCACGTAATTTAGTAGGAACTATAAGTCGACCTTTAGCATCAATTGAATGATGATACTCACCCATAAACATAATTATCACCCCCACTTTTAACCACTTTCATCCACCATGTACCACTATTATAACCCATATTTATTCATTTGTAAACACTTTTTTAGAAAAAAAACGAACTTTTTTAACATTTCTTTTTCCTTGAAAATCAACAAAAAAAGAGGTATACCTCTTTTTATGAAAATAAACAAGTTCCAATGATTATAGCAAGTAATATATATAGTACTAAAATGATTACATATGACATAGAATTTGTTGGTGGACATGGTTTAACATTTGTCCCTTTTGCTTCATTACAAGACATATTTTACCTCCTTAAATATAAGCTCCAAGTATTATTATTAATAATATGAATAATACAAGCACAATAGCAGCAGAAGATATTCCTGAATTACAACACATAAAACATTCCTCCTTTTTTTGTCTTTTCAAAAATATTGTATGAAAAATATTTAAAGATGTGCTATGGTTATTGAATTTTAATTAAATATTTGTTATTATGGTTAAGGATGATTATAAACATCTAGGTATTATTTATACATAAGGAAGGAAGAAAAAAATGAAGAAAAAAATATTAATTGTGTCATTAGGATTATTATTAGTTCTAACAACTGCTTGTGGTAAAAATCCTAAATTAAAAAATGGTGAAGAAGTTGCTATTAAAGTAAGTGGTTACAAGGTATCTGCTGATAAACTTTATAAAGAATTAAAAGCAAAATATGGTTACAATGTAGCTATCAATATGATTGATGAATATATTGCTAATAAAGAAATTAAGGATTCTGATAAAATTGATGAATATGTTAATAGTACAATTGATTACTATACATCATATGCTGAATCTTCAAGTATGACATTAGAAGATTTCTTAGCATATAATGGTATTGATTCTGTTGATGAATTTAAAAAAACATTAAAAAATCAGCGTAAATTAGAATTAGCTGTTAATAAACAAATTGGAACTACTATTACAGATGAAGAAATTGAAAACTACTACAATAATAGTTATTCAGAAAAATTAACTGTTAAACATATCTTAATCAAATTTGATGAAGATGAAGATGATTATGATGAAGCATATAATACTGCTTTAAAAGTTATTGGAAAATTAAAAGAAGTTGATGCTAAAGATTTAACAAAAACCTTTGATGATCTTGCTTTAGAATATTCTGCTGATAGTACATATAACACTGGTGGATTAATTGAAAACTTTATGTCAGGTGAAGTTGTTCCAGAATTCTGGGAAGCATCTAAAAACTTAAAAGCCAATGAATTTACAGACACTCCAGTTAAGACAACTTATGGATATCATATAATTTTAAAAGTTAGTGAAACTAAAAAACAAGAATTAAAAGATGCTAAAGAAGAAATTAAAGATAAAATAGTTGAACAAAAAGTTCAACAAGATAGTTTATTACAAAGCACTGCTTTAGTTGAATTACGCAAAAAATATAAATTAGCAATTTATGATACTGATATTGAAAAAGGATATAATAAATTCAAAGAATCAATCGAAAAATAAAAAAAGAACCTTTAAGTTAAACTTAAAGGTTTTTATTTACAACATTATTTATATCTTCTATAATATATCCTTTTTGATATAATTTTTGTTTTATAACCGTTGCTAATTTTTTAGAATCATATTTACTTGCATATTTTTTATAGATTTTTTGATATTCTTTCTCTATTAATTCTTCTTCATTTAATGATATAAAATTATTTTCAAATATTTCATCAATCATTGATAAATCATAACCTAAATTAATAAATTCCTGCTCTATTTTGCGTTTTAATTCTCCTTTAGCATATTTAGTATTATGGCTTATTTTTTTAGTAATTAGCTTTTCTAATTTAGTATATACATCATCATAATTAATGCTTGATATAATACTATCTATAATGTCACTATCTATTTTATGACTTTCTAAATCTCTTTTTATTTTATATGGACCATCGTGATATAAATTCATGCGATCATAGGCATAAGCTTTAGCATAAACTTCATCATTAAGTAAGTTTAAATCAGTTAATTTATCTATAATAAACTTTTTATCATTAGTATTTAATTCATATTTGTTAATATATTTATTTATTTCTTTTTTACTACGCATTTTAGTACTTATATATTTAATCGTTTTATTTAAAATATCGTATTTATAATTTTCTTTAACTAAATTATTTAATAGTTCATCATCTATTTCTTTTTTATATAATAGATTATATTTAATAATTACATCATCAGCAAGTACAACGTTAGAATCACCTATTAATTTATAAAAACCATTTTTTTGCTTTTTAATTGATTTAATCTGCATAGTATCACCATCTAAATTATATCACAAAAAAGAGAATAATTAGTTACCTAAATTATTCTCTTTATTTTCATCTTGGAATTCTTTATTAGTTTTAACATCTAATGTTGCTTCATTAATAGCATCATCAACTGTCTTAATACCATCATTAATCATACTATAACCTGTTACAGCCCCATAACCATGTGATAATTCTTTTAATTCTTTATTTAATTTTCTTAAATATGCAACAGTTTGTTTTTCATCATATTCAAGCATATAAATTAAGAATTCAGAACCATCTGTTCTAATTATTTCTGTGTTAGGTAATTGAGTTCTAATTAAAATATTAGCAGCTTCAAGAATAACTTTATCCCCTTCTTCATACCCAAAATTATTATTAATTTCAGACAAATCATTAATATTAACAATAATGATTGATTGAGGATAAATAGATGTATTATCCCATTTTTCAATACTATCATTTAGATATAAACGATTCTTTAATGATGTTAATTGATCAATATATTTTAATTTATCATTTTTAGATAAAGTATGTTTTGTTTTCTCTTTAAATACTTTAACTAATTTTCTAAAGTGTCCGAGTAATTCTAATATTAAAATTAATGATAATAGAGTAACTAAAATTAATAAAATATTACTACTCTTTTTAACATGATAGATACTTGGATAACTAGAAATAATTATTTTATTTACTGAATTATATTCCAAATAGAAATTAAATAAATTAAAGAATGTTAAATCTTCACTATTAACTGCATAACTATAATTACTAGTTAAAGCATATTGATATACAATTTTATAGTTTACTAATGAGTTTCTCTTATAGTATTCATAATTTTCTAAATCAATAGCAATAATTGAATCATTATCTATATTTTCCAATAACTTGTCTAGACTATTATATGTCTTAACTTTAATACCATTATCAGTTAATGTTTTAGCAATTTTACTATTTTTAACAACACTTATACTTTTATTTCCTAAATCAGAAAAGTTGTTAATAATAATTGGATTTTTAACATTAGCCAAAACAACTACATTAGAATTAATAACTTTATTTGTTTCTAAATAATCATTTTTAAATTTGTAATTACCATTTAAGAACATTAAATCTATTTTATTTTTATCAAAGGCATTTACTAAATCCGAATAACTTAAGTAAGCGTCTTTATAATCCATATCAACATTGGCAAATGTAGCAAAAGACTTAATTATTTGATAATTAATACCATTTAGTTTTTTATTATTAATTAAATCATAAGCACCATTTTTTACAAATCCATAAACATATTTCTTCTCTTGTAAAGCATTCTTTTCTATTTCAGTAATATTATTGTAATTAAAATATTCACTTAATAAATGATTATTATACGCATCTTCAAAATGTTTATTACTCCATCTTTGATAATATTTTTTAACAATACTATTTAAAGTACCATCACCATTTACAGTTAAAACAATTTTTTTAGTTAAATTAGGTAAATGATAATTAATATATAAGCCATGCTCAAAAAGCATACTTAATGTATAACTACGAAGAGTAATAAATCCATCAATCTTATCATCAGTTACTGAAGCATCAACTTCTTCAGTTTCTTCTAAATCATCATTTTTAACAATAGCTGGAGCATATTCATCAAGTAAATCATTTAAGGATTCATATTCAACAAATTCAATCGATGAATCATTTATATATTTAGTTATGAGATTTTTTTCATCTTTGATAACACCAATACGAAGATTACTTAAACTATTAATAGCATCTTGTTTTTTACTTAAAAATACATAATTATCTTCATAGATTAATACTTGGTTTTTAGCTACTTTGTCAACTATTTCGAATGCATACTCATAATTAGTTTTTTTATCAAGTGTTTTATAAGGAATAGCATTAATCTTTAATTCAGTTTCATCTGTAAAACTATCTAAGTAATCAAAGAAAATACCTTTTCCAATATAACTAAAAACATCTAGATTAGCAGGAATATAAAAGTCAACTACATTATTTTTATTTTTCTCTAACCATTGTTGTTCACTTAAAGAAAATTTAGTATTGGCATCTTCATTTTGGTTATTGTAGTAATACCAAGCAAAAATACCACCACCAATTATAATTAAGCATAATAATAAATATATTATTTTCTTTTTCATTTTTCACCTACTACCATACAAAGAAATCGTTTGATTCACCATTAATAACTTTATGATGAGTACCAATACGAGGATATGTTTCATTTTCTTTGTTACTATTTGTAATATAGAATTCTATATCATAATTATCCTTTATATCTTTTGGAATAACCTCAAGTAGTTTTTTACTCATTTCCTCTACAGTCTCATCAGGCATATCACCTTTTAAATTAATAATAATATCTATTAAGCGGCATTTAACATCAATCTTTTTAAATTCTACTAATTCATACTCTTTAAATACACCTTTAATAGCATCTTTAGTATCATTTTTTACAGGTATTTTAGCAACAGCATCACATCTATCACCATAAACACTTTGCTTAGATGATGGAGTTAAATAATTAACCACCTTTTTAATTGCTACAAATATTATAATAAAAACAACAAGTACTACCACAATGGCAATAACTTTCTTTTTATGTTTTTTTAAAAAATCAAGAACATTATCCATATTCACACCTCATGATTTATTATACTATAAATATATGTTTTAGTAAACTTTATAATAAAAAAATCTACACAAGTAGATCTTTTATTTACTATTATTTAGCTTCTTTTGTTTCTTTTTTTTCTAGTTTATTTAAAACACCTTTTGTTAATTCGATGCTTTTGTTGCGAAATGCATCAGCAGTTTTTTCCATATATGGAGTTCCCTTTTCTTTTACATAAGCAACTAATTCGCTAGATAAATCAGATATTTTTTTAGCTTGTTTTTTAGCAATTGCTACAACTTTTTCTTTATCTAAAGCTTTAATTTCTTCTTTAATTTCTACTAATTTTTTTTCAATATTTTCTTTTACTTCCTTAGCATCTAATTCTTTTGCTTTGTCAATTAATTCTTTTGCTTTATTCTTTAAATCCTCACGTGTTTCTTTACCACTTTTTGGTGCAAATAATACACCTAAACCTGCTCCTACAGCTAATCCTGTTAAAAATCCTTTTTTACTCATCGTCATCATTTCCTCTTTTCCTTTTAAATAATAAATTTATAAAATTACCAATACCATTAATAATTTTATCACTAATTGAATTTGCAAAATCAGCAGTTGTATCTATAAAATCAAAAACGCCATCAATCTTATGCATTTTTTGATCTACATCATTAATAACATTATCAACTTTCTTTAATGTTTTAATTAATTTAACAATTAAACAAATAATTGTAATAATCAAAGCAATTAAAGCAATATACAAAACTACATTTAAAGCATCATCTAAAACTATAGTCATTATTTATCTTCTCCTTCATCAACCATTTCATCAATCAAATTAAATAAATCCTGATTGCCAACGTTTCTATTTCTACTTTCACGAGATAACTCATTAATTGAATTTTGTTTTCTCATCAACAGACTATCAAGTTCTTTAGTTAAATCCATTGTTATTTCCTCTGGATTAGAACTTTTTTTAACTTTTTTATCTTCATCTTCAAATACCAAAGCATCGTTTTTATGTTCTAATTCATCAAATAAATCAACATCTTCTCTTTTAGTTTTCTTATCATATAATGCTTGATCCTTTAATTGTTCTTCTAAAGTACCATATGCTTTATTTCTTATTGTATCAATTGTTACACTAGTTTTTGGCTTAATTGGAGTTGTGTCTTTACGTTCAACAATATCTTCCTTATGATAATTCTTATCTAAGATACCATATACTGGTGAAATAATTGGAGTTGGCTTAAATATTTTTTCTTTTGGTTCTTCTTTTTTCTCTTTAGTAGCATTTGAACCATACATTCTAGCTAACTCTTCTTTTGAGAAAAATTCATCACTATGATTAGTTGAAGTAACTTGAGTATGACGAGGTTTTGCTAAATCTTCAAAATCACGATCATTAAAGAATACTGCTTTTTTAGTATTATCTGGTTGAACTGGTTTTACTTCCTCAACAACTTCTTCTTTTTCTTCTATAACTGGTTTAACAGATGGTGATTCAATAGCTACATGAGTAACTTCTTTTTTTATCTCATCTACTTTTACTTCTTCTTCTGGTTCTTCAACTTCTTCAGTAAACATATTCTTTACTTTATCAAATAATCCCACTCTAATCATCCTTTCTATTTATCAAATAATTCATATCTTTCTTCACGAGATGAAAAATAATCATCATTTAGCATAAGTTCAATAATATCATAATTATACTTAACTGTTGATAAAATATATGCTGAATTCATTATTGTATAATTAATATCTTCCTTATCAACCAAGGCTTCAATTTTAGCATAATTATAAACAAATTCAATTAAATACTTACCATTTTTTTTAGTTATATTAATCATACCATTACTTTTAAAACCATCTTCAGTGCTTATAACACGTGAATAGTAAGGATTTTTTACCTCATCTAAGGTCATTTCTTTTTTATTATAATAACTTATGGCATCAATATATAAATAGTAATAGTTCCCATTAGAATATAAAACTTCGTTTAATTCATTAGTATCAACATACATAACACCTTTTGGAACATAATACTTATAACCTTTACCTACTCGATTAAATAGTTTATTTTCTTTTGTTAATACAACATCTATAATTGTATCAATATTGGTTGTATCAATTCTAACTACTGTACAACCAGTCAAAATTAGTAACAATATGAAAATAAATATTTTTTTCATATTACACCTCTTTCAAACATTATATCAAATTATTATTATTATTTCTATTTTTTTGAAAATTGATTGTCAAGAGTCCGTAAAACTACTTCTTAACTTCTACCTTATAAATTGGATTACCTTTAGCACTAAATTTCTTTTCATATTCTGTTTCAACATTATCAGGGCAATCATCATTATGTAAATCTAGGGATATATCTTCTATTTTATAATTATTTAAAACAAATTCCTTTAAGGAGAATTCAAATAAACCACGATTATCAGTTTTTTGAATTATATGATTATCACCCCTAAAAATATTTTCATATCTCTTTAAAAATTCAGTGGAAGTTAATCTTCTTTTATAGTGTCTTTCTTTTGGCCATGGATCTGAAAAATTTAGATATAAAGTATCTACTTCATGTGCAAATATTTTATCTATATTAGTTGCATCCATCATAATTATTTTTAAATTTGGTATATCCATATTCTCAATCTTACCAATTAATTTATATAAAACAGATGCATATTTTTCCACACCAATAAAATTAATATCAGGATATTTTAAAGCCATACCAATAATAAAATCCCCTTTTCCCGTACCAATTTCTAGATGAATTGGATTATTATTTTTAAATACACTTTTAAAATTTCCTTTTAAGTTTTCATAATCTTTTAAAACATAAGCAGAACTATTAACATATTCGTCTGCCCCTTTAATATTTCTTAATCTCATATATACCTCTTCAACATTAATATTATAACATATTTTTAAAAAAGAACATATTAATATTAATTGCATATACTTTTATTGAAAGGATGATTTTTTTATGCGTAAAGAAAGAAACTGTGGTGCTTATCCAATGTATCAAGGAGGTATGATGCCTATGATGCCAACACCAGCTCCAATTGGACCATATATGCCACAAACAAATAATTATGATATGCAATTAAATAATATACAAGAACAAATAAATAATTTAGATGCTCGTGTTACTAAACTTGAAAATGGCAAGATAAATACAACAACTTATAATAATAAATATAATGATTCTAATTACTATATGTTATAATTTATTAATTTCAAGACATAATACTTTTAGGTGATTAAATGAATATTAATATTCGTAAAAGTATTATGAGTAATTTTAAAGATACTAATAAAAATGATATCTTTGAATCAATTGAAAATGCTATTAATGATCAAGAAGAAGTAACTTTACCAGGTTTAGGGGTGTTTTTTGAGTTACTATGGCTAAATAGCAGTAAAAAGAAAAAAGAAGAAATAATTGATATTATTTCTTCTTCACTTTAAAACTAAATAGAAATATTTAGTTTTTTTATTAGAATCTAATTTTTTCTTCAATATAGTTTTTAACTTCATCAAGTGGTAAAGTTATTTGTTCCATAGTATCTCTATCTCTTATTGTTACTGTATTATTATTTAGTGTTTCATCATCAACAGTTAAACAAAATGGTGTACCAATAACATCTTCTCTTCTATAACGTTTACCAATATTTGCTGTTTCATCATATGTACACATAAAGTATTTTGAAAGTTCAGTATATATTTCCTGTGCTTTTTCACTATGATTCTTTTTAATTAATGGTAGTATTGCAACTTTATATGGTGCAATAGCTGGAATAAAATGCATAACTTCACGTGTAGAACCATCTTCTAATGTTTGTTCCTCATATGCTTCACAAAGTAATGCTAAAGTTAAGCGATCAGCACCAATTGAATATTCAATAACTGTTGGAATATATTTTTCATTAGTATCTGGATCTAAATATTCCATTGGTTTACCAGAAAATTCTGAATGACGAGATAAATCCCATGTTCCCCTATGATGAATACCATTTAGTTCTTCCCAGCCAATTGGAAATTTATATTGAATATCACAAGCAGCTTTAGCATAATGAGCTAATTTATCATGATCATGATATCTTAATTTATCAGCAGGAAGTCCCATATCTTCAACAAATTCTAAGGCTCTTTTTTTGTAATCAGCATAAATATCCATAGAATCAGTATCTTTACAGAATTTTTGTAATTCCATTTGTTCAAATTCAATTGTTCTAAATAAGAAGTTACCTGGGGTAATTTCATTTCTAAAACTTTTACCTATTTGTGCAATAGCAAAAGGTATTTTAGCTCTTGTAGTTCTCCAAACATTTAAGAAGTTAACATATTCACCTTGACATGTTTCTGGGCGAAGATAAACAGTATCTTTTTCTCCTTCTACTGTTCCACGACTTGTTTCAAACATTAATTTAAATTGTTTAATTTCAGACCAGTCAAAACCACCACAGTTTGGACATGTAATATGATTATCAGCAATATATTTTTCCATTTCTTCATTAGTCATACCTTCAGCTGCTACTTCACCATTGGAAAATTCCTCAATCATATTATCTGCTCTAAATCTTTGTTTACATTTCTTACAATCCATTTTAGGATCTGAAAATGAACCAACATGTCCAGATGCTTCCCAAGTTCTTGGATTCATTAAGATTGCAGCATCAACACCATATGTTTTAGGATCTTCTTGAACAAATCTTTTCCACCAGCATTTTTTAACGTTGTTTTTAAGTTCAACTCCTACTGGACCAAAATCCCAAGTATTAGCAAAACCATTATATATTTCACTTCCTTGAAATACAAATCCATATTGTTTACATAATGTAACTATTTTTTCCATTTCCATAAATTATTCCTCCTTAAAAAAATAAAAACTTCTAGTACATGTAAGGGTCCAAACTAGGACGGTTCCACCTTACTTATTCTAGAAGAATCACTCTTTTCATATTACTCCGGCTTTCCACACCATCATCGCATTTATAATTACATATTAATTTTAATATAAAGATTATGATTTGTCAATTATCTACTTCTACCAGTTGTAAAATCATGATCATAATCATCAGAAGCAAAGATACTATTTAAATGATCCTTCATTGATGTAATTCTTGCTTTTGTTTCATTTAAATTATCAATTTCCTCTTGAATAGTCTTCTCATCTTCAAATTGAATTTCAGGTACTTCAGTACTATCTAAAATTTGGTCAACCTCACTTACTTCTTCAACTAGTTTTTCGTCTTCTTTTTCATCAAATAAATCTTCATCTAATTCTATACTATCAAGCAATTTATTGATTGCTTCAGCTTCATCAGTCATAGTACGCATTTCATCCTGATAACTATATTCTTCATCTGAATCATAACCATATCTAATCCTAGTTTCATTTTCTCTAATCCATTCGCCATCAATTGATCTTCTATTATTTCTTGCCCTTGTTTCTAAAGTACTCATAAATCCTCCTATTTTTCAACTATTGGTATTAGTACTGTATCTATCTTATCGTGAAAGACATCTACTAAAACATATAGTTCTTGATTACTACCAATATATATTTCAAAACCATTTTCACGCATATTATTATTAGTATCACCTAAATACATATCAAATAGTTCTTGAGTATAATTATATTTTTTTAAATATAACTCACATGATAATAATATTTTATTATAAATATCATCATAATTCAAATTTAAATATGTAAGCACATCTTGACTATTCATTAATTTACTAGTTTTTAAACTAATATTATATATTTTATATTCTATTTTATTTTCATACTCCTTAGTATAAATAATAGATAATAAATCATTATTAATACTATATAAATAACTAGCTTGTTTAACATTTTCTAAATTTTCTTTAGTATTTTCATCATTTATTTTTTTTATTAATTTACTATTAATATTAATATATGGAATAAGTATTTGTTTATTATCTTTTTTATATGCATATACCCATGGATAATCTTCTTTTATTTTAGATGCTTTTTCGTTTATTATCTTATTTACTATTTCAGCATTTCTAAATGATATATTAACATTATTCGATAAAAACATCATTCCTAAAATAGTTAAAATAATAATTAATAAAATAACTATATATACCCATATCTTAATCCATAACTTCTTCATACTACTCCTAATTAATCATACTATTTAAAAATTTCTTACTTTTTAAATACATTCCTGTATAGCGTTCATAATATAAATCTAAAAAATTATTTATCTCTTCTTTATATTGTTTTTTAACATTTAAAGTATCTATTTTATCAATATCAACATAATAATACATACGAATTAATTTAATAGAAGCATCACTAATAATTGGTTCATTAGTATGACAAGATGCACATAAATAACCACCAGTATCAGCAGATAAGGTCACTATATTAGTTTGCTTACCACATGAACTACATCTATCTATAACTGGTAATACACCTAAATACTCTAGATATTTTAATTCAATTATATTAGTAATAACTAAAGGATCAAAACCAGAATTAATCTTTTTTAAACCAGAAATTAAAATATCATAAATATTATTATTTTCACTTTCCTTATAAACTTGTTTAGCTAATTCAACAAGATAAGTTGCAAAACTAATTAAAGTAATATCCTTTAAAATATTTTTAAAATTATCTTTAATATTTACTTCTTTTAGCAAAGATAATTTATCCTCTTTATAATAAATGGTAAATACACCATAAGAAAGTTTAGTAGTGGTACTTCTTAAAGGGCTTTTTAAAGACTTAGCTCCTTTAGCCATAATACCAATAATACCATATTCCTTAGTAAATACATTTATTATTTTTGAACTTTCTTTAAAATCCTGTTCAGATATTACTATACCTTCAACATCAGTTAACATTTTACTCTCCTAAATTATCAGATATCGGTTCAAATTTATATACTTGCATAACATCTGGATACTTTTCTTTATCAACCTTCTCATTAAATAAATCAAGTGGTCTTACCCATACTGTATGTTTGTTACCTAATTGTTCATAAACAACTACTTCATTATTAGTAACTGAATCAACAGCTATATATAATACTCTATAGTAATTACCACTAAAATGTCTATAAGTTTTTCCTATCTCGATATCTCTCATTTTTATCATCCCTTATTAATTCTTTATATTTTATATAATATTCAATTTTTCCTGTTTCTCTAAATAAAGACCAAAGTAATTCCTTCATTTACCCATCTCCTTAAAAACATTATGGGTAAATTTTTTTTATTTTATTCTAAAAAATCATTAAAACCAAAAGAATTTAAATATTGTTCTTTATCACGCCATTTTTTTACAGTTTTAACATTTAAATTTAAATAAATTTTTTTATTTAGTAATTTTTCTAAATCAATTCTTGCTTGCGTTCCAATCTTTTTAATTAAAGAACCTCCAGAACCAATAATTATTTTTTTTAGTGAATCACGATCAACAATAATATTAACATAAATATTATAACTTGTTTTACCTACTTCAACTGCTTCAGTCACACATGTAACAGAATGTGGTACTTCCTCATCTGTTAGATTAAATACCTTTTCACGAACTATTTCAGCAATCATAAAATCAAGTGATCTATCAGTAATATCAGATGCACCATAATACATTATTTCATCTTTTAAATAAGTTTTTAAGGTTTTAATTAATTCTGTTGTATTTTTACCTTTTAAAGCTGATAATGGAACTATTTCAGCAAATGAATATAAATCTTTATATTCAATTATTTTTTGCATTATTTGTTCATTATTCAATTTATCAATTTTATTTAAAACTAAAATAACAGGCACAGATACATCATGAAGTTTATCAATAATGAATTTATCTCCACCACCTAATTCTTCAGATGCATCAACAAGTAAAAGAATTATATCAGCATCATTAATACCATAAAAAGCTTGTTTATTTAAAACATTACCAAGTTTATTATTAGGTTTATGAATACCTGGTGTATCAATAAAAACTATTTGACTTTCTTCATCATTATAAATACCTTTAATAATATTTCTTGTTGTTTGAGGTTTATTTGACGTAATAGCAACTTTTTTACCAACTATTTCATTTACTAATGTTGATTTACCAGCATTTGGTCTTCCAATTAAACTTACAAAACCTGATTTCATTTTAAATCATCCTCATTAAAAGGAAATGGACATAATGTTGATACTTTATAGCCCTTAAATTCACCTGTAATACTATGGCAATAAATCATTGCATCATCCTCAAAAAATTCAGATATTACTTGACGACATAAAAAACAACATGTTGAAATAGTTTTTGAATCAGCACATAAAACATGTAATTCTTTAAAATCTCCTTTGCGGTACCCTTCTGATACAGCTTTTAAAATAGCTACACGTTCAGCACAAATAGTTGCTCCATAAGAAGCGTTTTCTACATTAACACCTTCATAATGCTTGCCATCTTTCATAATAACTATAGCAGCTACATGAAAATTTGAATATGGTGCATAAGCTTTAGAAGCTATTTCTATTAATTTATCTTTCATAATTCACCTTTTTCTTTCCTTAGTAAAACCAAAAAATTTGCATTAGAATAATGCAATAATTTTTGGAATAAATATAATACAATTTAGAATAAACAATGTTGAAGATAATACAAAAGTAGCACCTGAACCAGAATCTTTAGCTATCTTTATAGCTTTATTATATTCAGGGCATACTAAATCGCATAATGCTTCAATACCAGTATTTAGCATTTCGACTGCTGTAATAGTAGCAAGTAAAATTATAAAAGCTAATATTTGAGTATAAGTAGCTTTTAAAGTTAATACTAATACAAGTTCAAATATTATTGAAAATATAACTCTTTTAGAACTTGCTTCATGAAACACATAATTAAATATACCAGCTAGTGAATACATGCAAGTATCATAGAAAGCTTTAATACCTAATTTTTGTTTTCTTGGCCCTTTAAAATTTTTCTTATCTTTTGATTCCGGCTTCATTTAAAATCAACTCCTGTAATGCAAACATCTTTTCTTCATCTTCTTTTTTCATATGATCATATCCAAGGAGATGAAGTAATCCATGGATTGCTAAAAATGATATTTCTCTTTTTAAACTATGTTGATATTCTTCTGCTTGTTTCTTAGCAGTATCTAAAGAAATATATATATCACCTAATACTTTAAAATCTGTTTTAATAAAACTTTGATCATCTTCTAAAGCAAATGATATAACATCTGTTGGTCTATCTATGCCCCTATATTCTTTATTTAAATTATGAATATAAGTATCATCAACAAATATTATATTAAATATTACTTTTTTAAGTTTTAAATATTTTAAAGCAAAATCAATAAATTCATTTAAATTATTAATTTCTTCTATGTTTTCTTTTGTATTATTAATTATTTCAAATTCATTCATTCTTTATACCTCATATTAATTATAGTATAAATAGATTTTTTTAGCAAGAAAAAAAGCCTTTAAGGCTTATTTATAAACTTTTGTTAACACTTTTACATATTGATTAGGTAAATTACTTATTGCATCCTCCTTTTCATTATCATTCATACCATATATACTTTCAGCAATTGAACCAACTATACAACAATTTGTATCTGTATCTCCACCCATTAATAAAGTTTTTCTAATAGCATCTTCAAAGGAATTAGAAGTATAAATTACATATAAACAATTACCTAATGTATCTTTACAAGTTTTATTAAATTTTAAAAATGGTTTATATTTGATAAGTAAATTCAATTTACTAAATACCTCTTCTTTAGATAAACCATTTCTAAAATAATATATCATTAAAGCTATAATAGTAGCCGAATCAATGGCTTCTTTAGAATTATGTGTAGGAATGGTTGCTAATGTAGCATTACGAATAACATCTTCTTCACTATCAAATAAATAACCAACTGGTGATATTCACATCATTGCTCCATTACCTATACTATCATTTTTACCATTGCCTTGTGCCCATTTTATAGTATTGGGTGAAAATGTATTAGCAAAATATGGTTTAAAATCAGGATGATATTCAAGGTTGTTTAAGATGTAATCACGCAGTGTCTTTTCATAATCTTTTTTATTTATAATAGCATCAGCAATGGCTATAGTTTCGATGGTATCATCGCTATAAAAAGAAGATGGTGTAATTAATTTCTCTGGATTAATACTCTTTATTTCTTTTAATTGATCAAATTCATATAAACTACCAGTCTTATCACCATAAATAGCACCTAACATAATATCACCACCAATTTAGATTATTATATCACATTAATTTCTAGATAAAAAAATCAATCATTTCTGATTGATTAGTAGTTAACAATTCGTATTGCTAAGAATACAAATAAGATAATTGCAATAACTGTAATTGTATTGTATACAAGTGGCTTTCCAAAGAATCTTGGAAATGCTGATTTAATTTTATGAATTAATAAATAAATATAGAAACCAGCACAACCACCAATAATATTTAGAATAATATCATCTATATCAAATACACGACCTATTGCTAATTGAGTAGATTCAATTGTTAAAGAAACAATAGTTACAAATATAGATATATATCTTAATTTATATACTTTTAATATATAAGCTGAATAAAAACCAAGTGGCATAAACATGAAAAGATTTCCTAAAACATTTTTAACAAACAGGCGTGACATTAAATCATATCTAAACATTTCTTTAAAAGGTATTAAATTAAAGGATGTTGGAAATGTTACTAAATCGTCTGGGAATGTAACAACATAGAACAAGCACATTATATAAACTACAAAGGAAAACATTATTAATTCATGATATAAATAAAAATCAACTTTATTTTTTATAATATACCAAATTCTCAATGTGACAATTATAACTGCAGTTATAACTATCGATGGCCATATAGAATCAAATAGCCATAAAATGTTTGCCTTCATATTATCCCTACCTTGCTTGTAATTTTCCTATTTCTTCTTTAACACTTACAAATAATGTTAAATTTAAACCATCTTTATTTTTTTCTTTATCTAAAATAAAGTAATCTAATATTTGTTCATTATCTTTAAGTCTACTTTTTATTTTATCCAAACATAAATTAGTAGCTAATTCTTCTTCTGAAGATTTAGTATCAATAATTACTTCTGTTATCTTTTCTTTATTAAAAGATATTGGAAATAAATTATTCTTTATCTTTGGTATTGTTAATACTATTTTATCATTAAATTTTGTTTTCTCAAACAAAAATTTAAAAGAAAAAAAATTTAGACTATAAGTGTTTACACTATTATTAGTTACAATCTTATTTTGATAATTTGAAGGAAGGTTAATATTTACTTTATACCATGTTTCCCCATAAACATGTCCTTTTGCACTGATATTACCTTTAATTTCATCATTTAAAAGCACATCACTAGTAACAATGGTATCTCCTTTTTTTACATATTCATTTATATTTTTAACAATCTGACCATGCGTAATATCTAAAGCAAGAATATATGCATCTTTTGTAGCAACAATATCATAAATGGTATTATCATCTTTTTGCTTATTTTCTAATCTTTTTTCATATCTAATTAAATAAGTTGTTCCCCTTCTTTCAATTTCTAACCATTCAAATAGTTTAGGATATTTCTTTATAATATTCTTTTTTATTTTACTAATATCTTTATAATTTTTAACAAATTTGTATTTAGATATACCATTTATTTTTAATTCTTTAATAATTAATTTTTTCATTTCCTGATCATTGGTGATAACTTTAATATTAAAAGTTAATCTTGTTAAAAAGAAAATTAAAATAAAAGCTAAAATTAATATTAAAAGATAATATTTATTTTTCATTATTTTGTTGCGGTACTTAATTGGTCCTAGATAATCAATTATATAAATATCATAATAGGTTTTATACTTAATTAAATCATTATAGGATTTATAATCTATAACTAGATAAGCACAATCATCATTTTTTTTAAACACCTCATAAATATTTATTTTTTTATTATTTAATTTAATAATAAAACGATTAATATTCTTACCTATTACTTTTATTTTTATTTTATTATTCATAGATCACCTAAATTCTATTTTATTAATAACACCACTTACTAATATTTCATTATCTAATAATTTAAGTAATTTTAGATTATTACCTATTACTAAAATAGTTTTATCATCTACTAAAAAAGATATTTTAGTATCTTCTAAAATAATTATTTTTGTATAATTGATAACATTTAAAAAATTATTTTTAATTGTTAAGGAAAAGTTATTATCTTCTAAAAATTCTTTGATATTATCACCTATTTAATTATATAAAAAAAAGACTAAAATATTAGTCTTTAGCTTTAAAAATAAGAGAAAATACAAAGGAAAAAATAATAGCAGCTACTATGCCAGATGAGGTTAAATCAAACATACCCATAAATAAAGAAAAGATACCATCATCTTTAATATTAGCAAATGCTCCATGAGAAAGTAAGTGACCAAATGAAGTAATTGGCACTAAGGCTCCACCACCAGCCCATTTAACTACTTTATCATAAATACTAAAGTTATCTAAAAATGAACCAATAACAACAAATAAAGATGTAATATGTCCTGGTGTAAGTTTGGTATTATCTAAAATAATTTGACCAATTAAACATATTAAACCTGCAAATATAAATGCATTAAGATAAATCATCTATAACCTCCAAACTAATGGCATGAGCAATACTTGGAATTGATAGTTTTTGATTTAGCATAGTTGTTGAAAATAAAGCACCAGTAGCCACAAGTAATATTCTTTTAAATTCCCCTTTTTTTATTTTAGGAAAGATATAACTATAGAAAACAAGTGGTAAGCAAGCAGGTCCAGAACCACCAGCATGAACAGGTTGATTAACTAAATCATATATCATACAAGCCGAATCTTGATAATTATTTAAGTTTATATGATATTCTACTTGCATATATTCTTTTAATATTTCTTGACCATATTTACCTAAATCACCAGTTAATATTAAATCATAGTAATCAACTTCTCTTTTGGTCTCTTTTAAATGCTCATAAATGGTTTTAGCAGCTGCTGGAGCCATAGCTGCACCTACGTTGTTGGGATCCGTTATACCTAAATCAATAACTGTACCAATAGTTGCTGATTCAACTTTTAAACCTAATTTATTGGAACTTAAATAAGCAGCACCAGCTCCAGTTGTTGTAAATGTTGTTGTTTTCTTTTTTGGTCCACCATATTCTATGGGCTGTCTAAATTGCTTTTCCGATGCATTATTATGTGAAGATGCTGTTACAATAGCATTTTTTATTTGCTTAGCATCAAGCATATTACTTGCCATAATAAGGCCTAATACGCTTGTTGAACATGCTGAGTAAATACCAATTAAAGGTATACCGATAGATTCTGCTGCATAATTAGTTGCTACAATTTGATTTAATAAATCTCCTGATATATGAACATCTATTTTATCTTTAGTTTTATTAATTTTACTCAAAAGCAAATCTACACTTTCAGCAATTATTTTACTTTCTGCTTGTTCAAATGTTGGCATATCAAAATAAAAATTATGATAAACCCTATCATAAAATTGAGAAAGTGGTCCTTTAGCTTCATATGGTCCAGCAATTGTAGCAACTTCATTTAGATAAACATTATGATAATAAAATGTCATGCCATACCCCCTGAAATAAGATACCTAATAAGGCCAAAAAAATAAGAACTAACAACACCATAAACAATTACTGAACCAGCTAATTTAAACATATTAGAACCTATACCAGTAACAAGACCTTCTTTTTTGTAATCAATTGAAGCACTCATCATAGAATGAGCAAATCCAGTTATTGGAATAATCAAACCACATTTAGCATGTTCTACTAATTTATCAAAAAAACCTAAAGATGTTAATAAACAACTTATAAATATTAAAGTAATAATCATTAAAGCTGAAGAATAATTTTGACTTAAGGAAAAAGTATTTTTATAAAAATCTATTAAAAATTGACCAATTATACCCATAAAGCCACCTACTAAAAAAGCCACTAAACCATTTAGTAATCTATTTTCTTTAGGGCAATGTTTTTTAACTAATATTTGATACTTCTTTTTATCCATAAAAAAGCCTCCTAACCATATTATGGTTAAAAGGTTTTTAGTTTATACAAATTAAGAACAATTTTCCATATATTTAAATTCATTTTGTTTATATGTTGCATCATAAGTTATTTTAACATAACCAGTTATTTGTTTGGTTTTCTTTTCACGTGGATCTTTTAGGCTATCTTTAGTTACATAACCTTCTGATTCTAATTTTGAAATGTTTAAACAATATGGCACATTAGTTCCAACAAATTCATAGTTATCCAATGCCCATTTTTCTGCGGCCTTTTCAATATAATCAATATTTTGTTTATATATATTTTCACGTGAATTACTAACTACTTTAAATATTATTGTTGTTGTAACAATAGCTAAAATAGAAAGTATAACTATAACAGCAAGTAACTCCACTAACGTAAATCCTTTTTTATTCATTTATATCACCATCATCTTCTTCTAAACAATCTTTATATTTTTCTACCCTACTTCTGTGACTATCTGGCTTTTTTTCGTTTAAATATGGTTTTAAAAGTTCCATTTGAGCCATAGCTTCACTAAGTTTTTGACTGATAGTTGAAACATTACTATTTAGTTTAATATAATAATCATTTATATTACTTATAACACCAAATGTTTGACTTTTAACAATAACATAAATATTATTTAAAAGTCTTAATGAATCTTCTTTAGAGATATTAGGTTTAGTATTTAGAATTCTAGTTGTTATTCTTTTAGCAAATATTTCATTTACATTACTAATAAATTTATCTTCTAATAAGTATGATTCTTTTAAATCTCCTAAATAAGCTAAAATGTTTTTACATCTATCACGATCTGATACTTCTGAATCCATAAAAATATCTTCTATTTTAGTATAGTTTATTATTTCATTTTCATACTTGGTATTATAATTCATAATAACTTTATTGAAATCTAATTGAATACCATCTGAAATAATTGATACATCAATGTTAATATTATATTTTTCTTTTATTAACATTGTTATTTTACGTGATAAGTCAAAAGCATAATTTTCTATTTGAATGCTTTTTTCTTTTTCATAATGTTTTATTTCACTATTAACTACAGATAAGTACTTATCCATTAAAGAATTAAACTTATCTTCCATTCTTTTTACATCATTCATCATATCACCTATAATCTAAAATTAATTATAACACGGATTTAATAATAAGTAAATTAAGAATAAAAAAAAGCAAATTATTTTGCTTTTTTAACTATTTTTTTAGCAGGAGTTTTAGTTTCAACTTTTACTTCTACTTCTTCTGGAACTTTTATAAATTTATAAACTAGAGCAGCTAAGATTGCTCCAATAAATGGTCCTACAATGAATACCCAAACTTGTTCTATAGCTTTACCACCCATAAATATTGCTGGTGCTAGTGAACGAGCTGGATTAACTGATGTACCAGTTAATTTGATTCCTAATAAATGTACAAATGCTAAAGTTAAACCAATAACAATTGGAGCAACGCTTGATTTTTTAGAATCTGCTGTAACACCAAGTACAGCAAATACAAATACAAATGTTAAAACGATTTCTGTAACTAAAGCACAAAGTAATCCAATTCCAATTGCAGATGCATCACCAAATCCATTTTGTCCTAAACCAACAAATTCTAAAGCACCTAAATTAGAATCTTTAATAATGTACATTAATAATAATGAACCTAATGTAGCTCCTATTAATTGAGATACTAAATAACCAATAGCATCTTTTAAACTAATTCTTTTATCAATTAACATTGATAAAGTAATAGCTGGATTAACATGGCATCCAGATACTGGTCCTATTACATAAGCAAGTGCTACAATAGCAAGACCAAATGCTAATGATGTAGCAACAATATCAGCATTAGTGAATACTGCAACACCACATCCGAATAATACTAAAACAAAAGTTCCAATAATTTCTGATAAATATTTTTTCATATTTCTACCTCCATCTTAATTTTAGTATAACCAATTTCTTTTGTCAACTATTTGATACTTGGTTTACAAAAAAGAAAGTAAATCAATTACTTTCTTTATAATCACAACTAGAACATTTAATTTGTCCTTTTTTCTCTGTTAACATTTCTCCACATTCAGGACATTTATCCCCTGTTGGCTTATCCCAATAAGCAGTCTTACATTTTGGATAATTATTGCATCCATAGAATACTTTACCTTTTTTACTATGTTTTTCAACAATTTGGCCACCACAATTTGGGCAAACACATACTTCAGTAATTTTTGTTTCATCTTGTTTAATATATTTGCACTTTGGATAATTAGAACATGCTACAAATTCACCATAACGGCCTTTTCTAATTACTAATGGATTACCACATTTAGGACAATCCTCACCAGTTTCTTGAACCTCTTTTTTAGGCATTTTTTCAAAAGCATCTTTTAAGCTATCCTCAAAATCATTATAAAATGATTTTAAGACTTTAACATGGTCAGATTTTCCTTCAGCTATTTTATCCAAATCTGTTTCCATATTTGCTGTATATTCAACATTTATTAAATGACTAAATCCAGCTTGTAAGCTATCAGTTATTTCAACACCAATCTCAGTAGGAACAAATTTCTTATCAACTAAATTAGTATAACCACGTTTCTTTAAAATATCCATGGTTGTTGCATATGTTGATGGACGACCTATACCTAATTCTTCCATGGTTTGAATTAATTTAGCCTCTGTATAACGTGCAGGTGGTTTTGTAAAATGTTGTTCTTTTTCAATATCACTAGCTACAATAACATTTGATTTATATGTATCAAGTGGTGGTAATTTAGTATCTTTAGTATCTTCATAATCAGCATAAATTTTTAAATAACCATCAAAAGTAATAATTTGTCCAGTCGCTTTAAATTGATAATTATTATTATCTAATACAACTGTTGTATTTAAAGTTTTAGCAGGACTCATTAAAGAAGCTAGTGCACGAACATAAATAAGGTTATATAGTTTGTATTCATCATTAGTTAAGTATTTTTTAACTGATTCTGGTGTTCTTAAAATACTTGTTGGTCGAATAGCTTCATGAGCATCTTGAACATTTTCAGTCTTTTTAGATGTTTTAACAAAGCCTATATATTCTTTACCATATTTATCTTCAATATATTTATAACAACTAGAAACAAACTCATTAGATAAACGAATAGAATCAGTTCTCATATAACTAATTAATCCGACAGTATCATCACCTAAATCAATACCTTCATATAGTTTTTGAGCTATTTGCATTGTTTTTTTAGCATTAAAATTTAATTTATTGGATGCATCTTGTTGTAAAGTACTAGTAATATATGGAAATTTAGATTGTTTTTGTTTTTCTGTCTTTTTAACATCTTCTATTTTAAAAGAGTTTGATAATTTAGCTAATATATCATTAGCCTCAGCTTCTGATTTAATTTCAATATCTTTATGATTATAATTAAATAATTCTGCTTCAAAGTCATTAAAAATGGCTTTAATTGTATAATATTCTTCTTGTTTGAAAGCTTCTATTTCTCTTTCACGATCAACAATTAATTTTAAAGCAACTGATTGAACACGTCCTGCTGATGTACCCGTTGTTTTAGAACGGATTAATTTAGATAATCTAAAACCAATTATTCTATCTAATATACGACGTGTTTCTTGACTATTAACTAAGTTTTTATCAATCTTTCTTACATGTTTAAATGCTTCTTGAACTGCACTTTTAGTTATTTCATTAAAAACAACACGATCAGAGTTTTTATCATCTAAACCCAAAACATCATATAAATGCCAAGATATAGCTTCCCCTTCACGGTCAGGGTCGGTTGCAAGATAAACATGTTTTGCATCTTTACAATCTTTTTTAAGATCACGAATAACATTAGCTTTACCTTTCATAGCAATATAATCAGGTTTAAAATCATCATCAATATCTACACCTAAACCATATTTGCCCTTAGTAGATAAATCCCTAACATGACCTTTAGATGAAACTACTTTGTAGTCAGTTCCTAAGTATTTTTCAATTGGTTTAGTCTTACTTGGTGATTCCACTATTACTAAATTCTTAGACATATTCCACATCCTTTTTTCCTATTCAATATATATACACTATAAAAAATCTTTTGTCAACACATTAAAATATAAACTTTTTTTACTGTTACTAAATTATATATGCATATTTTTATTAATTATGAAAAAAATACATTTAGGTGATTAGATAATGCAAGAAACTCAAAAAATAAAATGTAATGTTTATAGTTGTAAATTTTGTAACTGTGATTATAATCAGTGTATGTTAAACGAAATTAAAATAGTTAACAACTCAAATAACATGAAAAAAGAAGATACAATGTGTACAAATTATAAAAAAGAATCATAATATTTGAATTACTCCGATATATGTGATAAAATGTAATGGAAAGGAGTAAGTTAAATGAAGAAAGTTAAATACTTATTGCTAGTTTTTATGGCACTTGTAGTTTTAACTGGATGCGAAATTAATGTTAATAACGATAAAAAAGATTCTGAAACTGAAGTAGTTGAAAAGGACACTAAAGATGATACAGAGAAAGATAATAAGAAAGACAATAAAAAGGATGATACTTTAGAAGGTGTTGTTTCATTTGATAAAATTGAATCTGCTTATGACAAAATCGAAGACAATTCTGAGGAAACTTTAGTTTGTGAATTAAGTGAAGCTGGTCAAGATTTTGAAATGACAGTTGGATTCAAAAAAGACGAAATCAATACAATGGGTGTTGAAATGGTTATGAATCTAAAAGATTATGGGATTACTGCTGATCAATTCGAACAAGTTGCTGATTTAACTGGAGATCAATTGTTAGAAGCAATGGGATTAAACAAAGGAGCAAAAGGAATTGCTGCAGCAATCAAAACTGATAAAGATGATTTATCAATGACTATTAAAATCGTTATTAACTTTAAAGAAGCTGATCCAGAAGTAGTTGACACATTAGGAATTAATTTTTCTGAAGAAGATTTAAAACATTCTTATAAAGAAATTAAAGAAGAAGCAATTGCTCAAGGCTATAATTGTAGATAATAAAAAGGGTTCTTTGTCAAATAGTGTTGGTAGACAACAAATACGATAAATGAATTGATATTGAAGAGTGATTTTTATCACTCTTTTATAATGCCTTTAATTAAAAATATTCTAGATATAAAATGATCAAATTTTCTATAACCAA
>JAFXPU010000010.1 GCA_017527675.1 Bacilli bacterium
TTAATAAGTATAAATAAAGCTACTCCTATAGACATAATAGAATCAATTATCTTTATATCTGTGAAATGCATTATAATAGATCCTATTAATACTACTACCCAACCTAATACATCTTCTAACATATGAAGATTAACTGATTTTTGATTAATCGAATCGCCTTCTCTTGTTACATATGCCGCAATAAAGTTTAATACTACTCCAATAACTGCGAAGATAATCATACCTTGATAGTTAACTTCTACTGGATTAAATAATCTTTTTACTGCACCTACTATTACTAGAATAGAACCTACAAGTAGGATTGTAGTTGTGATTACTCCACCTAATACAGAGTATCTTGCATATCCATATGTATATTTTTTATCAGGGTGTTTTTTACTTTTCTTTTCTAAGAAAAATGATACTCCAATAGAGAAAGCATCCCCTAAATCATGAATTGCATCAGAGTAAATAGCTACTGAATTAGTAAGTATTCCTCCTACAAATTCTATTATTGAAAAGCCTACATTTAGTATGAAGGCTATTAGTATATTTTTTTCTGTTTTCATTTTAACCTCCTTATTAATTATAGCATAAAAAAAGGAACTTTCGTTCCTATTTATCTTTTACTGGTTGTGGTTCAGTTCTTGTGCAAGTTCCACCATTATTTTTTACATAGTTATCTATAACATCTAATGCTCTATAGGCATCACCATATTTTCCTATGTCAATTATATTTGCTAGATAGCCATCTCCACCAGCTTCTTTAATATCACCTGTTGTTTCATAATAGTTAAATTCATATCCATATGTTTCATCATGTAGAGTACATTTTATAGAAGCATTCATTAATCTACCCGAATTATGTTCATGGATATTTTTAAATAAAACTCTTAATCCTATTAATAGAAGTGGTAATACTATTATGAAGATAATCATAAATTTAAGAAATTTTAAAATTAAACCAGCTAACTTCTCAGTATTAGATGTTTTTTCCACTAATATATCTTTTATATCATTATTAGTTAATTCATCTAAACTTACATTAAATATTTTTGATAATTCTTTTGCTTGGTTTAAGTCAGGAGAAGTTTCTCCTAGTTCCCATTTTGAAATAGTTTGTCTAGCTACTCCAATTTTTTCTGCTAACTCTTCTTGAGATAGACCATTCTTTTTTCTTAATTCCATTATTTTATTTCCAATTTCCATAATGTCCTCCTTTCACATACAATATTATTATACTTAGTTAGTTAACTCTACCAATTTTCACTGGAATATACGCCCGTTTTCATAACATATATTTATTTTATCATTAAAAAGAAAGTTTTTACACTTTCTCAATATCTTAATATTTCGAACTCTTCTGTTGATTTACTATACCCAGTAATAATCTATTTACAATTGGAATTCTTTTTAAAATTTCAGTTATTAAAGGTAATAAAATTATTGTTCCTATAATTAAAATTATATAATTAAATATAAAATTATTAAGTTTAATATATTCAACAAGGATAAATGCTATAACAATTTGTATTGAATAATGAAGTACATAAAAACTAAAATTATTCTTATTCATATAGTTAGTGAATTTATTTTCAAAATCTAAGTATTTTTTACCAAGACCAAATGCTGACAAAATTACTAAACATATATAAATGTTTGTAAAAATGTTAGTTAAAAACTCATTCGATCCAAAGTTAGCCCCATAGTTTACTATTGTAAATACGATTCCAATAATAAATGTTATTATTCCTAATAGTAATGAAATACTTTCTAATTGTTTAATAATCCTATCATTTGAAAATATATAATAACCTAGTATAAACATCAACAAATATATTCCCCATCTATATACTGTAATAACTGGTGTATTTAATATAAATGAAGAACCCCAAACTAATAAAAATAATAAAAATAGAATTGGTAAATTAATTTTACTAAAAAGTTTATCTAAAACATTTTTATTATCAATTTTTCTAATTAAAACTATTAATAAAGACGCTACAAATAATACATGAGCATACCATAATGGTCCAATTCCTATTAAAGAAAAAACAATGTATTTAATTGGAGATGGAATCATATTTGCATTACTACCAAATATATCACCATAATAATTTGTAGTCCATCCACTTATCCAACCATATACAAATATACCTATAATGCTTGGAATTAATATTCTCTTTGTTCGTTCTTTAATAAATTCTTTATTACTTTTATTTTTTAAAGAATATTTAGTAGAAACACCTGATACTACAAATAATAAACACATAATCCATGGATATGTAAAAACACATATAGCATCAAATTCTTTAATTCCTTTAACTCCAATATTTGATATTACACCACTTGAATTAAAAATATAAAATACATGATATAAAATTACAACACATAAAGTAATCCATCTTATGTTATCTAAATAATTCTTTCTTGTTTTCATAACTATTTATCTTTATTTGGTAATATTTTATCCATAGTATCTTCTAATACTTCAGACTTAATTATAGCCATACCTTTCTTTTTATCACATAAAACAACAACTGAATCACCTGGTTTAATATCAAACATATCTCTTGCTTCTTTAGGAATTACTATTTGTCCTTTTTCTCCAACTTTAGCAATACCTACGAATTTATCTTTCATATTTGCCTCCTTTAAGTATAACTAGTTATACTTTTCATACTTAATTATATACTAACTTTATATAAATGTAAAGCATCGCAAGATTACTATATTCTGATCTAAATTCTTTTAATAAATATTAAGTAAGTTTAGGGGTACTGCTATTTTACTACTCGCTTTTATCTTCTTCTAAGCCATCATTAAATCTAATACAATAATTTATTGCAACTAATCTTAACGCAATCCAAACTAAAGAATCATATAATTGATTGTTTTTTATATTAGAAGATAAACAATAATTTTTTATATAAGATATATTTATTGGAAGTTCTAATACTCTTTCATTTTTTCCTAATGCTTTAAATAGTAAATCATTAGCAATATCATCTGATTCAGAAACAATATCAGAGTCATCTGAATAATACTTAATAAAATAATCTGTTATTTCATCAACTTGTCTAAATACTTTTCTAATTTTTTCTTCAGGTTTTGATTTCAATTCATTTAGTTGATTATTTATTATTTCTTCTATTACTGACTCTTTTTCTTCCTTCTTTAAATCATGAATAATCATTGTTAAGCCATCTAAATCATATTCTTGTATTTTTACTATTTGGCTTAAACTTGATGTCATTTTACTTGTTATTTTTTGTACATAATCTATATTTTTAATTTTCATATTCATAGCTCCTTTTCAAAAATCCTAAACTTACCATTATCATTATATATCTTTTTCAACCTATTTGTCAGACATTCGAGGTTAAAACTTAATTTAATGGGAAAATTATTATTAGGTGATAAGTATATGATAGATAACAATTTAAAGTATGCTAGAGAAGAATTAGAAATGACGCAAGAAGAACTAGGTTTTGTATTTGGTGTTAGTAGAAAAACTATATCTGGTTGGGAAACTGCAAATAATCCTATACCCTTTAGTAAGTTGATTAAGTTTTGTAATCTATATGATTATTCGTTAGACTTTATAATGGGATTTACTAGAAAGAATACCAAATATAATACTCAAATTAAAATAACTAAAAAGCAATTAGGTATGAGATAAAAAGATTTAAGAGATAGTTTAAATTTATCTCAACAAAAGTTTGCTAATAAATGTGGTATTTCACAAACTACATATAGTCATTATGAAACAGGATTAAATCTAATAACCACTTTAAATGCTTATGCTATTTGTAAAACATATAATATTTCTATGGATTATTTAGTCGGTAGAACAAAGAACAAAAAAATAAGCAAATAAAAAAAGCGAGGGTATGCTTAATTAGCATATCTTCGCTTTTATAATACATTTAAAGAATAACAATAGTCATATACATTTAGTTGTTGGTTAATTATATTATTTATGTTTTCATTTTTAAAATCATATTCAAAGATATTAAATAACAATTCAACCGAAAATTTTTTCTTTTCTTCTAATGATAATTCCATATACTTTGCTGATATAAATAATAAGCTTTTATATTTAGCAAAATTAGTTATCACTTTTTTAGAATCAGGATCTAATTGTTCTAAAACTTCCTTTAATATTTTAATGAAGTTTTCATTATAACTAGTAGAAAAATTGTTTTCTTCAATTAAGTGTATTGCTAATCTAATCTTATCAACACCATTTAAATCATCAACCATATCAACTAAATTCATAACTTTTTCTGTATTATCACTTAATAGCATAAATGTTCTCTCCTTTCATATTTTGCCATTTAAGGCACTTTAATTCAAAGAACAGATAAGAGATTAAACTTTATCTTAAAACTTAAATATGGGCGATTAAATAGTGTTTAATCTCATTTTCTGTTTAATTATTTATCACTCTAACAATTAAAAAAATCAAGAGTGTTTTTTATTTTTTTATCTACTTAAATCAAAATCATCAGATTTATCATAATCTTTCTCATATTCATCAACACCTCTAACTCTTTCTTTTAAATAATCTGGTGCATCAACATAATCAAATAATTCATCTTGTTTAGTTGTTCCTCTTGATATTTTAACAACATCTCCCATATCAAAATCTTCATTATTATAATAATCTTTTATTTCAATAGTAACTTCATCTTTGGCATATTCATTACCAAATTGTAATATCTTTCTAAAAAACTTTTTAATTGCCTCGAGTATAGCATCAATATAGTTTCTTAACTTATTATTTTCAGCTGATAAGTTTTGATTTCTTGTAGTAAGTGCTTTAACTTCTCTTTTAAGATTAGTATTTTCTTTTTCTAATGTTTGATGACTTCTAGTAAAAGTATCAACTTCATTAAATAATTGTTCTATTTTAGGTTGAAACTCTATTGCTTTTTTAGTTTCTTTAATAACATTGTTCATAGAATCAAATGTTTCTCTTTTTACTTTTACATATTCTTTATCAAAGATAGTATTTTTATTAGATTTCATTTTTTCATCTAAATCACTTATTGCTTTATCTAAACCTTTGTTAATTGTATCAACCTTATTTTCATAATATCTAGTTGTTTTCTTTAATTCTCTTGTCTTTTGATGTTTTGCCTCACTACCTTTAATTCCTCTCTCTAAATCAAATCCTTTTTCAGTTAGTCTTTCGTGATATTTATCTTGTAATTGTGATAAATGGATTTTATCTTTAATATATTGTTTTTTAGATATAGTCCATCTTTCAGTATTAGTTCTATTATCTAATTTCTTAACAAGTGGAACTACTACACAATGAACATGTGGAGATTTTTCATCCATGTGAATAGTTGCATGAAGTATTTGTTCTTTCTTATAACCCAAATCATTATAAACAAACTCCATACAAGTATTTGCCCATTTCATTATATCTTCTTCACTCATATTAACAAAAAACTTTGGTGATGCAGTAAACAATAATTCATCTGCCACACAATTTCTTGAATGATTAACCATTTGTGTATAAGTTCTTTGTCTTTCCTTTCTTTCAGTTTTCATTTTTTCATTGTGTTGTTTTTCATATTCCTTTGTCATTTCGTGAAATCTTTTAACATATTTATAGTTTAATGGAACTAGTTGTATATTCTTATAACTATCTTCTACTCTTATATATGGATTAGATTTATAGGCTTTCTTTTCTCTTTGATTATGAGATCCAATTTGTGCTAGGTCATGTGTAGTCATAATAGGTTCACTTCTAAATATTGCATAATTCATATATCATTTTCTCCTTTCTTTTTACACAACAAAAAAAGATACTTTTCAAAGTACCTTTAATCCTTGTATTTACTTGCATCTATAGTCATTCACTATTATTTTTGGATTTTTCAGTATCCTCCATGACCCGGATCTAAATAAAATACTTTATCAGTTAACGGTTTGGTTTTACCTGATACTTTGACAAAATTAAAACAACATATAATTACTATTAGAGAAAATAGAAAATATTTATTTTTCATATTTCACCTAATGTATTATATGTTGCTTATTTTCTTTTTTTACTATCAGGATCGCAGTAAGAAAAATCGGATTTTTTTGGAAAATCAGGATATATTTCATCTTTCTTTAAAACAATTTTAGTTCTATAAGCAGATAATGCTTCTAATTCTTCATAATATAAATCTGATTCACAAACATTTTTGATAATCATTTTATCTCCACCTGGAAATAAAATAATGTATTTAAAGACATCCTCGCCAGTTATAAAACCTCCATAACGAAATCTATCATAAAAGAATTGTGTCTTTGATTTAATACTAATTGTTTTATTACGTTTGTTTTCAATAATTTGTTTCATAATAACAGATTTAGGTACTATCTTTTTTCGACCATTATATTCAACAACACATGTATAATCTTCATTTATATCCTTAAAATCAACATTAACAATTCTATTATCTTTCATAACATCACCTAAAATATATTAAAAGGATATCTAGATGGTTTATCAAGTTTAAAGGTTATCTTCTCCTTTGTTACAGGATGAGTTAAACTTAATTCATAAGCAAATAATGCAATTTGTTCACCTGGCTTAGCATCTTTATTGTATTTATTATCGCCATATAAAGGACAACCACGACTACTGAATTGAACTCTAATTTGATGAGAACGCCCTGTTATTAAATTAATATCTACTAAAGACATTCCCTCTTTTTTAGCAATAACTTTATATTTTAATTCAGATTCTTTTCCCTTCTCATCAACCTTAACAATATTCGTTTTGGAATCCTTTAATAATTTATCCTTCAATATTCCCTCGTTTTGAATATCACCTATTATAACCGCATAATACTTTTTTTGCAAGTCTTTTTTTCTTACTTGTTCACTTAATCTTGATGCTGCTTTTGAAGTTTTAGCAAAAACAACTATTCCCCCAACAGGTCTATCTAAACGATGGACAAGTCCCAGATAAACATTACCTGGTTTATTATACTTTTCTTTTAAATATTGTTTAATCATAGTAAGCATATCTAAATCATGTGAATCATCTTCACATATTGGAACATTTATCTTCTTTTCCACCACAATTATATGGTTATCTTCATATAAAACATTAATCATTTCCAATATACCTACCATATATACCACAAGGTAATACTAAATTATCACGGGTTATTGGAAGACCTACTTCACCAGTATCTATTTTTCCATTTGGATAAAGTGGTAAGATAGTTGTTTTTAAAATATTTTCGAGTACAATTGAAGAAATACCAGTGGTATAAGAATTAATTAGAAAAAATAATGGTTTATCACTTAATATTTTTAAACAAGCATTTATTAAATTATATAAATTATCTTCAAATTTCCATACTTCACCATTAGGGCCTCTTCCATAACTTGGTGGATCCATGACAATGGCATCGTATTTATTACCACGACGAGCCTCTCTTTCAACAAATTTTAAGCAATCATCAACAATAAAACGAATTGGAGCATCATCTAAACCGCATAAATGTTTATTCTCCTTAGCCCATTCAGTCATACCTTTAGAAGCATCAACTTGACAAACTGAAGCTCCAGCCTTAGCACAAGCCATAGTAGCAGCTCCTGTATAAGAAAATAAATTTAATACTTTAATTGGTCTATTTGCTTTCTTAATCATTTCAGACATAAAATCCCAGTTAGTAGCTTGTTCTGGAAATAAACCGGTATGTTTGAAGTTTGTTGGACTAACTTTAAATGTTAAATCTTTATAATTAACTGTCCAATAATCATCTAAACGAGTTTGAAATTCCCACTGACCACCGCCCTTGGAAGAACGATGATAAATACCATCAGCATTATTCCATTTTTTATCTTCTAAAACATTCCACATAGCTTGAGGATCTGGCCTATTTAAAATAACATTTCCCCATCTTTCAAGTTTTTTACCATTACCAGCATCTAAACATTCATAGTCATGCCATTCATTACTAATTCTTAACATATTCCACTTCCAAACTATTAAAATTATAGCATATTTAAGTATAAAGAAAAAGTCCATATTATGGACTTATTTTTTATTTATTAATACTTCTATTTCGTAGTTTTCATTTAAATTAGTTACTTCAAAAGTATATTTTGGATTTTTATCTAAAGATACTTGCTTATATCCACCTAACACATATGTTCCTTCATAATCAACTCCATCAACATTTATAACATATGGTACTCCAATAGTAAAACTAACTGTTGTATCACCATCTGCTTCTTGTAGATTCTCCATTTTAACTTTCTTTGTTATTTTAAAATAATCACTTGTACCTTCTATTTTTATTTTACTAAGTTGTTCAATATATGTTTTTTCACCAATAACTACACTTGTTTCAGCTTTTTTTTCTTTATCCTCTTTTTTATTGCAACCAGTAAAAGCAACCATAGCAGTAACAACTAATAAAACTATAAATAATTTTTTCTTCATATTATCACCAAATTCATTATAACATATAAATAAATGTATTACAATTTCAAATAAAAATTATATCATACAAAAAATAGTTCGTGTATGAACTATTTTCTTTTTTTACCATGATACATACCAGCTGCAATTTCGACAGGAGAATACCCATCTCTTTGAGCTTTTTTCAATAAATCATTTCTTCTATCCTTATACGTTGTAGTTTTTTTTCATTTAAATAACATTTTATAGATTTTAAATAATTAATTCCTGTCTTTTCATATCCAATATTCCCTAATCAACTACATATATCATACAATATTTTGATAAATAATCAACAATATGTTCTATTTTATTGTTTTTCAAATATTTCCTTTATTTTTAAGGCTATTTCATAACCTTTTTGATAGAATTCATCCAAAGGCATATTAGCATAATCACGATGATGATGAATTTCAAAAGTTAATGGTCCTTCATAATTACTATCTTTTAAATCTTTAGCTAGTTTATTCCAATCGATAGTTCCATCAAATGGTAATAGATGTTGATCAGCACTTCCATCATTATCATGTAGATGGACAGCAAATATCCTATTTTTAAATTTATTAAAATCAAATTCGTCATTAAAATGAGCATGACAATGACCTGAATCATAACATACACCAACATTATCATAATCAATATTACTTAATACATACTCTAAATATCCTTTAATTTTAGTATTTTCAAAGGCTACTTTAATACCTAGAGATTTAGCATAATTACATATTTCTTTTATTCTATTTAAACCTTTTTCATTATACATTGGAGCAACACTATGACTTGTTAAATGCATTACTACCATTGGAATATTATTATCAGCACATACTTTAATATCATTTTTATATCTATCAACAATACTTGAATTTTCTTCAATCCATAAATCATTTATATTTTGATATCCTAAATGAGCAAAGATAATATTTAAGCCTTTTTCTCTAGCATATCTTAATTGTTCTTCTTGACTGATTGGCCAATCCTCATTATACCACTCTAAAAAAGTATTTTTAAATCCTACTTTAGCAATAGAATCTATTGTATCTAATACTGTACATGTTTTATCATAGTTGCCAATAACTGCTCCTAATTCATATTTATTCATTAAAATCACCTATAGACATTATATCATAAAAAAAGTCTGTATAAACAGACTTTTGTAATTGAAATATATTAACGTTTTGAGAATTGTGGAGCACGACGAGCAGCTTTTAAACCTGGTTTTTTACGTTCTTTAGCACGTGAATCACGAGTAACTAAACCAGCTTTCTTTAAGATTTTTCTATAGCTATCTTCATTAGCTTCATTTGCTGCATCATATTCTAGTAATGCACGAGTAATACCTAAACGGATTGCACCTGTTTGACCACTCATACCACCACCAGTAACTTTTACATCAATATCAAATGTATTTTCATTATTTGTTGCTACAAGAGGTTGTTTTAAATCCATAACGTAAGTTTCATATGGCATAAATTCATTAACATCTCTACCATTAACAGTTATTTTACCTTTACCAGCAGTCATTTTAACTTGAGCTACTGAAGATTTTCTTCTACCTGTTCCAATAAATACTTTACCCATTAAGATCCTCCTTAATCAATCTTTAGCTCAACTGGTTTTTGAGCTTGTTGTTGATGATTTTCTCCTTCGTATACAAATAATTTTTTATACATTTGACGTCCAAGTCTTGTTTTAGGAAGCATTCCTTTAACAGCTCTTTCAATCATCTCAACTGGATATTTTTCAATCATTTCTTTAGCAGTTCTTTCTCTTAAACCACCAGTGTATCCACTATGATTATAGTAGATTTTGTCATTTAACTTATTTCCTGTTAAATTAACTTTTGAAGCATTAACAACGATTACACAATCCCCGCAATCAATATGTGGTGTGTAAGTTGGTTTATGCTTTCCTTGAAGAATATTAGCAACTCTAGCAGCTAATCTACCTAAGCTAACGCCTGTAGCATCAACTACGTACCAAGTTCTAACTACATCTTCTTTCTTTTGCATATATGAATTTTTCATAATATTTCCTTTCTCCTTTACATTGTAGTAAGCTTTCCCACGGCTTACTAAATGTGGGATTAATCAATGTACCAAAGTAAATTTTACTAAAAAACAAAGAAAAAGTCAATAATAATAAAGACTTTTCTTGTTTTTTATACAATTATTTAACTTTAACAACGCCATAGATTAATTTGTCATTAAATTTAAGTTCATCATATTCAATTATTTTGCGAACACCAGTTGTTTGATGATAGTAATATATACTATTGTCATTAATAAAATATACATAATCATCAAGATATATAATTGAATCAATATCTTTAACATCAAAGATATATTCAATTGCATGTATATTTTGAACAGGTGAACGATATACCTTATAATGATCATCTTCTTTTTCATATAGGTAATAAAAACCAGATTGCTTATTACCATATTTATAAACTAAATCATAATCACTAAATTCCTCGACTATTATATTCTTTGGAAAATAAGCAATATTATTAGCTTTAACAGTAGATATTTCCTTCCACTCACCATTCTGATAAAAGTCTACTTTATTCTTTTTATTATTAACCTTAGATATTTTACGACGAGATAAATTTACTTCATATTGTACTTCATTATCAGGATCATATAAATAAACATATCCATCAACGACCCCTTGAATATATGAATTCATAGAAATATAATCAGAAGACTTAATTTCATGTTTCTTTAAATTACTTAAATCTATTAAAGTAAATGTTCTAAATTGATGTTTCTCAGTATAATCAGCAACTAAGTAATAATCATCAGCAATTATACTAATTGGTCTACTATAAATATCATTTTCAAATAATTTTATTTGTTTATGATCATTTATTGAATAAATACCTTTTAAAGTTGTAATAGCAACATTGTGACTATCTACTAAATTATCTGTCAAAATACGAATACTTGCTTCATTTTTTACTTTGGAATCTATATCACTGTATGAAGATAATTTATATCTTTTTAGGCTATTTGCAAATTCATCCAATTTAGCATCTTTACCAACTAAATCATGATAATAGTAATAAATTGATCCGTTTAAACACTTAATATCCACATTATAATTACCATATAATACAGGATATACGCAAGTATAATTTTTATCTCTAAAATAATAGATATTTTTTATTATTTTGTGTTTTGAATCAAATTCATCAAATAATTCATAAGTAAACACACTATTATTAACAGATATTTCTAAATAATAATTATCAATTTCCTTTTTTTCATTTCTTGTTCTTGTTTCAATTATTTCAAAAGTATAACCATCATTCTTTATTTTATATTTAGCTATATGGCCCCTTCTCAAATACTTAATAAAGCAAATAACAATAATAATAATAAATAATAATATTAAAATATTTTTTAAATAATTTTTCTTCATATAATCCTCTTACTAAAAAGAGCAACTAATCTTGCTCTTTATTTGCTAAACCATATTTTCTTTTTTCCATCATCATATAATCTGTAATAGTTGTTTCTATTTCTGTTACAGCTGCCTTAGAAATATTAGATAATGTAACCTCTTCTTTAATTGTATCAATATTTACCCTAGCCCAGAAAATACCACACTTAATAGTTATATCATTAAACATTTCAGGAGTTATTGATAAAAAGAAATAACCAAAGAACAAACGTTTTTGAGCAATCATTATTCTTTTATTTGTTAAAATAACAGCATATGTATTAAAAATATTTAATGATGAAAAATTCTTTTGACCACTAAAGGCATATAAAACATCCTCATCAGCATTCAAATGTTTTTGTAATACTTTAGCATGAGATTTTAATCTCCATGATACAGTACCATGAAATTTTTGTTTTTGTTTAATTAGCATTTCATAAATATTGCTATACATAAAATCACTCCTATCTAATGATTCCATCTTTGGTAAATAAATTTATATAATAATCTTTTTCTGAATCTCCAATAACATAATCTAATATTTTCTTGTTTTCAACAATAATAGTTAATGGATATGTATAATTACCTTCATATTCTAATGATTTTAAACTATCAGCTAAATTAGCATCATCAGGTAAATCAATATAATAAATTGCAATATTTTTTTCTTTAGCTATACTACCTAAAGTATATTTTAAACTATCACAATATTTGCATTTACTATCGCCAAAAACAAATATATTTTTTTCATCTGTTTTAATAAGTTCATTAAAATCATTAATATTAATATATTTAAGGTAATCACTTATGCTATTTATTATATCATAATTTTTAAATATTTCAATATAATCAACATAGTACAAACTATCAAACTCAATGATTTTCTTAACTTTTTTATTTTCTAAAATAACAATTAATTCATTTTTTATAGACGAATAATTAAATTGATTCATATAATTTAGTATCTGTTTTTCAGAAAAAATATAACCTCTTATAAATTGATATTTTATTTTATATTCATCGCATTGAGCTTTTAAAGCATCACTTTTCTCTTTTACTAAATCATTATTAACAAATGAAACATATATTAAAGTATCTTCTTCACCACTTAAGGTGTTATTAATCAATTCTTTTTCATTGGTTGGATCCTCAATTACTGTTGGAATTACTTTATTATCTTTTAATATGTTATTCATTTCATCTATATTAGTAACATTTTCAGCAGCAACTAAATTTCCTTTTTTATAAATAATTATGCTGTTTTTTAACTTATTTAATTTAAATTTATCTTTAAATCTCTTAGTGTTTTTTATTGTCAAACGGCCAACATTTATTTTTTGATAATCAAATTCATAGTATTTTTGATATATTTTTAATTCATCAGCATAAGCTGAATCATTGCCCATATAAAGAACATAAACACTACTATTTTTACTATAATTATTAAATTCATCGATTACTCTAACATTTGATTTTTCTTTTATAAAATAGACTAATATTGTTGCTCCAAAAGCTATAGTCATAATTACTATAAATAAAATGAACATAAGCACTACTTTACGTGCACGCTCAAAATTATGATGATTTTTTACCTTAGGTCTTACATCATCAATATCAATATGATTTCCTTTATGATTATCATTTCCACAATCCAAACAAATCATTTTTTCATCCAAGTTTTTTGAGCCACACTTTAAACAATTCATATGATACCCCTATTTCATATATTTTTTTAATGCTTTTTCGATTTTTGCCTCATCTTTTTCGTCAATAATAGCGACGATTTTACTATCTTTAATAATATATATTAATGGAAAAATTATTTGACCATTTTCATCTACTATTTCATATTTTTTATTATTCATATAATTCAAATCATTTACAACATCATAAAATTCATCTTTAGTAGTTGTACTTAAATTAAAATAATTAATTTTAATTCCTAATTTTTTAGATATATTATTAAGGCTAATTCTCAAATCAATACAATCTTGATCAGCATTTGCACCTAAAACTAGTATACCATCTTCTAATGTTTTAAATTCATCATAATCTATATGATTTAAATATTTTTCTTGCTTATAAACGGCATCTTTAGGTAGCATTTTGGCTTCACGTAAAAAATCAACATATTCTTTTCCATCTAAATAGCCAACATGAACAGCTAATACTTTTTTATTTTGAACAATTGCTGTTACTGGAGTTGAACCTTCAACACCTAAAGCATCTATAATATGTTGTTTTTGTTTTTTGCTTAATAAGTCACCATCTATATCAAGATAATCAATTTCATAATCCTTACTAATATTTTTTAAAATAGGTTTTTGTAATTGACAAAAATAACATGTTTTGCGTCCATAGAAAATCATTTTTATTTCCTTTGAAGCAAATGCTTTATCAAAATTTTTTATCATTTTATTTGCTTTATATCTATTCCATAATAATAGTGAACAAAAAACTAAAGCAAATGAAACAACTATGGTAATTGTATATATAATTATTTTTTTCATAAACTTCATCTCAATAAAATTATATCAAAAATAAGTAAAAAAAGGAATAAAAACAAGATAACTTTAACAATTATCTTGTTTTTATATTACTTATTATATTTGCTTATTATTCAAACCATTTATTTCCAAATATTTTTTCCTAAATAATTCTTTATTACTAGCTAAATTAGTTATTTCTTCTTTAAATTTTTTAAAATCTTCATCTTCAAAGTACATTTTTTCAGTGGCATATCCATTATTACCATATTTATCAAGAATATGTTGTCTTGAATCTTCTATAATTTCTTCTAGTGAATCATTAGGACAATGCTTTAAACGATATGCATATGTTCTTTTAAACGGATTATTAACTATTGTATTTTGATCAGCTGAAGAAACAATTTTTCCATAAATACTTCTAGGTTCACCTTCCATTGAAGCACGATGATCATATACAGCTTCTGACATAGTATTTATTTTATCATCATCAAAGAATTCTTTTAAATTTAAATCGTTTTTTAAGATTTCAGCAGACAATCTTTCATGATTTTTAGCATCAATTGAATGAACTATATCATGGTATGCAGCTATTGTATAGACCATATCGTAATCTATATCTGGAATAGTTGAAGCAAATTTTAAACTTCTATTAATTACATAGTTAATATGATCTATATTATGTCCCTCATCATTTTTTTGATATTATGGAAAAATATTTTCTTCTATATACTTTTTTAATTGTTCATTTATCATAATATTACCTACAATTTCTTAATATCTGTATGCATTCTTGCATGATAACCTTTTTTATGATAAAAATCAATTGCTAAATCATTATATGCAAATACATCAACTAAAACATATTCACAACCTAATGATTTAAAATATTCTTGCATTTTTTCCATTAACATACTTCCTACACCTTTAGCACGAGTATTTTTAGATACGATTAGCTCAGTTATTCTCCCTCGTTTAGGACATTTGTAATCTAAATAATCAACATCACTATAAAGAGGTATAATTCCCATTATTAAACCAACAACTTTATTATCATCTATAGCCAAATAACATTTACCATTATTATCATTAACATCTTTTAAATCAACTAAGGCCATTTTCTCCCAGTATTCTTCATGAGTTTGTTCTAAATTATCTTTATCAATAGAAACAATATAATCACTTAGTTCAGTTAATAAATCACGTACAGCATCTAAATATTTATCTTCATATTCAATTATTTCCATAATATCTTCTCCACGCTTATATTATAACACAAAAAAACTCATATTAATGAGTTTTTAGTTGTATTTTTTTAAAACTTCTTCTTCAAATTTATTATCTACAAAATAATTAATACCCATAGCTTCTTTAACTTCAGCTAATGTTTGATTAGCTATTGCATTTGCTTCTTTTGTACCCTCTTTTAAGACATCTAGCAAATACTTAATATTTTTAGCTGCTTCCTCTCTTTTAGTTCTAATTGGTAATAAGACATCTTGTAATACATCATTTAAAAATTTCTTAATACGTCCATCACCAAGACCACCTTGTTGATATGCCTTTTTTAATTCGTCTAAATTTTTAAATTCTGGATAGTATTTAACAAAATGTTCATCATTAGCAAATGCTTCAAGATAAGTAAATAATATGTTATTTTCTAGGATGCCTGGTTCTTCTAATGCTCTTGGGAAAGTTGCTATAGAATTAACTTTCTTTTTAATTATCTCAGGACTATCTGACAAATAAATGCAGTTATTTAAAGATTTACTCATTTTGGCATTACCATCTAAACCTGGTAAACGATTACATATTTCATTTTCTGGTAAACATGATTTACAAGAAACTAATACTTCTTTTCCATATATTCTATTAAAACTTTTAACAATTTCTCTTGTTTGTTCAAGCATTGGTTCCTGATCTTCACCGACAGGAATTAAGTTAGCTTTAAAAGCTGTAATATCCGCTGCCTGACTAATAGGATAATTAGCAAAACCAACTGGAATACCACATTCTTCACTTTTACCATAACCACGCATTTTTACTTCACTTTTAACTGTTGGATTACGAAGTACACGAGGTAAAGTTACTAAATTCATGTAATATGCAGTTAATTCTGGTAAAGCAGTTATCTCGGATTGAATAGCAAAAATTACTTTTTTAGGATCTAAACCAACTGCAATATAATCAAGCATTACCTCCATAACATTATCTCTTACTTTTTGAGGATTACCTGAATTATCTGTTAAAGCCTGTGCGTCAGCAATCAAAACAATAAATTTATCATAATTTGAATTATTTTGCATTTCTACTCTAGTTCTTAAAGAACCTACATAATGACCAACGTGTAGATTTCCAGTTGGTCTATCACCTGTTAATATTATATTTTTCATTTTAAACCTTCTTTCTACTTCGTTTTAAATCAATGATTATTATTTTAAACACCATCGTTTCATAATATCATCTCCTTATAAATAAAAAAACTCTCATCCTAAAAAGGACAAGAGTACTTGCGCCACCTAATTATTATTTCATATACCATCATATATGTTCTTTTATAACGGGTAGAATTCCCGTCTTTTCATACTTTATAAATTTCTGAAAAGCTCTCATTGGTCCATTCAATATTTTACCATTACAACTTTCCATCAACCAGTTGCTTTCTATAAACTTTAAAAATATTTACTTCTCCAAATCACTGATTTAAAACTAACTATAGTTTATCACTTAATAATTATTTAGTCAAATAATTATTTTTTAATTTCATAGTCTAAATAATTATAATATAATTTTTCTCCTTCAATATTACCAAAGGTATAATCAATATCAAAATCTTTTAAATTATAAAATATACCATTATATGGATTATCATTTTTAATAACAATTGTTTTGTTTTTTAAATTGTTTAAATCTTTTCTTATTTTAAAACTATTTGTTAAAGTATAATAACTATTACCAAGTAATGGTATTAAAGTATTAATGCATATTAATAATACATATACAGTTTTAATAGTTTTACTTTTGCAATGATTAAGTAATATATATAAACTTAAAATAATAAATAAATAGAAATATGGTGAATATCTAGCCCACCAAGATTCACTCATAATAACTAGTAGCAATAAAGTAGTAGATAGAGCAATAAAAATATAATCTTCTGTTTTATAGTTTTTAAAATAAACAATTAGAATAATAAGACTTATAATTAATATTCCACTAAACCAAATACCCCAACCACTAATTCTTAAATCATTACTCATAGCCGGTTTAATTTCGCTTTTATAAACAGTAAATGGTATTTTAATATCAGTTTTATCATTATCTCTTAAATTGTTAGCACGAGAAAAAGTACCATAGAATAATTTAGATATATTGTTCATTTTAACAAACTTTTTAGGTTCCTGTGCAGTAATTATATCTTCACCATTATCATCATATAGTGGAAAAAATGGGTTTTGATGATCAATTGTATTTTTAACATATGTAGGATATCCAACTATTACAAAACTAAATATAAATAATGGTATAAAAATTAAACATAATTGTTTAAATATAGGCATAAAACATTTATCTTTATAAGAATTATATAAATATTTTAAAACAAAAATAAAACTAAATATCATTATATAACCTAATCCATTAAATTTAGTATTAGTTAATAATACAAACGATAAAATATAAATAAACCATGCTTCCTTATCTTTTATATTTTTTGTTAATTTAAACAACATAAATATAGCTAAAAATAAATATAAGCATACTAACTGATCATTATAATAAGTAAACATTTGTGATGCAGTTATTGGATTTATAACCGTTATTAAACTTATTGCTAAACTTTTTTGCCAACTTAGAAGGCTTGCAAGACCTATAAAAATTATAACAAAAACAATATATATGCTAATAAAATTCATAGCCTTACCTGATTCAATATTACCTGTTATACTATAGAAATTAGCACCCATTATCCAATTAGCTTTAGCATAATGATCTGTCCAAATGGAATAATTGGTTAATTTATCATCACTATCTCTTTTAATAATAAAATTCTTGCTTTCACTATATACTGGATTAAATCCTTCTTTCAAAACACCAACAGCATCTTTATGATAGGTATTACCATCAGAACTGCGATCAAAAGTAAATGATGCTACTACCATACTTATAATCATAACTATTAAGGCTATTAATAATACTTTAAAATAATCTTTTAGTAATAGTTCTTTTTTAGAAATAAAATAATAACTTATACCACTTATAAGACCAATTATAGGTAAATAATAACAACTTATACTTATATGAACAAAGTAAAGTAGTGTTGTTACTACCACAATCATACATAGATAAAATAGTAAAAATATAGCACTATGTTTAAAGACATTCTTCATTTTATCACCTATTTAATTATATAAAAAAAAGATTATTATTTCAAATCTTTTTCTGTTTCTTTAACAATATAAACTGGTCTATTTTTTGTTTCAAGATATGTTTTAGCTAAGTATTGTCCAATTATTCCTATACAGAATAGCTGAATACCACTAACAAAGAAAATAATACATACTAAACTTGGCCAACCTGTAACAGGATCTCCCCATACCAATGTTTTAACAATAATAATTATTATTAAAACAAATGATAAGAAACATAATAATAAACCAATAAAAGCACTTATGACTAATGGAGCAGTTGAGAATGCCACAATTCCTTCAATAGCATATGAAAGTAATTTCCAAAAACCAAATTTTGATTTTCCTTTTTTACGTTCTTCTATTTTAAACTCAATCCATTTTGTGTTAAAACCAACAAAACTGAATAGTCCTTTTGAATAACGGTTATATTCTTTCATTGATAAAATAGCATCAACCATTTGACGAGTCATTAAACGATAATCACGGGCACCTGGTACCATTTCAGTTTTAGACATTTTACCAATAATCTTATAAAACCATTTAGTAAATATTTTTCTAAAAAAAGAATATCCTTTACGATTAGTACTCCTAGTAGCACAACAATCATACTGACCAGTTTCAAGTGTATCAAACATTTCTTCTAATAATTCAGGTGGATCTTGTAAATCAACATCCATTGTTGTGATATAATCACCTGTTGAAGCTTCTAAACCAGCATATATTCCAGCTTCTTTTCCAAAATTACGAGAAAAGGAAATATATCTAACGCTTTTGTCTTTTTTAGCTAAAGTACGAAGTTCACCTAAGGTATTATCTGTTGAACCATCATTAACAAAGATAAATTCAAATGTGCTTTTTTTAGACATCTTTTTAACCACAGCTTGCATAACATCATAGTAATATGGAATAGCTTCTTCCTCATTATAACAAGGAATAACAATTGATATTTTTTTCATTATTTCACCTTCTTGTTAAATACTAATAATTTTGAAAACAAATAATTAGCAATAATAATAACTATTTGAGATATTATTTTAATAATTTTATCGTTACCATGCATCATAGTTACACCAACAAACATTATTGCCATATCCATAAACAATGTTATTAAACGTGATGCAATAAAACGTATTGATTCTTTTAATTTATTTTTGTTTTTACTTTCGAATACGTATTTGCGATTAGTAACATAAGCAAAAGTAACACCAGTACACCAACTTACAATATTAGCAATTTGAAGTTCTAAAGCTTTATTTGGATCTAAAACTGTATAAACTAGCAAATAATATGTTGCTAGACTAATTAGTGTTGTTAAAACACCAAATATTAAATATAAAATTATTTCTTTATACTTTTGGATTATTTTTTGCATATTTTGTCACCTGTTTTTTTTCATTATTATTTAAAATTTGACTAATTGTTTCTGTAATATAATCAACACTCAATGTCTCATACTTAATACTACCAACTTTGGCAGTATTACCTAAAGAAAGTGCAAATTCAGTCACTAATTTTTGACATAATTCACTATCAATTTCATTATTATCTAATTTATATTTTAGCTTAGTAAGATATGTTTCAAATAGATAGTAGTTTGTCTCTTTTATACTTCTTGCTAATAAATTTTTGAGAAGTGGTGTTGGATTTGTATTCTTTATATGAACATTTATAAAATCAACATTAGCAATAAATTTTTTAATATCATCTTCAGAAGAATAATTAGATAGTTCCATAACTAATTTTTTTAAATTAGCATTAAAATACATATTCTCCATTTTTCTTTGGCCTACTATTTCCTCTAATTTTTTAGCCATATGCATTTCATACTCATAGATACCCTTTAACTCATTAACATGACCAAAATAGCGTTCAGTTAAAAGTTGAGTATACCCTTCATTTATTCCTTCACCTATACTATTGCTTCCCTTAGTTTGTCTAAAACCGGAATATCTAATTTTATTTTTATAATTAGAACTAGCCATATGTAATAGTTCATGATAGACAACAGTAAAAAAGTCATTTCGAAATAAACGAATACTATTTCTTTTTACATCATAATCAGCAAATACACTATTCTTGATTGAAAAACAATTGTCTTTTATTTTTAATTCATTAATATTATTATAAAAATTATTTAAATTTTCTTTAGGAATTTTGTTATTCATTACTCTAACAAATTCCATAATAGCATAATTATATTTTTGGGCAGCTATTTTCTTTAAATCAACCATTTTATTTTTGGCTTCAACTTCAAAATTATCATTAATTTTTACATACTTAGGTTTAGTTTCTTTTTGTAACATATAATCATGATATACTCTATTAGTTGCATAAAGAAGTACAATAGGACTCAATGATTGAATTAAAGTTTCATAATTAATTTGTTCAAATAAAAATGAAGAATCACTTATATTCAATTGTTCTTTATTTGACAATTTAATCATCCCCCATAAAATGATTTAATCTTATAAACAAATTATAACATATTTTAAACAAAAAATGCCTTAAAAGGCACTTTTATTTTTAGAATAATATTATATTAGTTCATCTTGATCTGTTATTAAGGGTTTATCTGATGATAAAATAATAGCAATACCATGTTCAATATCCCATCCGCAATCACACAATAAACCATATGTCCCATCTTGTGCAAAGTAAATTGTTCTAATTTTAATTAATTTCTTTACAACATTTTCATCAATATTCTCTTTTAATGCAATTGTTGGAATGTCATTATGTGCTTTAATATAATCATAATTATTTAAATAATATTCAAGTAATGATTTTGCAATTAAATCTTCATTATAATTACTAGTATATTTTAGATACGCTTCTTTTTGCTTATCATTTATATCTTCTTCATTATAAGATTCAAAAAATAATCTAACCTTAAGTTCCTTTCCATTGTAATTAAATAATTCTTCTTTTTCTCATCCATCAGTATAAGTAAATTCAGTCATGTTTAAATTCATTATATTCAACTCCATCCTAATAAAAATATCTTGTTAATACTTTACTTTTATATCTATTTTCTTCATCATTTTCAAAATCAACATCTGTTGTACTACTCTTTTTAAAATTCAAATCATAAAAGAAGTTATGAACAGCCCATTCACATCTCATTGATTCAACCGATCTATCCCAGTCAGTGGGATTTTGTCTTTCATATTCATCAATAATGCAGATAATTTCGTTACGCATATCCGCATCATCAATTTTATATGAATCATATATTTTAATATTATTATTAGTCATTCTCTCATCAAGAACTAAAATATCATTATCATTAACTTGCAAGTTTGCTAGATACTCTTCATTTCCTATATAGACATTTCCATTTGAGTATTTAGCATAAGCATCATCATTTGATAATATTTCATATTCAGGATGATATTCATATTCTTTGTGAAAGGCTGTAATAGTAAGGATTGATGCACTAAGAATTAGAACATATTTAACATTTTTATCTAATTTTTTCATAGTATCATCTCCTTTGAAATGTTAATTATTATAATCTATTTAACAATTTTTTTCAAGGTAAATTAATAAAAACAGGTATAAAAACCTGTTTATTTAAGTACTTTCTTTTGCCATGATTTTTCACCACATTTTGGACATCTCATTTTTCTTGTTCTACCCATATGTTGCGCCCATAAAACACTTTGATATGTTGGAACATATTTATGATGACATCTTGAACATTCATAATATCCGGCAACTTGTTCTATCTTTATAGCATGATACATACCAAAGATAAAGATAACAGAACCTAATACAATTAGAACTATTCTTAACCATGTATCCATTTCTATATATGATGCTACAAATATTAATACTAAAAATGTTATAGATGATGTAAAACCAATTACATATTCTAAAGTTAATAATTGTTTATCTTTTTCCTCTTTTAGTCTTGCCATTTCTAATAAGTTATTTTCTAATTTTTTTTCATTTTCTTTCATATCTACCACTTCACCACTGAATAAATCATTAATGGTAATATCTAATATTTTACAAAGCTCAGGCATTGTTCCAACATCTGGCATACAAATACCATTTTCCAATTTTGAAATAGCTCTATCAGTTATAAATAACTTTTCTGCTAATTCACTTTGTGTAATATTTTTTTCTTTTTGAACTAATAAATTTACCAATCTTAATTAAATCCATATGGTATCTCCTCTCATGTTCTTAATATACTATATATTTGTATAAATTAACACGAACTGGTAGTTGAGTTTATTTTTTTTCTTTAATTCTATAAGTATCTCTTTTAATTGTAATTTTAAATTCAATTTTTTCACCATTTGGTGATTCTAAAATAACTTCTGTTTTACCTGCATGTTTAAATTCAGCATGTATCATCCAAGTTTCAATACCTTCATCATATCTAATATTTAATGAGCCATATTTACTATCTTTTAAATACACTTTATAGGTATTATCAAATTGATATTTTTCACCACTAGATAAAATATTTGTACTATATACTGGTGGTTTTGCAATAACAATAGCTACAACAGCTACAATAATTATTGAACTAATTATTGTTCCAGTTATTCTTATTTTCTTGTTATTAAATATAAATAATGGATAAATAATTAAAGTAACTACACAAAAAATAGTTGTTAATATATGAAATGGGAATGAAAACACTGTTTCAGATAAATATAAACTAAATTGAATTCCTAAAAATAATAGCATTGGTGTTAATATAACTAAACCATACCATTTATCTTTTTTCATATAGTAACCAATAAAGCCCATTGGAACACATGCTACTGTCCACATGAACCAGTAGTTATAATATCTATCAAATAAATTATCATGAGTTATAACATCTTGAATCAAGTAAACCAATGGTTGACTTATTAAAAAGAAAATAAAACATTTTAAAGCTGAATCAACAGCTGATTTACTATTCATAATAATAAATATACCAAAGAATATCCATACCTCAAATGTAGCTGTTAAATCATGAAAAGATGTATATTTTAATGCTGGAATCATAGCCATAATAGATGTATAAATTCCTATTGCAATACTAATGCCAAATAATTTTGGCCAAGTTAAATTAATTCCTCCAAATAATTTTTTCATATTTCCTCCTAATCAATTATTTTTCAATATATCCACTTATCGTTAATGTATACATATCATCAGTTACAGTTTGATATTTACTTCCATTGTAACCATCAGTAAAGCCGTTATAAGCTCTATATACATCTCCTGTTTCAACATCATATACTCTTTCATAGCCTAATGTAGCATCACTTTGCTTTTGACTAATAATATCATATGAATTACTTCTTTTATTCCAAGAATCCATAATCATATCAGAAATTTCATCATATATTTTAGCATTAGCTTTAACAGCTGCAACTTCACTTGCCTCTTCTTTTAAAAATCCACTTATAAAAGCATCGGAAAATTCAAGAGTACTAATAGAATAATCCAAAATACTTACCCATTCATTAAAATCAGCATCTGGGGCATGTAAAATAATATTATGATATGATTTTAAAGGTTCAATATTAAGACCTAATAATATATCAATACCTGATTCTACAACAGTTGCTGTAAATAAACCTTGCATTTTTTCACCATTAGAGTTTAAATATGTTCCTCTTAAAATATCTCCTCCAAATGGACCTTTACCTAAATTTTCAACCATTTCCCAATCAGTAGTAACAATGAAGAAATCTTCTCCTAATTGGCTTTCATTAGCTAATTTAGCATTATGTGCCCATGCATTATAATATCCCTCAGTTGTATGTGGATCAACAGCAGAAAGTTGACCAAATATAGCAGCAGGATATAAACTATAAAAATAAGCTCTATCTGCTTCAGATTTAGGAAATCCTGATGTACATAAAGAAAACATATAACCAATATCAGGATTTTCTGGATTATATACTCTAAAAGAATAACCAGAATATGTTACAACTTTAGGTATATATACTTTCCACCCTTTAGGTATTTGTAATTTTATCAAACCATTATCAAATTCTTCATATTTAATTTTACTAGTTTCTGCTTTAACAATTTTTATTTTTTCTTCTTCTTTAGTCTTTTTCTTATTTTCATTTTTAGATGCTTTACTACCACATCCTACTACTAGAATACATAGTACAAACGCAAATAAACCTACAAATAATTTCTTTTTCATTTATTATCACTCCTATATTTATTATATCATAGCATTTTAAAGAACAAAGCAAAAAAATAATCTAGTCTATTTAACTTTATATATCATAATATATGTGCCTATTTTTCCTAAATACATAAATGTACAAAAAATAGATCAAAACTTTCGTTTTGACCTATTATTTTTTATATTAACTTAACTGATTATTAACTAGTTGCGCCTATACGGAATGCTGGAGTAACGTTCACTGCATCTGGGGCATAATACGAAGTATCATAACCACGACTACTAACGACAAGATAACCATAAGAGCTTGATGAATATGCTGTACGTAACCACCAACTTGATGATTTTACTCTTAAATCATCAGTTGCATTAGTATAGTAATCTAAAGTTCTTGTATCTGTTTCAATATTTTTCTTATTATCACGATAATGATCAAAACCGACTTCTCTTCCTGATAATAAATATATTTTATTTTTATCAGTATCTTCAGATGTTATATTATCTGATACACGACCTGATCCACTACCAGATACTATTGGATATGTTGGTATAATAGAATTTTTCAAACCATTTGGTAATTTGTTATAGAAATCACTATTTAACCAAGTTACCAATTCAGTCTCTTTCCAACCACCTACATTTGTATTTGTTGAATTCATTTTCCTACTTGCAACTGGAGTTATAAATTCTATTACTACTCCACATGCTGTTTGTGAATATCCTTCTGTACTACATACTTCTGGAGTTGATGTGTTTGATATTCTTACAGTATATCTTTCTGAAATACCATCTCCATCCATATCAATTTTTACAGTTTTTTCACAGCCTACTGCATAATAATTAAGATCACTTGCTACATTTGCATTAATTGTATCCCATGAATCATATAAGAATGATTTACATACACCATCTGTTTTATATTTAGCATATATTGTTGTATCAGCTGTAATTGTTGTATTATCAAAATCAAACTTAGTTTCATATGTTTCATCTGTATACCAATCATCAAATTCAAGCATAGTTTTTTCTGGTATTTCTTCAGGTCTTGTTGCTGTACCACCACTAACTACTAATTGTCTTGTTACTGATGATCCACCATCTGTATCAAAATTTACAAAATATGATGGAGTTCCAATACGGAATGCTGGAGCAATAGCATAACTGTTTGTTTGTGAATTCCAACTATAATAATAATTAGATGTAACATAGTAAGCATATCCAGAACTATATTCATATACATCACGCAACCACCAACTAACATAAGAATTATTATATTTCTTTCCTTTGCTATTTACTCTACCAGTATATTCATCGATTTCCTTATAATAGTCTAAATTAGAACCATTACCAGTATTTTCACTTATATCTATTCTTGATAACAAATAAATTTTGTTTTTATCAGTATCTGTTCCAGTAATATTTTTGCTGCTAGCTGACACTATTGGATAAGTTGGTTTTATTACACTTTTTACATCACTTGGTAATTTGTTATAGAAATCGCTATTTAACCAAGTTACCAATTCACTTTCTTTCCATCCACCTTCAGTTGTATTTGTTGAATTATACTTTTTAAGTGTAACTGGAGTAACAAATTCTATTACTACTCCACATGCTGTTTGTGAATAATTTTCATTTGTAATACAAGTATTAGATGTTGATGTGTTAGCTATTCTTACAATATATGTTTCTGGCGTTCCATTATCATCCATATCAATACTAATATTTTTTTCACATCCATAGCCATAATAACTTGGATCAGCATCTATATTAGTTTTAATTGTTGACCATGAATCAGTACTAAATGTTTTACACCAATCAACATACTTAGCATATAAAGTAATATCCTTTGTTATATGTTTATTTTTAGTAAACTTAGTTACAAAGTTTGGATCTTCATACCAACCAACAAATTTCATATTATCTTTTGTTGGACTATTTGGCATAGTACCTACTGTATGTCCGTGAAGAACAGAAATATCATTGATTGAACCTGCTCCATTTGTTTCAAAACTTACTGTATGTGATTCTACTAAATCTTCTTCCTTTATGATTACAACTGGTCTAATACCATAATAATTAGCATAATATTCAGCGTATCCAAGACCATTTTCTTTTGATATTGCATATACATAATATTCATCATCTATATAATAATGATAATGATAAGAATCGCAATCATCAACATAATAAGAGTTTTCTCTAATACGAGCAGTTGTTGTTCCTAACCAGAAATTTTGTTCTTTCAGATATTCTGGGCAATTACCATAATTACAACTTGTTCCACTTATATCACCAAGTGACATTAGTCTAACATCTTCAACATTAATACCTTTATCATCAATTAAATGTGATTTGTAATTATTAATAGTATCATATAAATAATTATAAGTATCATCATTATTTTTTGTTCTATATACATAGTATCCATAACGGGAAGAATATTCATCATAATTATAATAATTTACTAAATCAAAATCATATTCACTATTATCATAACTATTGTCACACACATCACTTGTACTTGTACTTGTACTTGAAGCAGTTTCATAATCATCCCAATATATACTATCTGTATAACTTGTTTTTATATAACCCCTCTTTGATTGTCTATTATTTACATCAAGATTATATTTAGTTAATAGAGTAACTTCATAGCCTCCAGATACAACATAGAATTCCTCAGCGCCTATTCTCATTTCGTCGCCTTCATCAATAATATCGTTGTTATTTTTATCAATATGTGTTATTAAATCTGATTGAACCCAATGAGCATAAACAGTTGTATCTTTATCAATTACGTAATCTTCATCTATCGGAGTTCCATCTACAACATCTGTATACCAACCAGCAAAATCTAAACCATCTTTTTCTGCTATTGGTAAACTTCCAACAGATAAACCTTTATCAACCATTTTTGATTCAATATTTACTGTTCCACCAGCTGGATTAAATTTTAATTCTACTTCTTCTAATCCTGCAGTAAAGTATCCTGGATTATAATATCCTCTATCAATTTTAGCTCTAGTACTATCATAATAGCTAGAAGAGTAAGTTGTACCAGCTCCACCTACTAATTTAATATCATCATAAAACATACGATTAAAATTACTATCGTCAACATCATAATTAATAACAAAGTGATTTGATGCATATATTGTTTGTAAATTGCTACATTTAGCAAACATATTATGCATAGATTCTACTTTATTTGTAATGAATGAACTAACATCTAGGCTTGTTAAACTTGAACAATTATAGAACATATATGACATATTTGTTACATTGCTTGTATCAAATTTTTCGCTTAAATCTAAACTTGTTAAACTTGAACAATTATAGAACATAGAACTCATATTTGTTACATTGCTTGTATCAAATTTTTCGCCTAAATCTAGACTTGTTAAAGAACTACAGCCATTAAACATAGAATCCATATATTTTATATTGCTTGTATCAAAATTATCTCCTAAATTAAGACTTTCTAGATTAGTTAGGCCGCTAAAGAAACCGCTCAAACTATTTATTTTAATAGGATTAAATTTATCTCCTAAATCTAAACTTGTTAAACTTGAACAATTATTAA
>JAFXPU010000011.1 GCA_017527675.1 Bacilli bacterium
TGAAGTTGTAAGATAAAAGTAGACAGAAAAAAACTGTTTACTTTTTTCTTTGATATAATTTATATAAGGAGATGATAAAAAATGGCAAGTAAAGGTCAAAAATTTAAACATTGGTCAAAAGAAGAAAAATTAAGAATAGTCAAAAAGATTGTTGATGAAGGTAAATCAAGTTATCAAGTGGCAAAAGAAGAAAGTATTTCATCAACAGGTATGATTAGACATTGGGTAAAACTTTATGTTAAGCATGGGGAAAATGCATTAGTAAATAAGAAAAAGCCAGGTAACCCTTTAATGAAGTATTCAAGAAGAAAAATATTAACAAAAGAAGAAGAATTAGAATACGAAAATATGAAATTAAGAATTGAGAATGAATTATTAAAAAAAGGATACCTAATGAAAGGAGATGGTACAATTGTAAAATTCACGAAGTAACACAAATAAAATATGAAATAATTGAGAATTTAAGTAAGGAATATAATATTAAATCATTGTGTTTAATAATAAAAGTATCTAGAAGTGGATATTATAAATGGTTAAAAAATAAAAATGTATTAAATCAATATGAAATTAATCGCAAAGATTTAGGCGAATTAATCAAAGACATTCACAAAAGAAAACCAAGTTATGGATATCATAGAATTAATGCAATAATAAGACGTGAAATTGGTTGGGTTGTATCAGATAATTTAGTTCATAAGGTATGTAAAATATTAAATATTAAATCAAAAGCTAAACACTATAAATATAAGAAGCCTGGAGAAGAATCTATTAAATATTCAAATCAAATATGTGGCAATTGGAACACATCTAGACCATTTGAAAAAATAGTATCAGATACGACTACATTTTGGTTTAAGAAAAAGAAATATGATTGGACTTTTTATTTAGATATATTTAATAATGAAATAGTTGGATATGATGTAAGAGATTCAATGCATGGGAATGGTATTATAAATCATAGAGAAGCATTGAACAATATGTTAAATAATAAAATAAAAAGAGGATATAAAGACCTAGAAACAATCGTTCACACTGATCAAGGTTCAGTATATTCCTCAGTGTCATTCAACAATATATTCAATTTCTTCACCATAACCAGATCTATGTCTAGAGCTGGTACACCAACAGATAATCCAGTAATTGAATCTAAAAACGGCTGGATTAAAAAAGAAATGTATATTGATTTTGACATAAACAATTATAACACAGTTCAAGAATTTATTGATGAAATTGTTTATGATAATAATTATTTACGTCCAAGTTATGCTTTAAATTATAAAACCCCAATTGAGTATAAAATTCAATCAGGGTTTAATTAGAACTTTTTGTGTCTACTTTTTATTGACAAGTTCAATAACTAGGTTTTATTTATTTACTAAACGATATAAAGAAATAGAAGGTTTATTATTTAATCTTAAATTTAAACGTGATGTACCAATACCACTAGATATATATAAATCGGTATTTTTTAAATTATAATATTCATTATGATATTTTTTAGCTCCACGATTATATTTTAAAGCTCCAATTAATGGTAATCTAACCTGACCACCATGAGAGTGTCCAGCTAGGATTAAATCATAATCTTTATAATTAAATGTTTTAATAATATCTGGTTCATGAACAAGTAAAATATTATATTTAATTTTACTCGTATCAGATTTTATTTGATTTTTTGATTCAAATAATTTATCATCAATTTTTTTCTTATTATCTATTGTAGATAAACCACTAATCATAATAGCATCATTTGTTTCATTATATAGTATTTGATAACTGTCATCTAAATTTATATAGTTGATGTTTTCAAGTATTTTATTATAGTCTTTTTGTTTAACTAAATCATGATTACCACTAATAACATATTTACCAAATTTAGCATCCATACTATTTAAAATGGTTGTTATCTCTATAATATCTTGCTCATTATAAGTAACATCTTTATCTAAAATATCACCAGTAATAACAATAATGTCTGGTTTTATTTTATTAACAGTTTTGCTAACTTTTTCTAATTCTTTTTTCTTTGTAATTCTACCATAATGTATATCACTTATTTGTACTATTTTAGTGCCATAAAAACTAGAAGGTAATTTAGAATTTTTAACTAAGTATTCTTTTACAATTAATCCTTTAGTTCCTACATAATAGCAATACATAATAAATACTATAAATAATGCTACAATGGCACTACAAATTATAATAACATTCTTCTTCATACTACTCCTAAATAATTATTTCATTAACATTACTATCAATAATAATATCTTGATTTTCAATATTTATATCTATATCACAGGTTTTTAATGTATATTTGTTGGTATTAATACCCAAACTACTTAATACATAACTAACTTTAGTACCTATCTTTACTTTAACTGGTATATTTTCTTTACCATTGATTATAATAACGTGTTTTTCAATAAAGGGAACATTATATTTAAATAAATTTTCCATAGCTAAAATAATTCTAATTTTTTCTTGAATAACATCCTGTTCAGTTATTTTTAATTTTTTAGCAATAATACTAACTTTGTTTGCTTTTTTTCTTTCACTTATTGGTAATATTTTGAAATTAAGGTATGTGCCAATTCTTTGTTCTAGTAGTCTTTTTAATTTCTTATCTTTTTTATTTATAACAAAAATACAATTACTTAATTTGTTTATTTCATAAATTGCATCAATCATTTCAAGCAATTCTTCTAGGTGATTTTCAATTATAAATTTTTCATAAAAAATACAATTATCAAGGCAATCAATTAATAAACTTTTTTTAGAACTATTTTCATATTTAGTATAAATTGATATATTTTTATCAGATATACCAGACATTTTAAGTTTATCTAAAAACTCTTCATAAGGAATATGATCTAAAAATTTATTAGTTCCTCTTAATTTTTCATTCATTTCCTTATAATCATTTTCAATTTCCAAATATTTATAATTACCAACTGTTGATGTTTCTATATATTTACCAGATAAAGGTGCATATACTTCTTCTTTAATGTCACCTTTAGTATGAGCAATTGGACTAGCTTTATATACATATTCCCCGATTTTAGGAATAATAGTATAGTCTTTACTATCATCAATTGGAACTTGTATTCTATCAGGTCTATTTAGAATAATTAAATCATGAAATTTAGTATTCATAAATCCTCCTTTAATAAGAATATTATACAATTTTTTTAGCAAAAAAAAAAGGGCATAAATTATTGTTATTTTTACCCCTTTATTGTATAATATAATTATCATAGGGGTGATAAAATGAAACTTAATAATAAAGGTTTTGCTATATCTAGTGTGATGTATTCATTATTAATATTGGCTGTTTCTCTGATGTTTGGAATACTTGCTATTTTAGTTAGCCGCAAAATGACATTAGATAAGATTAAAGAAAAAACTAAAAAGACTGTTAATGGTGATATAATCATTGTTCCAGAAAAATATAAAGGTATAACACCTAAGTCATATAAAGTAGGTGATTCTGTTTCATATGCTGATTTAAACTGGATAGTTGTTAAAGATAATGGTAATAATGTTACAGTTGTTTTGGATGGTAAAATTAATGCTTCTGGACATGCTTATGCAACTTATAAAACTGATTTAGATAGTTTTATTGCTGAAAATCCCATTTTAGCAATTGCCAAAAAAAATAATTATATTTTACCAATGAATGTTAGTGGTTCTAATGTATATGTTAAAACTTTATCATTAAGTGATATATATAGTGTTAACCCTATTCCAACAAGTTTGACAGTTGATGATGCTATATTACCAGATTGCGAATATTGTTCTACTAATTATGATTATTATTTATTAGATGCTAAAGATGCTAATAATACATATGCAGTTAGATATAGTAGTGCTAATAGAGTAAACTATTTATCTACTGGTAATAGTGCTGGGTACGTTAGACCAGTTATAACTATTGTTGAAAAAAATTAATTATGAAAGGATATAATATGAGAAAAATTTTTATACCAATATTTGTTATGTTAATACTATTAACAGGTTGTGGTGTTAAAAAGTACAAGTCTTTACCACTTAACATTGAAACCGGTGATGATATTGTAGTAAAAGTGAATACTAATGGTGGTTATAATGTTAGTGAGGATAAAAATAATGAAATTCACAGTTTTGCTATAAAATTTACTAAAGATGATAAAAAAATAGCAACAGGTTATTTTGATTATGCTGATCAATATGATTTAATAGTTGAATATATTGAGTCAGAAGATTATGCACCGGTTGTAAAAGGAATAAAAAAAGAAAATCGTGAAGATGGTAAAATGCTTTGTTATCAATATCTTGCCGATGGTAATAATATTTGCCGTGTTAAGATAAAAGGTAGTAATACAATGATAACAATTTATGGAACGCTTGAATACGATGAATTAATTAAATTAATAAATAGATTATCTTTTTCTAAAAAGTAATTGATTTATTTTAGTAATTATTATATAATAATCAAAATGCTTTGAATAAGAGGAGTAGGTTAGGAATTCTAATAGGAATGAAAGATCAGCGACTGGAAGTCTTTCTTAGATTGAACTAATTGAAGGTAGCTTAGGAGCAGATTATCTGAACTTAAGTAGGGTAATACGTTAACGACGTTATAGTTTTAAGGTAATGTTTATTACAAATTAAGGTGGTACCACGAGCAATTCGTCCTTTGGATGTTTTGCTTTTTTTATTGGAGTTGATAATATGATTGAAAAAGAAATAGAAGAATTCACTAAATACTATAATACTTTTGATACTAATGTTGAAGCTATTAAAATGAAATATAACCATACGCTGCGAGTCATTGGTTATGCAAAAAAAATAATTGAAAATGAACAAATAGATGATGATGTTAAAAGATTAAGTTTATTAGGTGCATTATTACATGATATAGCTCGTTTTAAGCAATGGACAGACTATGGAACCTATAGTAATCAAGATTCTTTTGATCATGGTGATATGGGTTATGAAATATTAAAAAAAGATGACTATATTAATAATTATGTTCAAGATGAGAAGGAAAAGAATATTATTTTAAATGCTGTTAAACAACATAATAAAAAATATTTAGAATTATCAAACGATGTAAAAAAAGATTGTGTTGCTAAAGTTGCACGTGATGCTGATAAAATAGATATTTTAGTTCATCAATATAATTTAGATGATACTAATTTATATTTATATAAAAATTATTTAAATGAATTTGGAAAGATATCAGAAAAGCAATTTATAATAAGTGATATTTTAGTAGAAGATTTATTAAATCATAGATTATGCTCAAATGAAAATGTTAAATATTACTTTGATGCTGTTTTAAGAGAAATGGCCTTTGTCTTTGATTTAAACTTTAAAGCTTCTTTTAAAATTGTAAAAGACTTAAAAATAGTTGATAAAAAAATAAAATTACTAAATGAATATAATAAGAAAGATACTGAAAAAATAAATTTAATTGCTAAAACAATAAATGATTTTATAGATGAAAAATTGGAGGAGATATAATATGTTAGATACAAAATATAATCATATAGAAGTTGAAAAAGAAAAATATGAAAATTGGAAAAAGAAGGGTTATTTTGAAGCAGGTGATTTATCTAAAAAACCATACTGTATAGTTATTCCACCACCTAATGTAACGGGTGTATTACATATAGGGCATGCTTATGATGTATCTATTCAAGATGCTATCATTAGATATAAAAGAATGATGGGATTTGATACATTATGGTTACCAGGTATGGATCATGCTGCTATTGCTACTGAAGCTAAGGTTGTTAAAAAATTAAAAGATGAAGGCATTGATAAGTATGAATATGGTCGTGAAAATTTCTTAAATGCTTGTTGGGATTGGACTCATAGTCATGCTGATCACATTCGTAAACAATGGGGGGCATTAGGCGTATCTGTTGATTATACTCGTGAAAGATTTACTTTAGATGAAGGTCTTAACAAAGCCGTTACTAAGGTATTTGTTGATATGTATAATAAAGGTTTAATATATCGTGGTGAAAGAATAATTAACTGGGATCCAGCCGCTCAAACAGCTTTGTCTAATGAAGAGGTTATATACAAAGATGTTGAAGGTGCTTTTTATCATTTAAAATATGTTATTGAAGGTACTGATGAATACTTAGATGTTGCTACAACTCGCCCTGAAACCTTATTTGGTGATACAGCTGTTGCTGTAAATGAAAATGATGATAGATATAAAAAATATGTTGGTAAGAATGTTATTTTACCAATTGTTAACAAGACAATTCCAATTATTACAGATGAACATGCTGACCCAGAATTTGGTACAGGTGTAGTTAAGATTACTCCTGCTCATGATCCTAACGATTTTGAAGTAGGAAATAGACATAATCTTGAGAGAATTAATGTTATGAATCCAGATGCTACAATGAATGCTAATGCTGGTAAATATGAAGGTATGTCTCGTGAAGAATGTCGTGAAGAATTATTAAAAGATTTAAAAGAACAAGGATTGCTTTTATCTATTGAACCAATGACTCATTCAGTAGGTCATTCTGAACGTACAGGTGTTATGGTTGAACCATATTTATCAAAACAATGGTTTATCAAAATGGATACTTTAGCAAATCGTGTACTTGAAATTCAAAAGAAAAAAGATGAAAAGGTTAACTTTGTTCCTAAGAAATTTGAAAACACTTTAATTAGTTGGATGTCTGATTGCCATGATTGGTGTATTTCACGTCAATTATGGTGGGGTCATAGAATTCCTGCTTGGTATAAAGGCGATGAAATATATGTTGGCTTAGAAGAACCAGAAGGTGAAGGATGGGTTCAAGATAATGACGTACTTGATACTTGGTTCTCATCAGCTTTATGGCCATTTAGTACACTTGGTTGGCCTGAAGAAACTGATGATATGAAAAGATATTTTCCAAATAGCTGTTTAGTAACTGGTTATGATATCATTTTCTTCTGGGTTGCTAGAATGATTTTCCAATCAGAAGAATTAACTGGTGTTGCACCATTTAAAGATTGTGTTATTCATGGTTTAATTAGAGCAAGTGATGGAAGAAAAATGTCTAAATCATTGGGTAATGGTGTTGATCCATTTGATATGATTGAAAAATATGGTTGCGATGCTTTAAGATATTATTTAAATACTGATGTTGCTTTTGGTACTGATTTGCGTTTTGATGAAGATAAGATGTCAGCAACATGGAACTATATTAATAAAATTTGGAATGCATCACGTTTTGTTTTAATGAATATTGAAGATTTAAAAGAATATGATTTTTCTGCTTTAACTAATGAAGATAAATGGATTTTAACTAAATATGAAAATATTGTTAAATCATCTATAAAGCATATGGATAATTATGAATTTAATTTATTTGGTTCTGAAACATATTCATTCATTTATGATGATTTCTGTTCTAATTATATTGAATTTGCAAAATTTAATTCAGAATCAAATACTACTAAATCAGTATTATGTTATGTTTTAACCGGTATTTTAAAAATGTTACATCCATTTATGCCATTTGTAACTGAAGAAATATATCAAATGTTACCAATTAAAGATAGTGAATCAATAATGATTTCTGAATATCCAATATATGAAGAAAAATTTGTGTTTGTGGATGAACAAAAATTAGTAGATGAAAAAATAGATTTTATTAAGTCATTTAGAAATATTAAAACAGAAAATAATATTCCAAAAGATGCCAAGGTAATTATTAATACAGATGATGAAATAATTATTAAAATGTTAAAACTTCAAGATGTGATAACTGCTGAAAAGCAAGATATTAAAGCATATGAAATTAAAACAGGTAGATATGAAGCAACTATTTTCTATGAAAAGGAAGAAACAGAAGAAGACAAGAAAGCATTAGAAAAACAAATTAATGATTTAAAAGCTTCTATTGAACGCCGCAAAAAATTATTATCTAATGAAAATTATGTTGCTAAAGCACCTGCTAATATCGTTGAAAAAGAACGCAATGATTTAGCTCGTGAAGAGGAAGAATTAAAATTGTTAGAAAAATAAAAAGAAGTTATTTAACTTCTTTTTTTATTAACTTAGCATGTAAGACAACTTTATCTGATTCATTATAACATGTTGATAAAGTTAAAATATTATCGTTTGCATTAACAGTGGTATTAAAATTATGCATACTTCTTCCAATAATCATATTTAAGAATTTTTGATATTCATCATCATCATTAAAATATACTTGAATATAATCATCAGTAGTTTTAATACGATAAACAGAGAATACTTGCCATAAAGTATTTTCATATGGCGTAGATAATTTAACAATATAATTAGCTTGATTATCTAACCAATTATTTTGAAAAACATTTTTTAAAGTTCCAAACATCGTGTTATCATATCTACCATGAGCATAGATAATCGTATTTCTATCAAAGTTTTCAACGTTATTACGATAATCCATAAATACCCATCCAGCTTCATTATAACTATTGTCAAATGAATGGAATAAGTAAAAATTGTTATCAGTAGTTTGAACAAATGGATAATTAATATTTGTACCTGCTATTTGAATCCATCCCTTAGTATTTGGATTGGTATTTAGCAACTTAGTAAAATCAACATCTATTAAATTAACTTTAATAAAATCCCAATAAGGATCAGCCGCAGGTATTTCTTCTGGTTGTTCAATAATAATGGTATTTTCATTATCCTCAATTTCATCAATTTTAACTTTTTTGTGTATTTCTTTGATTTCTTTTTTAGTTTTATTTGAATCTATTTTCCATCTTATTATTTTATATCCAGAATAGATAAATAAAAACAAAAAGAAAATAAGTAGTATTCCCAATATAACTTTTTTTATAATATATGCTTTATTTTTCATATACACCTCATTAACATTATACCAAATATTTTTAAAAATACTATCTAAAATATGTTATAATTATTATGGTAGGTGTCTATGAAATACATTATTTACTTTTTATTATGTGTATTACAACCAATATGTTTACCAGTGCCAGAGTTAACTACTTATTTATATGGTGAAAAAACTGTTGGACCGCTTATGGCTTTTATTATTGGTTATATTGGTGTATTAACAGGTTTAACTATTATGTATTTTATTTCTTATAAAGCTTCAAAATATATCATAAAAAAATTTCATTATGAAGATAAGATTAAGAAATTATATTATTATGTTAAAAAGTATCAAATAATTATTATTTGTTTACTATTTATTATACCGGTTATACCGGATGAGGTAATATGCATAGGGGCACCAGTTATTGGTATACATTATATACCATTTATTATATTAGCTATTGTGTCTAAGGGAATTGCTATTGCTATGGTAACATTTTCTCAAAGAATAGCTGATCATTTTTTACTTAATCAATGGACAATTATAGCTATTGAAATAGCCTTGTCTATTATAGCTACTATTATATTTAATTTAATAGATAAGAGGAAGAAACAATGAATGAACAAATAATTAAAGAAATTGCCACTAATTTAAATATTAAAGAACATCAAGTTGAAGTAACACTTAAAATGTTAGAAGAAGGAAACACAATTCCCTTTATAGCTAGATATCGAAAAGAAGTAACAGGTGCCTTAGATGAAGAAGCAATTCATACTATTGCTGATACTTTTGAATATCAAACTAATCTTTTAAAAAGAAAAGAAGATGTTATTCGCCTAATTGATGAAAAAGGTTTAATGACAGATGAATTAAAAGAAAAAATTATGGCTGCTACTAAGTTGGTTGAGGTAGAGGATTTATATAGACCATATAAAGAAAAGAAAAAGACAAAAGCTACGGAAGCAATTAAATTAGGTTTAGAACCATTAGCTAAAAAAATAATGTCATTTCCAACTAATGGTAGTTTAGAAGAACTTGCTAAACCTTATTTAAAAGACGATTTAACAACTGATAAAGCTTTAGAAGGTGCATCATATATAATAGCTGAATGGATTTCTGATAATGCAGCATACCGCAAATGGATTAGAAATAATACTTTCTATAATGGAATGATTACATCTAAAAAGAAAAAGAATGATTTAGATCAAAATAAAATATATGAAATGTATTATGATTATTCTGAAGAGGTTAAAAGAATTAAACCACATCGTATTTTAGCATTAAATAGAGGAGAAAAAGAGGATGTATTAACAGTTTCTATTTCTCTAGATAATGATAAAATAATTGCTTATTTAGAAGAAAAAATAATTAAAAATACTAATTCTTTTGTAGTTGATTTAGTTAAGAATGCTATATCAGATTCTTATAAACGTTTAATAGCACCAAGTATTGAGCGTGAAATTAGAGCAGAATTAACGGAAAAAGGGGAGATAGCCGCTATTGAAAACTTTGGTAAAAATGTTGAAAGCCTACTTTTAACTCCACCAATGAAAGAAAAAGTAGTACTTGCTTTTGATCCTGGTTATGTTAATGGTTGTAAGCTAGCAGTTATTGATAAAACTGGTAAATATTTAGAATCAACAGTTGTAAAACCATTTGCTTCATCAGATGCTAGTTTAAAAAATGCTAAAGCCCAAATACTTTTATTAATTAAGAAATATAATGTTGATATTGTAGCTATTGGTAATGGTACAGCTTCTCGTGAGTCTGAAAAACTAATTGCCGAATTAATAAATGAATATAAATTAGATTGTAAGTATGTAATTGTATCAGAAGCAGGAGCATCAATTTATTCAACTGAGAAAATAGCTATTGAAGAGTTTCCCAATCTATCGCCTAATGAGCGTAGTGCTGTATCAATAGGAAGACGTTTACAAGATCCACTTGCAGAACTTGTTAAGGTACCACCGGAAGGTATTGGAGTTGGTTTATATCAACATGATGTTAGTGGTAAAAAACTATCTGATAGTTTAGACTTCGTTGTATCTAAGGCTGTTAATAGTGTTGGTGTAAATATAAATACGGCATCAGGCGCCCTTTTAAAATATGTTTCTGGCATTAATAAAAAGAATATAGATAAGATTATTGAGTACCGCAACAAACAAGGACGTATTAATTCGCGTGAAGAATTAAAGAAAAATAAAATATTAACTGATAAAACTTATGAACAAGCTATTGGCTTTTTAAGAATTACAGAGGGTATAAATCCTTTGGATCAAACGGGAATCCATCCAGAAAGTTATGATGTTGCTTTGAACTTGTTAAAAGAAATAGGTATGGATATCAAAGATATTGGTACACCTTTATTAAATGATAAACTCACTAATATTAATAAAGAGCAAATGAAGGACAAATTAAAAACCGATATTTATACTTTAGAAGATGTTATTTTAAATTTAGGTAAACCAAATCGTGATCCACGCGATAATATGCCTCAACCAATATTAAAAAGTAATATATTAACTATTGATGATCTAACTATAGGTGATGAACTTGAAGGAACTGTACGTAATGTAGTTGATTTTGGAGCATTCATTGATATTGGACTTCATAATGATGGTTTAGTTCATATATCTAAAATAACTGATAAATATATTAAACATCCATCAGAAGTATTAGCTGTTGGTGATATAGTAAAATGTTATGTTATAGATGTAAATAAAGAAAAAGAGAAAGTATCACTTTCTCTAATAAAATAAACAAAAAGAAGCTGCCCCCTGAAAGCAGCTTCCTATAAAAGAATAAAAAGGGGTTGGCTAGTGTGATACTAGCGCCAATTCGCCTAATTCGAATTGGTAATGTATATACTAACCTACAATTGACTATTTGTCAAGCATTTTTTTAAAAAAAATTATTTTTTTTAAAATAATATTTAAAAATGTATATTATATGTTATAATATAATAGAAAGGAGTTTAGAAAATGAAGAAATATTTAAGCGTATTATTTATTGCAGTTTTTGCTTTAGTATTAACTGGATGTGGTGCTAATACTTTAACTTGTACACATACAGATGATAATATTAAGGAAGAGGTAAAGGTTTTCTTTAAAGGTGATAAAGCTACTAAGGTTGAGATTACTTCAACATATGATGCAGGTTCTAATGAAAAAGCTAAAGAAATTGCTAAATATTATGAAAATGACAAAGATAGTAGTGTTAAAGTAAGTGGATCTAAAGTAATTATTAAATCAACTGAAAAGCCAGAAAAAGATGACGAAAAATTAACTAAAAAAGAAGCAAAAGAATCTTTAGAAGAATCTGGATATAAATGTAAATAAAAACGGGTAACCGTTTTTTTATTTGCTTAAATATATAATATGTTATATAATTAATTTAGGTGATGATATGAAGAAAGCGTATATATTGTTAATAGCATCTTTGTTCTTAATACCTATTGCAGGTTGTAAGAAAGCTGATACTTTAACATGTACTAGTAATGGCGATGGATATGTTATGACATTTAAGAATAATAAAGTGTCAAAATATAAAACAATTGAAACATTGCCTAGTCCAGAAGAAGCTACAGTTTATTTAGCTATTTATAATGAACATAAAGAAAAAAATAGAAAAGTTGAAAAAAATGGTAGTAAAATTGAAATAACAATAACAGTAGATGATGAAACTGAACTTGTTGATAGTTTAAAAGGAACTAAAGAAGAAATTAAGAAAAGATTTACTGATGATGGTTGGAAATGTGAATAAAAGGGAGAGTGAATATGAAAAAAACAATTTTTTTAGCAATTATGTTATGTTTTGTATTAGCAGGGTGTGGTAAAAAGAATACTCTTAAATGTACTTATGTGAAAGATAATACAAACTATGAAACTGAATTATCATTTAAAGGAAAAGAAGTAAGTGAAGTTAAAACTACAACTACATATGAAACAGAAGCCGAAGCATCAGAAACTTATACAGTGTTAAGTGTGGGACAAACAGACACTATAAAAGTAGAACAAAAAGGTAAAACATTAACGATAACTTTAACTGGCGATTCAATTTCAAAAAGCATAAAGGAACTTGTTGGAAGAGATTCTGTTAGGGAATACTATGTAGCGCTAGGCTATATGTGTAAATAAAAATAGATTTAATCTATTTTTTTTATTTTTTTTATAATTAGCAATAAAGTATTGACAGTGCTAAAATACTATGATATACTTTACTTAGCACACGAAGATAAGAAGTGCTAAAAAAGAGGTGATTTAGTGCCTACTAAAAGACAAGAGCAAATATTTAAAATAATTGTAGAGAACTATATTAAAAATCCATATCCAGTTAGTTCAAAAGCTATCTGTGATACTTTAAATTGTTCATCTGCAACAGTAAGAGCTGAAATGTCTGAACTTGAAAGACTAGGCTTAATTGAAAAAACCCATACATCTTCAGGACGTGTTCCATCTGAAGCTGGATATCGTTATTATGTAGATAACATCATGCAGCCAAAGGAAATGACTGGGGAAGAAGTGTTAAAACTACAAAAGATTGTTAATAATAAATCACTACTAATTAGTGACGTTATAGCACGTAGTATGGAAATTATATCTGAATTAACTAATTATACAGCTATAGTTTTAGGAAAATCTTCTTTAACAAATCGTGTTAATAAAATAGAAGTTATTCCAATAGACGAACAAAATTTAGTAGCAATAATAGTTACAGATAAAGGTTATGTTGAACATAAAAACATTTATATCGATGCTGCTGTTGATATGGAAGAAATTAAAAAGACAGTTGATATTATTAATAAGCTAATTGTTGGTACACTAGTTAAAGATGTTACTAATGTACTTGAATATGAGGTTAAACCCGTAATTCAAAATTACATTACGCAACATGAGGTATTATATAATGCTTTTTATAATGCTTTTAATGATTTTACTAATAATGAACGTGTAAATGTAAGTGGTACTAATAATATGTTAATGCAACCTGAATTTTCCGATACTAATAAAATACGTCAAATTTTAAATAAATTTGAAGATCAAGATTTAATTAAAAGTATAGATGAAAAAGAAAATGGTGTTAATGTTTATATTGGACACGAAAATAATTTTGATGATGATGTAACTGTTATTAAAACGAAATATACAATTAATGGTGAAGAAGGAACAATTGCTTTAATAGGTCCTAAACGTATGGAATATGATCGTGTTATTGCTCTTTTAAATTACATTACAAATAATATAGAAAAATAGGTGAATTATGGAAAAAGAAGAAAAGAAAATGCATAAAGAAAAAAAGCAAAAAGATGTAAGCCTAGAAAAATTAAATGAAGCATATAATAAAATTAGTGAACTTGAGGATAAGTTAATACGTCAAAATGCAGATATGGTTAATTATAGAAAACGTAAAGAAGAAGAAATAAATAAAATGCTTAAGTTTGCAAATGAAGATATTATTAAGGAATTGCTTCCAATAATTGATAATTTTGAAAGAGCTATTAATAATACAGAAAATTTAACAGAAACTGAACAAAAATATTTGGATGGTTTTAAAATGATTTATTGTAGTATTGTAAACATCTTAGAAAAAAATGAAGTAAAACCAATTGATGGCGCTAATAAACCATTTGATCCAACTTATCATAATGCTATTATGCTTGAAAAAAATGATAATTTTGAATCAGGTATGGTTATTGAAGTTTTACAAAAAGGATATCTATATAAAGATAAAGTTATAAGACCAGCAATGGTTAAAGTTAGTGAATAGGAAAGGTGATAATATGAGTAAAACAATAGGTATAGATTTAGGTACAACAAACAGTTGTGTTGCTGTATATGAAGGTGGCGAAGCAAAAGTCATCGTTAATGCTGAAGGAGAAAGAACAACTCCATCAGTAGTTGCATTTAAAAATGGAGAAATTAATGTTGGTGGTACTGCTAAAAGACAAGCTGTTGTTAATCCAGATACTATTTCTTCTATTAAAAGAAAAATGGGTACAGCTGAAAAAGTAAAAGCTAATGGACGTGAATATACTCCAGAAGAAATTTCAGCAATGATCTTAGGTGATTTAAAGAAAACTGCTGAAGCATATTTAGGTGAAGACGTTACTAAGGCTGTTATTACAGTTCCAGCATATTTCAATGATTCTCAAAGACAAGCTACTAAAAATGCTGGTAAGATTGCTGGTTTAGAGGTAGAAAGAATTATTAATGAACCAACAGCTGCCGCTTTAGCTTATGGTCTTGATAAACAAGATGAATCTCAAACTATTTTAGTTTATGACTTAGGTGGTGGTACATTCGATGTATCTATCCTAGAACTTGGTGATGGTGTATTTGAAGTTAAATCAACATCAGGTAATAATAAACTTGGTGGTGATGACTTTGATAAACGTATTATTGATTATGTAGTTGCTGATATCAAAAAAGAACATGATATAGATTTATCTGATGATAAAATGGCAATGCAAAGAATTAAAGATGAAGCTGAAAAGGCTAAGAAGACATTATCTTCTGCTACTAAAGCAACTATTTCACTTCCATTTATTGCTCAAGGTGTTTCTTATGAAACTGAACTTACAAGAGCTAAATTTGAAGAATTAATTGATGATTTAGTTGAATCAACTTTGGAACCAGTTAGAAAAGCTTTAAAAGATGCTAATTTAAAAGCTAGTGATATTGATAAGATTTTATTAGTTGGTGGTTCTACACGTATTCCAAAAGTTCAAGAATTAGTTAAGAAAGAATTAGGCAAAGAACCATCTAAAGGTGTTAACCCAGATGAAGTTGTTGCTATGGGTGCTGCTATTCAAGGTGGTGTCTTAACTGGTGATGTTAATGATATTGTACTTCTTGATGTTACACCATTATCACTTGGTCTTGAAACATTAGGTGGAGTATGTACAGTATTAATTCCAAGAAATACTACTATTCCAACTTCTAAATCACAAGTATTTTCTACTGCTGCTGATAATCAACCAGCTGTTGATATTCATATTTTACAAGGTGAAAGACCAATGGCCGCTGATAATAAAACATTAGGAAGATTTGAACTTACAAATATTCCACCAGCACCTAGAGGAGTACCACAAATTGAAGTTACATTTGATATAGATGCTAATGGTATTGTTAATGTTAAAGCTAAAGATTTAGGTACAAATAAAGAACAATCTATTACAATTAAATCTTCTACAAACTTATCTGATGATGAAATCGATAAGATGGTAAAAGAAGCAGAAGCTAACAAAGAAGCTGATAATAAACGTAAAGAAGAAGCAGATGCTAAAAATGAAGCAGAACAAATGATTTTTGCTACTGAAAAAGCTATTAAGGATTTAGGCGATAAAGTAGATTCTGCTGATAAAGAAAAAGCAGAAAAAGAAATTAAAGAGTTAAAAGAAGCCTTGGAAAAAGATAATATTGATGATATTAAAGCTAAAACTAAAACTCTTGAAGAAACAGCTCAAAACTTAGCTGCTAAAGTATATGAACAAGCTGCTAAGGAGCAACAAGCAAATACTGATGCAACAACTGAAGATAAAAAAGATGATAAAAAATCAGATGTAATGGATGCTGAATACGAAGAAAAATAAAAATGAAGTTCTAGGTAACTAGAACTTTCAATTTTATTTAATAAGGGAGAAAACATGGAAAGACAAAGAAAAAGAGAAGAAATAGAAGAAAAATATACATGGGATTTAACTACTATATTTAAATCAGATGATGATTGGTATAAAGAATTGGAATTGGTTTCAAGTGAGGTTGAAAGAATACCTAATTATAAAGGTAAAATTGTAAGTAGTGCAAAAGATTTATTGAATTATTTAAAATTCAATGAAGTTCTAACTAGAAGAGCTTATAAATTGTACTATTATTCTAGTTTGAAACATGATCAGGATACAACAAATCCAACTTACCAAAAAATGAGGGGTAAAATACATGATTTATTCCAAAAAACAGGTGAATTAGAATCATTTGTTGTTCCAGAAATGTTAAGTGTTAAATATGATAAAATATTGGAATACATTAAAGAAGAGTCAGGACTAGAGGAATATGCTTTTTCATTAGAACAACAATTCCGATTCCAAGATCATAAATTAAGTGAGGAAGAAGAAAAGATAATATCAAGTTTAGCAAATGCCTTATCAATTTCATCAGATGCATATACTTCTTTAACAGATTCAGATTTGAAATTTGGATTTATAAAGGATGAAAATGGTAATGATGTTGAACTTACTGAAAGTAATTATTCATTATTTACTCATTCAAAAAATCGAGAAGTTCGAAAAAGTGCTTTTGAATTAATGTTTAATACATATGCAAATTATAAAAATACTTTATCTACAACTTTTAAAGGCAATGTAGATTATTTAACAAGTATGGCAAAAATTCATAAATTTAATTCATCAATCGAAGCATCACTTTATAATGATAATATAGATGTATCTGTTTATAATAATATAATTGATACAATAAATAAGCATATGGATACAATATATAAATATTTTGATTTGAAAAAAGAAGTGCTTAATTTAGATGAATTACATTTATATGATATATATGCAGAGTTAGTTGGTGATTTAGATAAAAAATATTCATTTGCTGAAGCTAAGGATATGGTTTTTAAAGCCTTAAGACCATTAGGTGCTGATTATTTAAATATATTGAATAGAGCTTTTGATGAAAGATGGATAGATATTTATAACAATGTTGGTAAGAGAACTGGTGCATATTCATCAGGATTCTATGATACTAATCCGTTCCTTCTTTTAAATTATGAAGGACGATTAGATGATGTATCTACTTTAATACATGAACTTGGTCATTCTATGCATACATATTTATCTTGTCATAATAATTCATTTATAAATTCTGATTATTCAATATTTGTTGCTGAAGTAGCATCAACAGTAAATGAATTATTCTTAAGTAAATATTTACTTAAAAATTCTAAAGATAATGAAGAAAAATTATATGTATTAAATCATATGATGGAATTATATAAAGGAACAATTTATAGACAAATAATGTTTGCTGAATTTGAGAGAGATATGCATGCTTTAAAAGAACAAGGTGAAGTTCTTACAAATGAATTGTTGACCAATAAATATTATGAATTAAATAAAAAATACTTTGGTCCAAATGTAGTAGTTGATGATTTAATTAAATATGAGTGGGAAAGAATTCCACATTTCTATTATAATTTCTATGTTTATAAATATGCAATTGGATTATCATGTGCATCATATATAGTAACAAATATATTAGAGGGAAAAGAAAATGCCCTTGAAAACTATATAAAATTCTTATCTTCTGGTGGTAGTGATTATCCTGCTAATGAACTTAAAATAGCTGGTATTGATATTGAAAAACCAGATGTTATTGAAAGCGCAATTAAAATGTTTGATGAAACTATAGATGAATTTAGAAAAATAAAATCAGAAATAGTTTTAGAAAAAGATGATCAAGTATTAGATAATCCAGAAGGTAAAAAAATTAAAACTAGATAAGGGTGAAGCAGTATGGCAACAGAAAAAAGAGATTATTATGAAGTCTTAGGCGTTTCTAAGACTGCTACTGATAAAGAAATTAAATCAGCATTTAGAAAATTAGCTAAACAATATCATCCAGATGTTAATAAAGCTCCAGATGCTGCTGAAAAATTTAAAGAAGCTCAAGAAGCATATGCTGTTTTATCTGATGAGCAAAAGAGACGCCAATATGATCAATATGGACACGCGGCTTTTGATCAGATGAATGGTGGAGCAGGATTTGATTTTTCTAATTTTGATTTCAGTGATATCTTTGGTGATATTTTTGGTAGTGGCTTTGGCTTTGGTGGAAGAAGTTCACGCAGTTCAAATCGTGCTCGTCGTGGAGCCGATCAAGTTATGCGTGTTAATCTTACCTTTGATGAAGCTGTCTTTGGTTGTAAAAAAAATATAAATGTATCATATTATGATAATTGTTCAGAATGTAATGGTAAGGGTGGAAAAGGTGAAAAAACTTGTCCAACATGTCATGGTAGTGGTACTGTAACATCTGAGCAAAGGACAATCTTTGGTGCTTTTATGACTCGTACAACATGCTCGACATGTGGTGGTAGTGGTTCAACATTTGAAACAAATTGTTCTAATTGTCATGGTACTGGTAAAATTTTAAAGAAATCAGACCTTGAGGTTAAAATTCCTGCTGGTGTTGATACAGGTAATCAACTTCGTATGGCTGGTAAGGGTGATAAAGGTACTAATGGTGGTCCTAATGGAGATTTATATTTAGAGTTTTATGTTAAAGATCATCCATTATATATTCGTGATGATAATGATATTTACTTAGAACTTCCAATTACTATAACAGATGCTGTTTTAGGATGTAAAAGAGAAATACCAACTTTATATGGTGATGTTAAATTAACTATTCCAGCTGGTTCATCAACAAATGATAAACATCGTTTAAAAGGAAAGGGTATTGAAAATATTCATTCGCATTCTAAAGGTGATATGTATGTAATATTAAAGGTTTTACCACCAACCAAGTTATCTAAAGAGCAGAAAAAGTTATTTGAAGAACTTGCTAAAACCGACTTAGAAACTAATTCTGAGTTTAAAAAAATAAAAGATTATCTTGCAAAAAGCAAATAATCTTTTTTTTTGACTGAAAAATGGCTAAAAATAACAAAAAAATGACTAAAAATAAGGCAAAAACATTGATTTTATTATGCAATTGTGGTACTATTAAAATGTAAGCAAGATATGCTTATTGATTGATATGGAGGTTAGTCTTATGACAAAAACAGATTTAGTTGATTTTATTGCTGCTGAAGCAAAATTAACAAAAGCAGATGCTACACGTGCATTAGATGCATTCATGAGTGGAGTAATCAAAGGATTAAAGAAAGATAAGAAAGTTACATTAACTGGATTCGCTACTTTCGCTGCAGTTAAAAAAGCTGCTAGAAATGGTCGTAACCCAAGAACTGGTGAAACAGTTAAAATCCCTGCAAGAGTTGCAGTTACTGTTAAAGCAGGTTCTAAATTAAAAGATGCATTAAACTAATGCATTTTTTTTTGCCAAAAAATGATATAATTATTTTAGGTGAAATATGAAAAAAAGTGTTAAAGAGGTCATGGAAAAAATTATTAATAAAGGTTTTGCTGTATATTTGGTTGGTGGTTATGTAAGGGATTACTATCTAAATAAAGAAACTTTTGATTATGATTTAGCTACATCTGCTAAACCAGTTGATTTAATTGAAATATGGCCTAACATTGAGAATAAAAATTATGGATCAGTCGTTTTAAAGTATAAAGGTTCTCGCTTTGAAATAACAACTTTTAGAGTTGAAAAGAGTTATCATAAGAATCGTTTTCCTAATTATGAATATACAAATTCAATTGATAAAGATATTTTAAGACGTGACTTTACTATGAATTCTATGTATATGGATATTGATGAAAGCATTATTGATAAACTAAATGGTAAAAAAGATATTGATAATAAAATACTAAAAATGGTTGGTAATGCTGACAAAAAAATAGGTGAAGATGCTTTAAGAATTCTTCGTGCTATTCGCTTTGCCACTATCTATAATTTTACTATTGATAAAGAAATTGAAGAAGCCATTACAAAATATGGTTATTTACTTACTAATTTATCATTTATTCATAAAAAAGAAGAACTAGATAAAATATTTATAAGTCCAAATTTAGAGTATGGTTTAAAATTAATCAAAAAATATAATCTAGATAAATATTTAGATATTAAAGGGTTAGATAATTTAAAACCTGTCAATAATATTTTAGGTATATGGGCTCAACTTGAAGTAGATAACAAATATCCTTTTAAGAAATCCGAAAAAGGTTTAATTGATAAAATAAAAATATATTTAACTAAGGATATTTTAAACCCATATGTTTTATATAATTCTGGTTTATATGTTGCAACAGTAGTTGCACAAATAAGAAAAATAGATATTAAACAGCTTAATTTAATTTATGAGAATTTACCTATACTAAGAAAAGAAGATATTGCTGTTACACCAAATGAAATAATTAATAGTTTAAATATTAAGCCAGGAAAAATAATTAGTAATATTTATCAAGATTTAGAATATGAAATAATTAACAAAAATTTAGAAAATGATAAAAAAAGTATTGCTAAATATATTATGAAAAAGTATAAATAGTATTAAAAATCATATTATTTATTATGAGAAAAATACTATTTATTCTTTTTTTGTTGCTTTTTAATATCTTACTTATATATTCCAAAGTTAAATCTATTAATAATATTAATTTAAAACTAAAGAAAGATGAATTGGCTATAGTTTTAATTAATAATCCTAAAAGTAAGTCTATATTATTACTTAAAAATGATATTTCTATTTTATATATTTTAGATTATCAAAATGATGAAAATTTAAAAGAAGATGTATTAAATTTTGCTTCTAAATTAGATTATGTTTTTATGAATTCTGATTATGATGTTCCCTTTAAAAATAAACAATTAATAAAATCTAAAATAATTGAAAAAATTATAATGGAACCCAATAAAATAACTTATAATAATTATAGATTATGTATAGATAAGGAATTATCCTGTGATATAACTTACTTAATTAAGGAAAAAGAATTAGTGGGCGATAATTTAAAAAGCATTATTTATAATAATGAGATTAATCCTAATATTCAAAATGATTGGTTAGATACTTATTCAATAGGTTACAATAATTACATTATTATTTTTATGAAGGATAGTTATGAAATCAATAATTTAGCACGTTAATCATTTTATTTTTAAGAAAAATATTGTATAATCTTTTTAAGGTGATTTTATGAAACAAGTTGTGGAATTAATGAAAATGCGTAGTTATCAAATACCAAGTTTTATATTTAATAATTATAAAAAATTAAAAATGACGGAAAAGGAATTAATAGTATTAATTTATATGTATAATTCTCAAGTATATCTAAATCCAAAAGCTATTAGTGATGATCTTGGTATGAAAATAGAAAATGTTTTAGACATTATTGATTCTCTTGAGGAAAAAAATATTATTAAAATAGATGCTATTGATAAAGATAATTTAAGATGTGAAATGATTAATTATGATTCATTATATGAAAAATGTGCCTTTTTACTAGATAATAAAAAAGATAATAATGATATCTATTCAAAATATGAAAAAGAATTAGGCCGTCCATTGTCACCTATGGAATCAGAAATAATTAGTAAGTGGTTAGAAGAATATGATGAAGAATTAATTATTTTAGCTTTAAAAGAAGCTATTTACAATGGAACTACTAACTTTAGATATATTGATCGAATCATTTTTGAATGGCATAAAAAGGGTATTAAAACTGAAAAAGATATAATAGAAAATCGTAAAAAATATATAAATGATAAAAAGAATGTTGAAATAGAGGATATTGATTGGTTAAATGAGTAATGAAATAGTTAAATATTTAGACGAATTGTTTCCGGATGCCAAGTGTGAATTAGAATATAGCAAAGACTATGAACTTTTAATTGCTATTATGCTTAGTGCTCAAACAAAAGATGAAAGAGTAAATAAAGTAACTCGCATTTTAAATAAGAAATATCCATCACTTGAAAAGTTAGCAAATGCAGATTTAGAAGATGTTAAAAGTATTATTAAACCTTTAGGTAATTATAATAAAAAAGCTTTTAATGTTATTAATATAGCAAAGAGTTTACTAAATTATGATAAAATACCAAATGATAGAACATTTATAGAATCACTTCCGGGTGTTGGTCATAAAACAGCAAATGTATTTTTAGCTATGATATATCATGAACCTTGCTTTGCTGTTGATACTCATGTTACAAGAGTAAGTAAAAGACTTAAAATAAGCAAGGAAAAAGATGATGTTAAAATTATAGAAAAAAAATTAATGAAATATTTTAAAGACTATGATATTGAAAGATTACATCATCAATTAGTTTTATTTGGAAGATATCATTGTAAGGCTATTAAACCTAATTGTGATAACTGTAAATTAAAAAATATTTGCAAAAAATAAGGGTTCTTTGTCAAATAGTGTTGGTAGACAACAAATACGATAAATGAATTGATATTGAAGAGTGATTTTTATCACTCTTTTATAATGCCTTTAATTAAAAATATTCTAGATATAAAATGATCAAATTTTCTATAACCAA
>JAFXPU010000012.1 GCA_017527675.1 Bacilli bacterium
GAATTATAAGAAGAAATGGAAAAGTTAGGGTAATTTGTACTAACCCAAAACATAAACAAAGACAAGGTTAATAAGGAGGTAGTTTATGGCACGTATTAAAGGTGTAGATATTCCAAATAATAAGAGAATTGAAATAGCATTAACTTATATTTATGGTATCGGAAGAAGTTTATCAAACCAAATATTAAATGATGCAAAAATTGATATTAACAAAAGAGCTGGTGAATTATCAATCGATGAATTAAACGCTATTCGTGATCAAATCAATAAATATACTATTGAAGGTGATTTACGTCGTGAAGTTAATATGAATATTAAAACTAAAATGGAAATTAATTCTTATCAAGGAACTCGTCATAAAAAAGGTTTACCAGTAAGAGGACAAAGAACTAATAGAAACGCTCGTACTCGTAAGGGTAAAGGTAAAGTAGTTGCTAATAAGAAGAAATAGTTTGACTAAAAGGAGGTTATAAAAATGGCTTATAAGGCAAGAAAAAGAAAAGTAAAGAAGACTGTACCAGAAGGTAAAGCATTTATTCATTCAACATTTAATAACACTATCGTTACTATTTCTGACGTTGATGGTAATGCAATTAGTTGGGCTTCTGCTGGAACTTTAGGATTCAAAGGTTCAAAAAAATCAACTCCATTTGCTGCAGGTATGTCAGCTGAAGCTGCTGGTAAAGCTGCATTCGATATGGGAATGAAAAAAGTTGAAGTATTTGTTAAAGGTTTAGGATCAGGTAAAGAAACAGCTATTCGTTCACTTCAAACAGCAGGTTTAGAGATTACATCTATAACTGATGTTACACCTGTTCCACATAATGGATGTCGTCCACCAAAACGACCACGTGGATAATTTAAGGAAAAGGAGTGGGGAAAATGTTAAATTTTGAAAAACCATTATATAAAATTACTGATTATGTAGAAAATAAAAATTATGGAAAATTTGAATTAGAACCTTTAGAGAGAGGTTTTGGTACAACATTAGGAAATGCACTTAGAAGAATTATGTTATCTTCTATGCCAGGATCAGCAATTGTTGCTGTTAAAATCGATGGCGTTATGCATGAATTCCAAGCAATTGATGGAATTGTTGAAGACGTTACAACTATTATTTTAAATTTAAAAAATGTTGTTGTTAAAAACAATACTCAAGATGTTAAAATTTTAAAATTATACGCAGATAAAGAAGGAACTGTTACAGCTTCTGATATTGAAACTGATAGTGATGTAGAAATCATGAATGGTGATCAAGTTATTGCTACTTTAGCTAAAGGTGGAAAACTTGATATGGAATTAATGATTGCTAATGGACGTGGTTATGTTCCATCATCTGATAATAAAAAATTTGTAGATAATGAGAAAAAAGGATTTATTCCAATTGACGCTCTTTATTCTCCAATTGAAAGAGTAAGTTATGATGTTGAATCTGCTCGTGTTGGTCAAGATGCTAACTATGATAAATTAATCATGGAAGTATTCACAAATGGTTCACTTCGTCCAGAAGAAGCTATGGCACTTGCTGCAAAAATCATGATTGAACATTTAAGCATTGTAACAAATTTATCAGAAATAGCTGATGTAACAGGTATTATGAATGCTAAACAAGAAGATAGCAAAATGAAAAAATTAGAAACTTCTATTGATGATTTAGATTTCTCTGTAAGAGCATATAACTGCTTAAAAAGAGCTGGTGTTAATACACTTGGAGATTTAACTTCTAAATCAGAATTAGAAATGATGAAAATTCGTAATTTAGGTAAGAAGTCTTTAAAAGAAGTAATCGATAAGATTAAAGAAATGGGACTTAAATTCCGCGATAACGATTAATAGTTAGGAGGATAATTTATGGCTTATAGAAAATTAGGACGTACTAATAAACATAGAAGAAGTATGTTAGCTAACTTAACTAAAGATTTAATCCAATTTGAAAGAATTGAAACTACAGAAACAAGAGCAAAAGAAGTACGTAAATTCTTTGATAAAATGATTACATATGGTAAAGATGGATCTTTAGTTTCTAGAAGAAAAGCATTAGCATTTTTAGGTAACGATGATAAATTAGTTAAAAAAGTATTCGATGATTTAGCTCCAAGATTTGCAAAAAGAAATGGTGGTTATACAAGAATCTTAAAATTAACTGAACGTCGTGGTGATGATGCATTAATGGTAGTTTTAGAAGTAGTTGAAGGAGATGCTAAATAGCATCTTTTTTCTTTATTTTTAATAATTAATATGATATAATTTACTTAGGTGATGGTTATGAAAATGGTATACAATATAAGAGAGTATAATACAATGTATACTGGTAATAAAGGATCAGAAGAAAATGCAATTGTTGCTATTATTATGAATTTATTAAATAATAATAAATTTGATAGTATAGATGATGCTTTAAAATACAATGGAAATGACTTTAATACTTTTATGAAAAATAATCGTCGTGATAATATTCCATCACATTATGGTAGAAATATTAAGGATTCTGATTTTAAATCAATAGTTGAAAATTTTAAAAAGATGGTAGATAAGAAATTATCATTTGATAAAGAAAATGTTCATGAAGTTAAATTTGATAATAATAAGGAATATGTTGAATATAATGGTCAAGTTGTTGATAATTCTTTAAAAGAACGTTCAATTGAAGATGATCTAAAATATATTCAACAAGAAAATCCAGATTATCAGACACTAAATGAACAGGAGAATACAGATAGAATGATGCATGGAGATGTTATTGAAAGAAAAAGAGAAGTTAAATTTACTTCATTGGATAATATTGAACGCGAAAAATTAAATAGTGAAGATAAACAAATATATGATGCCGCTTTAATAGATCAGCATCTTAATAACACAGATAAAGAAATATCTATTGAAGATCGATTAACTAAGAGTGATGATAATTCTATTAATCAATTAAATGAAGAAGGAAATGGTATCTCTATAACAAGTAATGATGAAGATATAAAAGTTCAAAATACAACTATTAATCCACTAAGTTCTATAGATAAAGGTGAATTAACAAGCATTCAACAAGAAGTATATGATGCCGCAGAAAAATATCAAGAAATAACCGGTGAATTAATCAGATTAGATTTAGAAAATATGTTAATTATTACACCTTATAATGAAGTAAAAGAAATTATAACAAAAAATGGTGTATTAGTTGTTGATGATCCTCGTATATTAAGTCAAGATTCAATGACAAATGAAGAGGAAAAAGAACAAGAAATGGAAATGGCTAAAGTTAAAAAATTAGAGTATCCATCACCATTTAATAGATACAATAATACTGAAGAAGCAGCATAAAAAAGATAACAAAAAGTTATCTTTTTTTTACCAAATTATGTCAAAAAATGTATAAAATTTATTGACAATGTGTTATAATTGTAATGTTGCTAAAATAGAGAATGGGTGATTATTATGATTAATATTATAGTATGTGATGACCATGATTCATTTCGTCATAAAGTTGTTGAACAAATTAAAAAATATATGAATAAAACTGATCAGGAATATAAAATATTTGAATTTAATGATTATGACTCTAAGTTTATTAAAATTATAAAATCAGATTTATCAAATGTAATATATGTTTTAGATATTGAAACACCAACTAGATCTGGAATTGATGTAGCTAGAATTATTAGAAAAGATGATGTTAATAGCCCAATCATTTTTTTAACAGGCCATGAAGAATTAGGTAATTTAGTCTTAGCACGCAATACAAATATATTATCATTTATTAATAAATTTGATAATTTTCCAAATAGATTAAATAGTTCACTAAATACAGCAATGAAATTACTAAATAAAAAACATATGCTTAGATTCAATGATAGAGGATCAATTTATTCTATTGATTGTGACAAAATATTATATATAACAACTGATACAGTAGCACGTAAAACTGTAATTGTAACGGATAAACATGAACATCGAGTTAATAATCCATTAAGTTTCTTTTTAGAAAATTTGAATGAAGATTTTTGCCAATCACATAAGTCATGTATTATTAATAAAACTCGTGTAGCTAATTTAAATAATAATAGTAATAAAATTACATTTGATAATGGTATAGAAATAGACTTATTATCAGACAAATACAAGAAGGGGATAGATTTGAATGCATAAATGGATTGAACTTTTTTTCTCATCTTTTTGTGTAATTTTTTCCTCAATATATACATGGAATAAATTAAATGATAATAAGATTAAAAAAATTAAGGTATTAAATGTTATTGAAATAGTTATTTGCTGTTTACTGGTTGTTATAAACTATGTTTATGTGGAAAATTTTATTAAACCTTTGATATCAACAATTATATTAATGATAACAATGTATTGTATATATAAAGAAAGCATTAAAAAAACAATAATATTAACTATATATTCTCAAATAATTGCAATAATATCTGAACTAATTTGTGGTGCATGTATAACCATAGTTTTACATATAAATGAAACAATTATTAGAAAACAATATTTTGGTAATATTATAACAAATATATTTGTAGCATGTGTGGCAATTGTAATTGCAAGTTTACCATTAACCACAAAATTATATCAAAAGGTTCTTTATTTTACTGATAAAATAAAAAAATTTCAATTAATGTTTTATTCTACAATATTAATATTTATTGCTAATATATTAACAACGTATTTATATTATAAAGTAAATATGTTTTATTTGATTATAATTAACACATCAATTATAATAATATATACAATAATAATCTTTAACTATTTAAAAACAAATAACAATTATCTTAAAGTATATGATAAATATAATATGACATTAAATAGTTTAAAGGAGTATGAAGATATTTTATCTAGATATAGGATATCTAATCATGAAAATAAGAATCAATTATTAACTATTAGAGGAATGGTAAAAAATAAAAAGGTTACTTCATATATAGATGAAATAATTGAAAATAAAATTAAAGATAATGAGAAATTAATGTTTGATTCTATGGTAATACCTGAGGGTGGATTAAGAGGTTTAATATATTCTAAGATGTTACTTATGAGAGAAAATAATATTGAATTTGACTTATGTGTTGATAAAGCTTTAAAAACAACTGATTTAACAATAATATCTGATGACTTAATGCTTAATATATGTAACATAGTAGGTGTATATCTAGATAATGCTATTGAAGCAGTAAAAGAATTAAAAGAAAAGTATATTACAATAGAAATATATTTAGATGATACCTTAAATATAGCTATTGCTAATAATTATGAAGGTGATATAGATTTAGATAGTATTGATAAAGTTGGATATTCTACTAAGGGTGGAAGTCATGGTTATGGTTTATCTTTAGTAAAAGAAATAATATCTAAAAATAAATGTATTACAAGTAATAGAACAATTAGTGATGATGAATTTACTCAAGAAATAAGAGTAAAATATAAAAAATAAAATGTAAGATATAATCTTACATTTTTTTAACTTTGGTATTTGTTCAATATATTATTTAATTAAAGATTCAGGACATTCTGGTTCATCTAAAACCCAAATCATACAGGCCTTAGAACCAGTATTTGCTGCTGCTTCTGAAGCATTAGCTAATAAATTGGCTAAAAATTCCATACTACACCTCCTTGATTTATTCTTTTATTTTATAAATTATTTAATTCAGGATGACTTTTTAAATATGTAAGATAATTATTATATGGTAAATTAAATAATTTATAAGTAAATCTAGATATTAGTATATTTTGAAGTAATATACTATATATAAAACAATTTGATATAAATTGATCATTAATGATTATTGTTAAAGTAAAATAGATTAAAGCAATTATAGTTGAGGTAATTTTTAATCTAAGTCTTCTTTTAGAATTAACAATAGGTCTTTTTTCAGTATCTGCTGGACTATTTTTAAAAATTAATATTGCTCCTATAATACCAATAATATATTTTATATAAAAATTAATAATTATTTCTTTAGCAATAATAGGTATTAAAACAAATATAATTATAGATGATATCCAACACATCCAACTTTTTTTAGCATGTATTCCAAAAGAAAATGATCTAAGTAACGCATAAATAATTGTGAATATTATTGATTCTATAAAATATCCCAGTATAGCAGCAATGATTAATATAACAATTGTTTTAGTAATTGTTAAATATATACCTTCTAATCCATATCTAATAACCGCTTCTTCATTATTACTTATATTACGATATTTCCTAATCAAATTTAAACATTTATTTACAACATATTTTTTCACAATAATCCCTCTTACCATTTGTAATTATAAAATTATTAGCAAATTAAAAAAAGATAAAATGTGCGAAAGCATATTATATATGAATAAGATATAAAAAAATGTCGAAAAAAGTATCAATTTGTCGTTTCATGTATAAATAAACTATTTTGATACAATAATATGGAATTTACCTTTGGCAAGTGATAATATGAAAAGGTATTTTTTGCCGAATTATGTCGTATGATTTGTGAGTAAAAAGTATCAATTAAATGCTATAATTTAATTGTTGAAGAAAGAAGGGAGATATATTTTATGACAGGAAAGGTTAAATGGTTCAATAACGATAAAGGATACGGTTTTATTGAATACGAGAATATGGAGGATATATTTGTACATTACTCAACAATTTTATCTGAAGGATATAAAACTTTAGTTGAAGGACAATATGTACAATTTGAATTAGTTAGAACAGATAAAGGCCTTCAAGCAAAAAATGTTGTCGAAATAAAAACTGCATTAGTGTAACAATGTAGTTTTTTTGTGAAAAAGTTTTGACATTTAATTAAAGTTATGCTAAATTGATAGTAAGAGAGGATGTGGTTATATGGAATTTATTATCCATGGACGCAAAGTTGAGGTTACAGAGCCAATAAAGAAGTATATTGAGGAAAAGATTGGTCGTTTAGACAAATATTTTGAAGATCCTTCTAATATTACTGCTACTGTAGTCGTAAAGATTAGAGGAAAAGAACAAATAGTTGAAGTAACTATTCCACTTAAGAGAGTATTACTTCGTTGTGAAGAATCACATGATGATTTATATGCTGCTATTGATATAGTATCAGATAAAATTGAAAGACAAATTAGAAAAAATAAAACTCGTATGAGTCGTAAATATAAAGATGAGGGAATTGGTGTTAATTTTGATTTAGTTGAAGCACCAAAAGAAGAAGAAGATAAAACAATTGTTAAAAGAAAACAAATTGAAATGAAACCTATGTCAGAAGAAGAAGCTATTCTTCAAATGGAATTATTAGGACATGAATTCTTTGTATTTAAAAACATTGATTCTGATGAAGTAGATGTTTTATATCGTCGTAAAGATGGAGACTACGGAATTATTGAAACAAAATAGAATAAAATTAAATAGACTTTTAATAAAGTCTATTTTTTTTTATGCACTTTTTATGTTATAATATATATAGACGACTAAAAGGAGAATGCATATGAGTTTATTTAAAAAATTATTTAATCATGAATATAAAGAATTAGAAAAATTTAAAAAAATAGCTGATCAAATAGAATTGTTATCAGATGAGTATTCTAAATTATCAGATAAGGAATTAAAAGCTAAAACTGAAGAGTTTAAAAAACGTTTAGCAGATGGTGAAACTTTAGAAGATATTAAAGTAGAAGCATTTGCCACAGTTAGAGAAGCCGCTTATCGTGTTATTGGTGAAAAACCATTTTATGTTCAATTACTTGGTGGTTTAGCCATTCACTATGGTAATATAGCTGAAATGAAAACTGGTGAAGGTAAAACACTAACTTCAACTTTACCTGCATATTTAAATGCTTTAACAGGTGAAGGTGTTCATATAATTACGGTTAATGAATATCTTGCTGGTCGTGATGCTAATTGGATGGGTGAGATATATCGTTTCTTGGGATTAACCGTTGGAGTTAATACACGTGAAATGGATTCTGAAGAAAAGAAAGCAGCATATAATTGCGATATCTTATATTCAACAAATAATGAAATAGGTTTTGACTACTTAAGAGATAATATGGTTGTAAGAGCAGAGGATAGAGTTGCTAGACCTTTTAACTTTGCTATTGTCGATGAAGTTGACTCAGTTTTAATAGATGAAGCTAGAACTCCACTTATTATTTCAGGTGGTACAATGAAATCAGCTAACTTATATTTACAAGCTGATAGATTTGCTAAATCATTAAAAGAAAATAATGGTTATATTTATGATGAACAAACTAAATCAGTATCATTAGATCAAGAGGGAATTGAAAAAGCAGAAAAAACATTTGGCGTTGATAATTTATATGATATTGAACATAGTACTTTAGTACACTTTATTAATCAAGCATTACGTGCTAATTATTCAATGAAAAAAGATGTTGATTATTTAGTAAAAGATGATCAAATTATAATAGTTGACCCATTTACTGGACGTTTAATGGTGGGACGTACATATTCAGATGGTCTACATCAAGCTATTGAGGCTAAAGAGGGCGTAACCATTAATGAAGAAACAAAAACTTTAGCTACAATTACATTCCAAAATTTATTTAGAATGTATAAAAAATTATCTGGTATGACAGGTACTGCTAAAACAGAGGAAGAAGAATTTAGAGATATTTATAACATGTACGTTATAACTATTCCAACAAATAAACCAGTAATAAGAAAAGACTGGGGAGATTTACTTTTTGCTACTAAAGAAGGAAAATATAAAGCAATTGTTCGTGAGATTAAAGAAAGACATGCTAAAGGTCAACCAGTATTAGTTGGTACTATTGCAGTTGAAACATCTGAATTAATTTCTGAAAAATTAAAAAAAGAACATATTCCACATGAAGTATTAAATGCTAAAAATCATGCACGTGAAGCTGAGATTATTGCTCATGCAGGTGAAAAAGGTGCAGTTACAATAGCTACTAACATGGCTGGTCGTGGTACCGATATTAAATTAACAGATGAAGTAAAAGAACTTGGTGGTTTATGTGTAATTGGTACTGAAAGACATGAATCTCGCCGTATAGATAATCAGTTAAGAGGACGTTCTGGACGTCAAGGAGATCCAGGTTTTTCTCAATTCTGCGTATCATTTGAAGATGAATTAATGGTTCGTTTTGGTACTGATAGAGCTAAAGGATTGCTTGCTAGAGTAGGATTTGCTGATGATGCAGCAATTAGAAATAAAATGCTATCAAGATCTATTGAATCAGCTCAAAAAAGAGTTGAAGGTAATAACTTTGATATGCGTAAAACATTACTAGAATATGATAATGTTATAAATGAACAAAGAGAAATTATCTATGATAGAAGAAATGAAATATTAGATAGTGAATCTATTCATGAAAAATTACTTGAAACATTTAAAAACTTTGTTGAAGATACAGTAAATGAACATACTAAAGATGGTTACTTATCTGAAGATGATAGATCAGAAATAATTGAATATTTTAATGAATTTTTGCCAAAGAAAATTAAAAATAGTGAAGTAGAAAATGTTACTGAAGAGCAATTAGATGATTTTATATATGAAAAAATATTAAAATCATATAATGATAAAATAAAAGAATTACCAACAGAAGTAATTGATAGTTTTGAAAAAGCTATTACATTAAGAGTAATTGATACATATTGGATGGAACATATCAATACAATGGCTCATTTAAGAGAAGGTATTCAATTAAGAGGATATGCTCAAAATGATCCATTACGTGCTTATCAAATAGAAGGTTATGAATTATTTGAACAATTATTAATTAAGATAGATAGACAAGCTGCTATTTACTTATTAAAAGCTGAAATAAGACAAAACCTAGAAAGAAAGAAAGTTGCTGAAGGTGTTGCTAATCAAGATAATTCTAAAACAACAAAACCTCAACCTAAAAGAGTAAACAAGATAGGTAGAAATGATCCATGTCCATGTGGCTCAGGGAAAAAATACAAACAATGCTGTGGTAAGTAGTAGGAAATATAAGGGTTTGCGAGGATTTTGTCCACGCAAAAATTGACCGAAAATTGCCATTTGTCCACATTTTGTCCACGTAAATTTAAAATTGTGGACAACAGGACAAAAAGTGTTGTGAAATTTAGTACACGTTTTGTGGACAATTTATAAAGATAAATGTCATCATTCGATGGCATTTTTTGTTTAC
>JAFXPU010000013.1 GCA_017527675.1 Bacilli bacterium
CTAATGCTGATACTCCAAGAGATGCTAAAAAAGCTCATGAATTAGGAGCAGAAGGTATTGGATTATGCCGTACAGAGCATATGTTCTTTGAAGAAGACAGAATTGCTGCATTCCGTGAAATGATCTGTGCTGATACAGTAGAAGAAAGAGAAGCAGCGTTAGAAAAAATTCTACCATATCAACAATCTGACTTTGAACAATTATATGAAGCACTTGAAGGTGATTCAGTAACCATCCGTTACTTAGATCCACCTCTACATGAATTTGTTCCAACTGAAGAAGCAGATATTGAAAAATTAGCAGCTGCTCAAGGTAAGTCAGTTGAATATATTAAAAACTTAATTAAATCATTACATGAGGTTAACCCAATGATGGGTCACAGAGGATGCCGTTTAGCTGTAACTTATCCAGAAATAGCTAAAATGCAAACTAAAGCAGTTATTCGTGCTGCAATTAATACTAAGAAAAAACATCCAGATTGGACAGTTGAACCAGAAATAATGATTCCATTAGTATCTGAAATTAAAGAATTAAAATTTGTTAAAAAAGTTGTTGTTGAAACAGCTGACGAAGAAATTAAAAATGCTGGCGTTGAATTAAAATATCATGTTGGTACTATGATTGAAATTCCACGTGCTGCTTTAACAGCTGATGAAATTGCAAAAGAAGCTGATTTCTTCTGCTTTGGTACAAACGATTTAACTCAAATGACATTTGGTTTCTCAAGAGATGATGCTGGTAAATTCTTAGGAGCTTACTATGATGCTAAAATCTTAGAAAACGATCCATTTGCTAAATTAGACCAAAATGGTGTTGGTAAATTAATGAAGATGGCTATTGATTTAGGTAAACCAGTTAATCCAAACCTACATGTAGGTATTTGTGGTGAACATGGTGGAGATCCATCTTCAGTAGAATTCTGCCACAATATCGGACTTGATTATGTATCTTGTTCTCCATTTAGAGTACCTATTGCTAGATTAGCTGCTGCACAAGCTGCTATCAAATCTAAAGGGCAATCAAAATAGTGGGCAACATGCCATACTTTGGGACATTATGTCCTTAAGTAAAATTAAATAAAAATACTATAAGACTAAGTTAAAACTTAGTCCTTTTTTGTTATTAATAATGAAAATAATATTACAAGCAAAAAAGAATAAGTTGACTTTCTTTAATTAATAATATAAAATACTATTTGAGGAGAGATGATTATGTTAAATTATTTTGAACGCACAATCATGTATGTTTTAGCATAGTCATACCTGACTAATATAAAAATCTATTAGCAGGTATGACAGTTTTGTCGTGCCTGCATCCGCCAAATGGATGTGGTTACGTCTATTTGGTTTTTTGTTTGAATTAAAGGAGAGATAGATTATGATAGAAATAAGTTTAAACAATATTAAAAAGTCTTTTGGTTTTAAAAATGTATTGGACGGATTAAATATAGAAGTTAAAACCGGTGATAGAATATCTATTATTGGTGAAAATGGCTGTGGTAAAACTACAATATTAAATATAATTAATTCAATTGAAGGTATTGATAGTGGAACTATTGCTATAAGAAAAGGTGCAAAAATAGGATATTTAAATCAACAACCAGAAAATATTTATAATAATAAAATAGTAAAAGAAATTTTGTATGATAGTTTTAAAGATGTTTTAGATATAGAAAAACAATTAAAAAAGTATGAAGAAAAAATGTCTAAAGAATCAGAAAATATCAGTATCATTAACAAATACGTTGACATTCAAGAAAAATTCATTAATCTTGGTGGATATGAAATTAATACAATGATTGATAAAGTATCATTTGGTATGAATATTAATTATTTATTAGATAAGAATTATGATACATTATCAGGAGGAGAGCAAAAAAGAGTAGTATTAGCATCAATAATCGTTAAAAATCCAGATATTTTGCTTTTGGATGAACCTACAAATCATTTAGATATAAATACGATAGAATGGCTAGAAGAGTATTTAAATAAATATAATGGAACTATAGTTGTTGTGTCACATGATAGATATTTTTTAGATAAAGTAACAAATAAAACAATTCTAATTGAAAATGGTAAAGCCATAGCTTTTCACTGTAATTATTCAAAATACTTAATTGAAAACGAGGAGAGAATTGAAAGAGAATTTAAAGAATACAAAGATCAACAAAAATTAATTGCAGCTCTAAAAAAGAAAATAAAACAATTAGAGGAATTTGGAAGGCTTGCTTATCCAGGTGGAGAACCATTTTATAAACGCGCTGAAAATATAAGAAAAAGATTAGATAGATTAGAAAAAAAGGATAGACCAATTATAAAAAAAGAATTACCGATTAATTTTGAGATTGAAAAAAGAACAGGTAAAGATGTTTTGACCGTAAATAATTATAACTTGAATATAGAAAATAACGAACTAATTAATAATATTAATCTTAAAATAAATTATAAGGATAAGATATGCATCATAGGAAACAATGGATGTGGCAAATCCACTTTATTAAAAAGAATAGTAGAGAATTCAAGTGATAATATTAAAATAGGAAGTAATGTTAAGATTGGATATATACCTCAACAAATTAATTTCAATGAAGAAATATCAATTTTAGATTATGCTAGAAAGTATTATAATGGTGAAGAATCTCATTTACGAAGTGCTTTATGTAAATTTCAATTTTATGGTGAAAATGTATTTAAGAAGGTAACGAAATTGTCTGGTGGGGAAAAAGTTAGATTAATGTTATTTACTTTGATACAGGATAATTGTAATTTCATTATTTTAGATGAACCAACAAATCACATTGATATTTCAACAAAAGAAACTTTAGAAGATGCACTTATTAATTATGAGGGAACAATTCTTTTTGTATCCCATGATCGATATTTTATAAACAAACTAGCAAATAAAGTATTATATATATTTGATAAAAAGATAACAGAATATTGTGGTAATTATGATTATTTTATAGAGCATAAGAAGTAAAATAAAATCGCAGATATTATAAATTAGAAATTAATGATATAATTGCTTTGAATAAAAATTATGATAAGTCATTTTAGTCAATGTCATTTACAATTCCAATTATTTACGCAGTACAAGCTGCAATTAAAGCAAAGAAGAACTAATATAAAATGATTAAAAGACTAGAAAAAACTAGTCTTTTCTTGCAATTTTATATATTTTAATATATAATAATTAATCAAATTAGGGGATTATTATGACTATATTAGATAGCAATAAGGAACTTAACGAATTAATTAAAAACGGATTTGTGGAAGTAAAAAGTTTAGATGATAAATATGTTTCACTTTTTACACTTAATGGAAATCAAATATTATGTGATGGTTATCCTGTAGGACAACATGCTAATACTATTGATAAAAGAATGACTATGCTATGTCAAGATGCAAGAAGAGCATATTTCATTGAAGAAATATTAAAATCAATTAGTATTATAATCGATGATATTGAAAGAAGTTATGATGTATTGTGTTCTTCTGAAACATATATAGTATTTTGTAAAAAAAGTGATGAGATTTATACATTTATTGAATTTACTAACGAAAAGTATTATGATTCTGGTAAATCTTTAAAAGTAGTTAAATTAGACTTAATAACTAATAACTTAATATATGATCGTATTGATCTAAATGAATTAAAACATTATCATCTAGATAGTAAGATTTCAGAATTTACTTTAAATGAGATTAATAATTCTTGGTTAAATAAAAAAATATTAACTCAAAATAATCTTTATGATGTAATAGCAGAGGATGTTCCAAAATCAAAATGTGGAACAGCTTGGAATGATATGAATAAATTTGGTAATTTTGTTAATGTTTTAAATGTTGATAAATTAGATAGAAATATATGTGAAGTAGAAATGTTTGAAAATGAAAAACCAAAAATTTATTATTTATAATTAGTATTGATATAAGTCATTTTAGTCTTAATCGGCCCTAACTTGCCTATAGTACAAGCTGCAATTAAAGCAAACCAAAAATAGAGTGAGAGCACACTCCAATAAATAAAAAATTATATTGAAAGGTAGAAAAATATTTTTTCTACCTTTTTTAAATTTTATTTAAGGTTCATTTAAGGTTCATTGACTATTATGTTATTAGTGAAAGAAAAATATTCATTTAACTTTCACAATAATTTCAATATGAATTCATACTAATAATTTAAAATTAATAACGAAAGTGAGGTAAAGATATCGAGGTAATATGGTATAATAATTAAAAATAGATTATATGTCTTTTAGAAAGGAGTTGATTTAATTGAAAGATAAGATAATGTTATTTGTCATAGGAGTATTAGTTGGAGCTGTTATTTCAACTGGAGCATTCTATATCTATACGACTACTAATTGTTCTTGTAATTGTAATAACCAAAACACTCAAATGAATGGTGGCCAACCACCAGAAATGCCAAGTGGACAACAAGGTGAAAACGGACAACCACCAGAAAAACCAAGCGATAATAATTCACAAAATAGTAATACACAAGGTAATAATTAATAAAGAAAGGAATATTATATGAAAGATAAAAAGAATTTATTATATATAATAATTATCTCTGTTTTAGTTATAATTCTTGGGGTATTATGGTTTTTAATTATAAGTAATAATAATAGTTCAAATAGTAATAGTGGTAGCAATAATAGTAATGGTGGACCTGGAATGAATAATAATTCTTCAGCAACATATTATGCAGTTAAAGAAATAACTAAAGATGAAGATATTACATCTGGTGAATATAAATCAACTAATGCTGATGAAAACGCTATTTCAGTATCAGGTGAAGTTAAATCAACTTTATCTGGAATAACAGTTAGCAAAGCAGGAGATTCTGATGGTGGAGATAATACAAGTTTCTATGGAACTAACTCTGCAATTATTGCTAAAGGTGGAGCTAATGTGACTATTAAAAATGCTAATATTACTACAGATGCTACTGGAGCTAATGGCGTATTTAGTTATGGTGGTTCTGCTACAACAAATAATTCATCATCAGATAATACAACAATAAATATTAGTGATTCAACAATTACTACTAGTAAAGATAATTCTGGCGGAATTATGACTACTGGTGGTGGAATTATGAATGCTACTAACTTAACAATAACTACTGCAGGAACTTCAAGCGCAGCTATTAGATCTGATAGAGGTGGAGGAACTGTTACAGTTAATAAAGGAACTTATAAAACAACCGGAAAGGGTTCTCCAGCAATATATTCAACAGCTGACATAACTGTTAAAAATGCTACATTAATCTCAACTTCCTCTGAAGGTGCTATTATTGAAGGAAAAAATAGTATTACACTAGAAAATGTAGAATTAACTGACACAAATAATCAATTAAATGGTCAATCAACTACTTATAAGAATATATTCTTATATCAATCTATGAGTGGTGACGCTGCTGAAGGTAAAGCAGTATTTACATCAAAGAATTCTACTATAACTACAAATAAAGGTGATAGTTTTTATGTAACTAATACAACAGCAGAAATTAATCTTGAGAACAACAAAATAATTAACAATGATTCTACTGGTAACTTCTTAAGAATTCAAAAAGATTCTTGGGGTAATAGTGGATCAAATGGGGGAACAGTTACATTAAACTTAACTAATCAAGAAGTAAATGGAAATATAGTTGTTGATTCAATATCTAAATTAACAATTAAATTATCTGATGGTTCTACATTTAAAGGAGCTATCAATAATAGTAATGAAGGTGAAGTATCATTAACATTAGATAAATCAAGTAGTATAACATTAAATGGAGATACATATATTAAGTCATTAACTAATACTGATTCATCTAATAGTAATATTAATCTTAATGGTTATAAATTGTATGTTAATGGTGTAGAATTCACAAAATAATATTTAGAATAAGAATAAATAATAAGTCATTTTAGTCAAAATAGAACGACATATCGTTCTAATAAGTTATCCGATTGATAACGGTTCACAAGCGGCAATTAAAGCAAAGAAGAACTAATATAAGACGATGAAAGACTACAAAAATGTAGTCTTTTTTTGTGATATAATATAGTTAAGTAATTTCTAAGTATTTAAGAAGGGAATGGTTTTAATGCCACATTATAATGCATATGATAGTTTTAAAACAAAAAAAAGTATTGAAAAAAAACAACGAGCAAAAGAAAAGGCATTTGGTAAGAAAAATGATGAAGTAGATGATTTCATAACCAATAAATGTGATAATTATGGAATTATCATTGAAGTAAGATATGATGATGCATATGTTTTGTTAGATGATGAAGTTATCTTGGCAAAATTAAGAAAAGATATTAATTTGGTTTGCAATCAAGTTATATTTCCAGGAGATAAGGTTGTTGTATTAGGCGAAAATGGTAATTATACAATTACAAATTTAATTAAAAGAACATCATTATTATCAAGAACGAAAAAAGACAGAACAAGAAAAGATGATTTAGGTTTAACTAAAAGTTTTGCTGCTAACGTTGACTTGGCTGTTATTGTTGTAGCTGCTAAAGAACCACCATTACATCCAAAGTTTATTGATAGATATTTAATGATTTTACAAAATAGTAATATTCCGGCAATTATTTGCTTAAATAAGTGTGATTTAAAAACTTTAGAAGAGGATGAAATATTATCTATTTATCGTGATTTAAACATACCTGTTGTTGAAACATCTACATATAATAATATTGGTATTGATGAATTGAAAACATACCTATTAAATAAACAAGCTATATTTGTTGGGAATAGTGGTGTTGGTAAATCATCACTTACAAATGCTATTATGGGCGATGATGAGATAAAAACTTCTCATGTTGGTGAAAAAAGTAAAAGAGGTAGACATACTACAACTACATCAAAATATTATGTTTGGAATGATAATTCTTCCATTATAGATACGCCAGGTATACGTAGTTTAGATATATCTTCATTTAGTCCAATTGAAATTCAAGATTATTTTCCTGAATTAGATAATTGGAGAGAAAAATGTAAGTATAATGATTGTCTTCATTTTCATGAACCATATGATTCGTGTATTGTTAAACAAGGCGTTGCAAGTGGTTTAATAAATCGTGATAGATTTGAAAGCTATTTAAGAATCATGAGTGATGTATTAGATGAAAAGAATTATGATGATGTATTAGATGAAATCTTTCCAAAAAAAAAATAATTTTTTGCATGGATAAATGATAAAATGATAGAAAGTTATAAGTTATATTATGAATTTGATCAAGAAGTCATTTTAGTCTTAATCGGCCCTAACTTGCCTATAGTACAAGCCGCAATCAAAGCAAAAAAGAATTAATATAGAATAATTGAAAGACTAGTTAAAACTAGTCTTTTTCGTTGTAATTAAATAAAATAATAATGCTGGTTGATATATATTTTATAGTATGTTATAATATAAAGCATATTTTTTGGAGGATTATATGGAAAAATTAGATATGACAGATTTAGTATTTATTGGTTTTCCGTTTGATGAAATAGATGCTGCTTATAAAAAACTTGAGAGCATATTAGATAAAAATATATATTGTTGTGTATCTGATTTTAAAAAATATGATATCACAAACTTTGGAATATTTTCTGACCCTTATGGTGGATATGATTCTTTTTGTTTATCAACGCTCCCATATTTTAGTAAATATTCTCATGTTGAAAATAATACTTCAGGATCATTTACAATGTTTACTAATAAATATTTTTATTTAATATTTTCAGATGAAATATTAAATTTATATGATTCTAGAAAAGGCCATATGTCAGATGAATATTATATTCGCGGAAGTATGCCAGTAAAAGAACATCTAATTGGTATTGGAAATGCTAAACCAAGCATTGATTCCCGTGTAGTATTAGCATACTTTTTATTTAAATATTACAATAATGAAATATCATATGAGGAATTTTGCAAAGAAACTTTTAGATTTAGCAATTTAAAAAATAGTTACTTTGATTTAAATAAGTATCATATAGCTGAATTAAGTGAAAGATTAGGATTAAGATATCAACATAGTGATTTTGAAAAGCCAATTTGTGAATTAGAACAATGTCCACTTGAAAATTACTTGGTAGGTAATGATGAACAATTAAGTAATATTTGTAAAAAGCATAACATCAAGATGTTTGATCAAACAGGTTTTTTGGTAGATAGAAAGTCGCAATTACAAACTTTGCAAATGATGAAAGAATACATTTTAGAAAACATTGATAAAACTTATGATGTAATTAAGCAATACTATTTGCAAAAATACAAAATATAGTTTTAATAATATAATAAATTTAAACAAAAGAGTTATAAGGAGTTATTTTAGTTTAACTCGCTCCGAACTTGCTTATTGTACAAGCTGCAATCAAAGCAAAGAATAATTAAAACTAAAACAAAAAACTAAAGTATTTTAGTTTTTTATCTTATAAAAAAGTGTAATTTTGTTGATATTTGTGTTATAATAAGTAACATTGTGATGTGAGGAAAAATGAGAGAAATAAGTGTTAAAGGTTTACCAATTATAGGTAAAGGTGCAAATGGTACAATATATCGTTTAGATGAAGATAAAATAGTAAAAGTATATAATCCTAATACAAATACACTAGATAGAATTGAACAAGAAAAATATGTTGCTAAAAAAATGTTTGTCTATGATATACCATCTGCTATATCATATGATATTGTTAAAGTAGATGACAAATATGGATTGGTATATGAATGGATTAATGCTTCTACTTTAGGACAATATTTATCTAATAATCCAGATCAATTAGACGAATTTGCTATACGTATGGCAAAGCTATTAATTAAGCTTCATTCAACTAAATTTGAAAAAGAAATTTTACCAGATGGAAGAGAAAATTTGCATATGTGGGTTAATATAGCAGAACAAAGTGGATATTATTCAGATGAAGTAATATCTAAACTTAGAAATTTAATTAATAACATTCCGTATAGAAATACGTTTATACATGGAGATTTTCATCCAGGTAACATAATGGTTATGAATGATGAATTAATATTAATTGACATGACAGATGTATCTGTTGGTGATCCAATTATTGATCTTCTTGGTTCATATCAAATAATGAAATTAGTTCCGCAAAGACCCGGTGGGGCAGAGCGTTATACTGGAATGTCAAATGAAATGCTATTAAAGCTATGGTGCTTATTTATAAAAGAGTATACAGGTATTACTGATTCTGATGAATTAAATAAATACGAGCAAAAATTAAAGTTTTATGCATTAATACGCTCAATACCTGGGATTACTTTTTCAGAATTAGTTTCAAAAGAAGTGTTAAATAAATTAACAAATGAAGTATCCAATGCTTTTTTACAAGGATATGATATTATGAGCAACAATCTAAGTTTAAAAAAAGTTAAATGAAATACAATTTAAATTTAAAAGACTAAGTAAATCCACACAACTTAGTCTTTTTCTGTGATATAATAAATTAAAGTAAGCAATTTAGTAAATAATATTTTTGCTATCCAGACTCGGATGCTGCTCAAGCTGCAATTAAGGCAAAGAAGAATTAATATATAATTACTAGAAGACTAGAGAAATCTAGTCTTTTTTCGTTCAGAAAATAGTAATATTCCGTATATTCAAGTTATTAAAATTGTGATATAATGTTACTTGAAAGAGCGTGATACAATGAAAAAAATATTTGGTGGGATTAATTTAACTTGGTCAAAGTTAATTATTTTAGCTATTGTTGCAGGAATTTATACTGCTATAATGGCAATGTTGCCAATAGCAAAAGATACTTCGTTTAGTGATTTAACAGTTACATTTGAAGTATGGATCTTCTTTGGAATATTTATTATCATGAATAGTAAATCTGCAAAAGATTCAGCATTAAAATGTTTTATATTCTTTTTAATAAGTCAACCATTAGTGTATCTAGTTCAAGATACAATAAACCATAGTAATTTATTCTCTACTTATTATCGATTTTGGATTCTTTGGACAATTGCTTGTATTCCAATGGGCTTTATTGGATATTATATGAAAAAAGATAAATGGTGGGGATTATTAATACTAACTCCTATGTTATTATTGACAGCAGAAGAAGGCATGGGATATTTTTCTAAAATGATGTTTTCATTTCCAAGACATCTCTTAACTACTATTTTTTGTATAAGTGCATTAATAATTTATCCATTAGCTATATTTAATAATAAAAA
>JAFXPU010000014.1 GCA_017527675.1 Bacilli bacterium
AAATAATAAAAAATAATAAAAAAATGTTATAATTAGTTTAGGTGATAGTATGAAAAAATATTTATATGTTTTGCCAACAATACTAACCGATATGTTTTTAGTATTTATTGGTATATGCTGGATGAGAAAATTTGATATAAATGATAAGTTATTAATAATAATATGTGCAATATTTGCATTGCCAATATTAATACATATAATTCAAACAATTTTAGATATGTTAGATTCAATTAAAAATAAACGAATTATTTGGTTACCAATATTGTTATTATTTAATATAATCATTTTGCCATATTATACAAATAAATATGTTTTAAATAAAATTGTCCTAAAAAATTCTATAATTACTTATGCTGTTTCAGCTATCTTTTTGTGTGCTTTGATGGGATTATATGCTTTTACAATTGTTGGAAAAAATACTGAATTAAAACTATCAACAATAGATGGAAAAGCTGAGTTTAAATTAGATACAAATTGGAAGAAAAAAGATTTATCAGGATATAGTTTATATGCAGAAAATAACAAGAAAAATATGGCGTTTGGTGTATCAACATTTGATTTAAAAATATTTGAGGGTTATACTGCTGATGGTATTTTAGAAGATCAAGTAAAATATTTAGAAAAAACAGTTGAAAGCACTGAAATAATTAAAGATATTAAAGAAATAAATGAAAATGATAAAACAATTAAAACAGTATCCTATAAAGTAAAAGAGAAGAATAAAGAAAATTATAGTATATTTATTTTATCAGTTATTTCATTTAAAGATAATACAGATTATGTATTATATGTGTTTGAACAATCAAGTGAAAAGAAATATAATAAAAATAAAAAAGAACTTGAAAAAATTGTAAAAGAAGTAAAATTAAAATAATTTTACTTTTTTAATACTAACAATTAGCGCTCTTGCTTGACAAGTGCTAAAAAATGAGTATAATGATATCAAGAGGTGATAATTATGTATAACAATGAAGAACAAGAAAATGTTTTAGAAAAATATGGTCGTAATATCATTGAAGATGTTAAAAAAGGAAAAATAGATCCTGTTATTGGCCGTGATGAAGAAATTAGAAATATTACAAGGGTATTATCACGTAAAACAAAAAACAATCCGGTTTTAATTGGTGAACCAGGTGTTGGTAAAACAGCTATTGTTGAAGGACTTGCTATGCGTATTACTAAAGGTGATGTTCCTGACAGTTTAAAAAATAAAACAATATGGGAACTTGATATGGCTGCTTTAATAGCTGGTGCTAAGTATCGTGGTGAATTTGAGGAAAGACTTAAAAAAGTTTTAGATGAGATTAAAAAGAGTGATGGTAATATTATTATGTTTATTGATGAATTACATTTAATTGTTGGCTCTGGTAATCTTGAAGGTGCTATGGATACATCAAATATTTTAAAACCATTACTTGCTCGTGGTGAAATTCATGTAATTGGTGCTACTACTTTAAATGAATATAGAAAATATATTGAAAAAGATGGAGCGCTAGAAAGACGTTTTCAAAAAATTTTGGTTAAGGAACCAACAGTTGAAGATACAATAACAATTTTAAGAGGGCTTAAGGAAAGATTTGAAATACATCATGGTGTAACCATTCAAGATAAATCATTAATATGTGCTGCAACTTTATCTAACCGCTATATAACAGATAGATTTTTACCTGATAAGGCTATTGATTTGGTCGATGAAGCATGTGCAACTATTCGTGTGCAACTTGATTCGGTTCCAATTAATTTGGATACTTTAAGAAGAGATATTATGCGTTTAGAAGTTGAAAAACAAGCATTAAAAAAAGAAAAAGATGAAGTATCTAAAAAGAGATTAGAAACTATTAGTACTGATTTAACTAATATGAAAGAACAAGAAAAGAAACTATCTGCTGATTGGCAAAAAGAAAAAGTATTGCTTGGAAAAATAAAAGATAAAAAAAGTGAGCTAGAAAAAGCAAAATTTGAACTAGATAAAGCAGAAGCAGATTATGATTATAATAAAACAGCAATGTATAAGTATGGAAAAATTCCTGAACTTGAAAAAGAGCTTGCTGATTTAAAAAGTGAAAATAAAAATGAAATATTACTTGATGAAGTAGGACCTGATGATATTGCTAATATTATTTCCAAATGGACTAATATTCCTGTTGCTAAATTATTAAGTAGTGAAAAAGAAAAATTATTATACCTTGAAGATAATATGAAGAAACGTGTTATGGGACAAGATGAGGCCTTAAAACTTGTTTCAAATGCTATTATACGTTCAAGAAGTGGTATTAAAGATCCTAATCGTCCAATTGGTTCATTTATGTTTTTAGGGCCAACTGGTGTTGGTAAAACGGAAGTAGCTAGAACACTTGCATACGAACTATTTGATGATGAAAAACATATGATTAGAATTGATATGAGTGAGTATATGGAAAAATTCTCTGTATCTCGTTTAGTTGGAGCTCCTCCAGGATATGTTGGATATGATGAAGGAGGACAATTAACTGAGGCAGTAAGACGTAATCCATATAGTATAGTTTTATTTGATGAAATTGAAAAAGCTCATCCAGATGTTTTAAATTTATTATTACAAATACTTGATGATGGACGTGTTACTGATTCTAATGGGCGTACAGTTGATTTTAAAAATACCATTATTATTATGACATCTAATTTGGGTAGTGAATATATTTTAGATAATCAAAAAGAAATGGTTATGAAAGAAGTTAAAAATCATTTTAGACCTGAATTTATTAATCGTATTGATGAGATAATCATTTTTAATACTTTAACTGAAAATGTTTTATCTGAAATATTGGATAAAATTATTCATGATATTGAAAATCGTTTAAATGATTTAAATATTAAAATAGAATTAACTGATAAAGCACGTAAAAATTTAATATCAGTAGGTTATGATATTTCTTTTGGTGCTCGTCCTTTAAAACGCTTAATTAGTAATACACTTGAAACTAAATTAGCTCGAATGTTAATTGAAAATAAAGTAAAATATAATTCTAAAATATTAGTTGATTATACTAACAATGATTATGAAATAAAGGTTTTATAACCTTTATTTTTTTGTTATAATAATTAGGGTGGTTTAATGAAATATGTTATTTTAGAATTAATTCCAACAAGCCTTAATCCGGAAAAGGGAGAAATAATTCAATTATCAGCCTTAAAAATTAATGATTTAAATCTAATAGATCGTTTTGATTATCGTATTATTGATTCTAAAGTACCTTTAGATAGTATGTTAGATATGATTAGTTATGATAAAGATAAATTTGTATATAAAGATAGTAAGGAAGAAATATTAAACGATTTTATTAATTGGATAGAAGATTGTAAGCTATTAATTATAGATAATCAATATACTTTAAGTTATTTAAATGATATTAAAAATGAAAAAGAGTCAATATTTAATCATTTAAACATGAATTATCATGATAATATAATTGATGATGTAATTAATAAATATCATTTAGAGCCAAGTAACTATATTGTTGATTTGCTATATGAAGCTTTAATCTATGAAAGTAATAATAAATAATAGAAAAAACATGGTATAAGTGATATAATTTAAGTGGGTGGTTTTATGCGTATTTTGGTTTTTTACGGTAAAAGTATTAAAGATGAAACATACGAAATAACAAAACAATTCTTAACTAAATTTGATCGTGCATCTGTAAAAGAGTATTTTTTACCAGATGATATGTCAAAACCATGTTTGGGTTGTGGTAATTGTTATTTAAATAGTGAAAAAAATTGTTATGCATTTCGTCAAATAAATAAAATATATGAAAATATGACAGATGCTGATTTAATAGTTTTTGCAACTCCAACTTATGTAGATAATATTCCTGGACATTTAAAATCATTTTTTGATCATTTCGGTTTTTTATGGATGTTAAGGCGTCCAAACGGAATAATGTTTAAAAAAAGAGCAGTTATAATTGCAACAACAGATAAATTAAGTTTTAAAAATACAATTAAGGAAATAAAAAAGAATTTAAATTGGTGGGGAATCTCTAATATTTATTCTTGTGGTATAAATATAAACAATAAATTAAATGTTGATAATAGTCTTGAAAAAATATATATAAAGGTAATAAATTCAAAAATTAAAATTAAATATATCACTAAAAAAAGATTTATTTATTCTTTACGTCAAATAAAAAAACATCCTGAAAATGAATATGATTATAATTATTGGATGGATAATGGTTGGCTAAATAGAAAGAGACCATGGAAGTTTTAAAGTGTTAAGAGAATGTAAGAAAAACATATATTATATGTTTTTTTTTGAATATATGGTATAATTGTTATTGTCAGGAGGAACGTAATGAGCAAGTATATTAAGTCACTTGCTGTTATAACTCTTATAGTTGTATTAACTGGATGTGGCAGTAGCAAAAAGATTACTTGTACAGTAAAAACTACTGATTCATCTCGTGGAGATGCAGTATCAAAAGCAACTTTTTATTATAATAAAGATGGTAGCAAAATTGAAAAATATGTTACTGAGTCATCACAAAAATACAATGATAAGTATTTAGAGTACAGTAAGGAAAAAATCGAGAATATTATTAGAGAAGCTGAAGAAGAATGTGAAGATTTTAAAAATTATAAAATTGTTACATGCAATGTAACTTCAAAAGGAAATAAAATAACACAAACAATTACATATAATTTAAAAGAATTAGATGAAGAAAAATTAAAAGAAATGTATGATGAAAAAGATATTAACTATTCAATATATAGTAAATCCAAGGAATTACTTGAAAAGAATTATGCTGATTTAAAAAAAGATATTAGTGATTCAACAAATAGACTATATATTTATGGTTGTAAGTAATTATTAAGGAGGATAATATGAAAAAAATAAGTATATTAAGTATTTTAGCAATATGTTTAATATTAACTGGTTGTGGAACAAAAAAAATGGAATGTGTTTATACATCATCAAATTCTCAATATGGTTCAGATAATATGAATGCTCGTTTTATATTCAAAAAAGATGGTACTATTGATAAATATACAATGATTGAAGAGATGACTTATAATACTAACTATTTAAAAGCAGCAAATACAACAGTAGAAAAACAATATGAAACTGCTAAAGAATATTGTGAAAAAAGTGTTCCTAAAAATGATAAAATAAAATGTAATGTTAGAAAGTATAAGAATTCTGTAACAGTTACTATTGATTATTATTTATCTGATATGGATGAAAAAGATATAAGTGAATTAAATATATCTGAATATATAAAAGCAAAATATGATGATATAAAAACTCAATATGAAAATCAAGGATTTACTTGTAAATAGTAAATTCTTTTTTTTGTGATATAATATAGTTGGTGATAAAATGAAAAAGAGAATATTATTAGCTGTTTTGTTTGGTTGTTTAGTAACAGGATGTAGTTCAGGGAAAAAATTAGAGTGTGTTCATAAGGATAAAAATGCCAATATGAGTGTAACGACAACTCAAAAATTTATATTTGATAAAGAAGGTAAAAAAATAAATGAAGCATCAACAAAGAATGAATATATTTTTACTGATCAATATTTAAAATACTTAGAAGATAATAAAATTGATATGAAAGATTCAATTAATACAAATTCTATTTGTGATTCTTATAAAGGGATTGATAATGCTTCATGTAAAACAAGTATAAAAGACAATAAAATAACAATTGAAGCTATAATAAAAGAGTCTAAAAATACTAAAAAAACATTTGCTGGTGATTATAATTTCTTTAAAAAATATTATGAAGGTATAAAATATGAATGCAAATAAGGTAGTATTAGTAACAGGTGGCACTAGAGGTATTGGTGAAGCCATAGTGCGTAAATTTGCCTTATTAAAATATGATATTATTTTCACATATGTTAAAAATTCTAATAAGGCTCATGAATTGAAGTTAGAATTAGAAACTAAATATAATATCAAGGTTTTACCTATTATGGCTAATATAGCAAATGAAGGTGAAATAAATCATTTATTCAAAGAAATAGACGCACATTATAATCATATTGATATTCTAGTTAACAATGCTGGTATTGCTTATGATAGTTTGGTAGAGGATAAAACTAAAGAAAGTTTTATGCATGTTTTAGAGGTTAATTTAGTAGGACCATTTTTAATGTGTCAAAAAGTAAAAAAGTATATGGATAAGGGTTCAATTATTAATATTTCATCTACAAATGGTATAGATACATATTATCCATATAGTATGGATTATGATTCTTCTAAGGCTGGATTAAATAGTATTACCAAAAACTTTGCAGTTTTATATGCTCCAAATATTCGTGTTAATGCTGTAGCCTGCGGTTGGGTTAATACAGATATGAATAAAGAATTAGATGAGGAAATTATAAAAGAAGAAACAGAAAAAATATTAGTTAAAAGGTTTGCTGAACCTGAAGAAATTGCCAATGTTGTAGCATTTCTAGTAAGTGATGAAGCAAGCTATATTAATGGAGAAATAGTAAGAGTAGATGGAGGATTTTATGCATAATTTAGCTACAGAATGTGAGGAATTAATTAAGGATAAATTTAAAGAATATGATGAAATTTGTCTTATTAATAGTGAAAAAGTCTTAAATGCATTTCGTAAAAATGCTGTATCATTTATTCATTTTAATTCGACTAATGGTTATGGATATGATGATTTAGGTAGGGATACAATTGAAAAAGTATATGCTGATATATTTAAATCAGAAGATGCTTTAGTACGTAACCAATTTATATCTGGTTCACATGCTCTAACAGTTGCATTATTTGCTTGTTTAAGACCAAATGATTTAATGTTATCAATATCTGGATTGCCATACGATACATTACATGAAGTAATTGGTATAAAAAATAATCCATCATCTTTAGAATCTTTTGGTGTTAAGTATGATCAAATTGATTTGGTAAATGATGATTTTGATTATGCTAAAATAGAAAATTATTTAAATAATAATAAAGTTAAATTAATCGAAATTCAAAGATCAAAAGGGTATTCTACAAGAAAGAGTATAACAATTGATAAAGTTGAAAAAGTAATTGCTTTAATAAAAAAAGTATCGCCTGATACTATTGTTATGGTTGATAATTGCTATTGTGAATTTGTAACTACAAAAGAACCTACTGAGGTTGGTGCTGATATAGTTGTTGGTTCTCTTATTAAAAATCTTGGTGGTGGTATAGCTCAAAATGGTGCTTATATCGTTGGTCGTCATGACTTAGTAGAATTATGTGGTGAAAGATTAACTTTACCAGGAGAAGGAAAAGAAGTAGGACCAAGTCTGAATTCTAATCGTGAAGTATTAATGGGACTATTTCATGCCCCAGAAGTTGTTAAAAACAGTTTAAAAGTAGCAACATTAGCTAGTGCAATGTTAGAAAAGTTGAATTATAATGTTGAACCAAAATGGAATGATGAACGCGCTGATATTGTTCAAAATATTATTTTTAACGATGAAAATTTATTAATAAAATATTGTCAAGGTATTCAAGCTTATTCACCAATTGATTCACAGGCTATGGCCTATCCATCAGATATGCCAGGTTATGATGATAAGGTTATTATGGCTGCTGGAGCTTTTACTCAAGGTTCAAGTATTGAACTATCTTGTGATGGACCACTTCGTCCACCATATATTGCATATCAACAAGGTGGCTTAACTTATGAATATGGTAAAATTGCTGTAATAAATGCTATAAAGAATTTGGAGAATTATGGTGAATAATATAGATAATATTGATGGAATAGTAGGTAGTAGTGATAACTACATACACAAAATAGGTAATTGCTATTTAACAAAAAATGAAGAAGAAGTATTAAATAGATATGATATTAATTATAGATTATGTAAAAATAATAAAGAATTAATCTATTTAATAGAAGAATATTTAGAAACAGATAATAATGATGAATTAGAATGGATATCTACTAATTTAGCTGAACGTAGTTATTACATTGATACAAATAAATAAAAAAGAGATTTGTTTAAATCTCTTTTTAGTATCCCATTTTTCCTTCTAAAGATTCATCATTTAAAATCCAATCATTAACATCATATATAGTATATTCGGTTTTGTTTTCACGAGCAATTACTCTTTTAATACCTGCATTAATAACAAATCTTTTACATAACATACATGGAGCTGCATGTTCTACATATTCTCCAGTTTTGTAATCTTTACCAACTAAATACAAGTCAGCATCAATCATTTTATCTCTAGAAGCAGATATAATAGCATTTTGTTCAGCATGAACACTACGACATAATTCATATCTTTCTCCACGAGCAACATTTAATTTTTCTCTTAAACAATATTTTAAATCACAACAATTTTGACGCCCTCTTGGAGCACCAGTATAACCTGTTGAAATTATTTCATCGTTTTTAACAATAATTGCTCCAAAGTTTCTTCTTAAACATGTACCTCTTTCTGAAGCAACTTCAGCCATGTCTAAATAGTAATTTATCTTATCTGTTCTTTCCATCTTACCACCAATAAAATTATATCTTTATTTTATAAAAAAAACAATAAAATATGATATAATCTTTTTAAGGAGGCCAAATTATGGTAACATTTGACTTTAATAAATATGTTAATTTAAGATTTGAAAAATTAAATTTAGATGCTTTAACAAATCTTATGATAAAAGATAATAAAATGATGGGATGGTTTGATTTAGATAGTCGTTATATAGAAGATATCAAAGAAACAGCTAACCAAATAAAAGAAAAAAGTGATGTTTTTTTAATTATTGGTGCTGGTGGATCTATTAATTGTTCAAAGGCCATAATAGATGCTTTTAAACCTCATTTTAAAAAGAAAAAACCAGAAATAATCTATTTAGGTGATTCACTATCTAGTGATTATCTATTAGAGTTACTTGAATATATAAAAAATAAAAAAGTATTTGTTAATATTATCTCTAAAAGTGCTAATACATTAGAAGTTAATTTAGCAACAGATATAATTATGTATCTTTTAAATAAAAAATACAGTAAAGAAGAATTGAAAGATAGAGTTATTATAACTACTGAAAATGTTGATAATCCGTTAACTAGATTAGCACGTGAATATGGATTTAAGAGGTATGTTATTGAAAAAGAAATTGGTGGTAGATATTCAATGTTTACTCCTGCTTCCTTACTTCCTATGGCAGTTGCGGGTATTAATTTAGAATTATTCTTTTTAGGAGCTAAAGAAGCAAAAGATAATTTATCTGATTGTTATAAGTATGTTTTATATCGTTATAACATGTATTTAAGTAATTTAGTAGTTGAAGCTTATAATGTATATGATCCAAAATTAAAAAGTTTTTTAGAATGGGTAAAACAATTATTTGCTGAATCACAAGGTAAAAATGGAAGAGGAATACTTCCAATTGCTAATATTAATACAGGTGATCTTCATTCTATGGGACAATTTATGCAAGATGGTTTAAATATTGTGTTTGAAACTAATATTTATAATCATAGTATAAAAGATACTAAAATAACAAAGTATAATAAAACTATGGATGATATAAATTATATTGCTTTAAAGTCAGTTGCTAAATCACATTTTGAAAATAATAAAAATGGTATTATTATTGAAATGGATAAAATAGATGAACTTAACTTAGGTTATTTAGCATATTTCTTTATGTTATCAGCAGCATTAGGTGGTTATCTTCTAAATGTTAATTACTATGATCAAGAAGGTGTTAATAATTACAAGAAAATAATGTTAGAAGAACTAAGTAAGTAATAAATAAAATTATTTTCCATATAATAATATAGAAGTTGTCAATTTGACGAAGTTGTTCATTAATGCTATACTATAAGAGTCTTTTGAAAAAAGATTAAGAGGTGAATGAAATTGTCGTCGGACAGTAAAAAAATCCTATTAGCGTTGTTTTTTGTTATTGATTGTTTATTAGTTACTTTAATATTTAAAGCAAATGATAATTCTAAAGTTAGTTTAGAATCACAGAGTACGAATATGAAAAGTATGGCTAATAAATATGAAGAAATAAATAAAAAAGTTGATTTAGTTGAAGAGGAAGTTGTTTTAGAACAACAACCTGTTATAGTTTATGATAATTTAACTTATGATGAACTAGTAGCTAAATTAAATAATAATTTAAACGATGATTTAGCTGGTAAAGGAGAAGTAATTGCTTCTAAATCATTGGAATTAGGTGTTGACCCATATATGGTTACAGCTATTATGCTACAGGAAACTGGATGCAAATGGTCTTGTAGCCAATTAGTTAAAGCATGTAATAATGTTGGTGGTCAAAAAGGATATGGTTGTGGATCTTATAGTTATTTTAATACCTTAGATGAGGGTATTGAGGCTATGATTAGTAATATTTATTATAATTATTATACAAGAGGAATGACCACTCCTGAGACTATTAATCCAGTATATGCTGAGAGTCAAACTTGGAGTTATAACGTTAATAGATATATTGAAGAAATTAGAAATAATTAAAAAAGATATTCATTGAACTGCACCCTTTAGAGTAGACATCATAAAAAAAGACAGTTCAAATAAAAAGTGATAGAATACACTTCCGAAAGGAGGTGTTTTTCTGTGGCTACAAAAGGTCAAAAATTTGAGAAGTATAACGATGATATTAAGAA
>JAFXPU010000015.1 GCA_017527675.1 Bacilli bacterium
TATAATTATTTGTAGACATAAGTTTTGATTCCTTTCAATGTGTTTTTTTGTTTCAATTACATTGTATCAAATCTTATGTCTTTTTTTAAAACAAAAATAGTGTTAGTGAATTTCCTCACCAACACTATTTATTATAGAACCTAATTAAAAAGAACTTATAGTTCTTTTTTTTTGTTATTTGCATATTATTTAGTGGTGATAATATGGATAAAGAAATAGCTTCATTTAATCATAGTATTAATGTAACAGAAAGAAAAAATATTGTTATTAGCGGAGTTAAAAAAATAGATAATTTTGATGATCAAGAATTTATGATAGAAACGACCATGGGTTATCTTAAAATAACGGGTACAGAGTTAGAAATTATTAAATTAGATACTTATCAAGGTAATGTATCAATAAAGGGAAAAATAGACAGTTTTACCTATAAAGATAGTGTTAAAAATAAAGAAGAAAGTTTTATATCTAAATTATTTAAATGATAGATTTAAATATACAGATAAAACTAATTCTTTTTTCTTTTATATTTGGAATGTTATTTAAAGTATTTGAAATAAAATTAGATAAATATCTTCACAAGCAAAAACAAATATTTAATATTATGAATAGTTTCACCTTAATACTCTTTTTTTCTTTATTATATTTTTATAATATTGAATTAATAGTTGATGGTATTTTACACCCATATTCCATTATATTGGTTATATTGGGTTACTATTTGTATAAACCAATTGCAACATTTTTAAAAAAATGATATATTAAAAATGGTGATTTTATGAAAATGACTCGTCAAGCAAAAGCAAGATTATTGTTTTTTTCACCATTTTGTATATTAGCTATTTTAATGTTTGCATTTAAACTAGGTTCATATACTAAAACCATATATGACTTAGAAAATGAAACTGCAAAGTTAGAAAAATTATATAGCAGTTTACAAGATGATGGTGATAACTTAAAAGCTGAGATAACTAAATTACATGACCCAGAATACATAGCTCGTTATGCTCGTGAGAATTATGATTATTCTAAAGAAGGCGAGATAATTATTAAAATTGCCGATTCTAAAAAGAATATTAATGATATTAAAAAGAGTCAAAAAGATGATCGATTTGTTCTTATAGTTATAGCCTTTGTTTTAATTATAATGATATTTATATATATTATAGGTAAAGCAAATCAAATAAGAAAAAATAATAAAAAGAATAAAAATAAACAAAAAAAATAATATATCATTTTTCAGATATATTATTTTTTTCATCTTCAAATATTATTTCATCGACAAGACTATATTCATCCGGTTTTTCAATTTCAAATAATTCTTTTTTTCCATATTTCTTAGCTTTAGCAATTATACTTGATGGAAATTTATTAATACAAGAATTATATTTTTCAGAAACATCATTATAGTATTTTTTTAAAGCTACAATATTAGCTTCTGATTCAATTAAATCTATTTCTATTTTAGTAAATGAATCATTACTTTTTAGTTTCTCAAAATTATCAGCAAAATATTTAAATTCTTTATATGATTTATTTAATTGTTTATCTAATTCGAAATTATTTAATTTTCTTGATCTTAATTTAACAATATCTTCAAGAACTTCCTTATCAGTTTTGGTATTACTCTTAATAATACCAATAGATTTATTTAATAAATCAAATCTCTTATTTAAAATAGCATCTATATTTGCTTCAGCTTCATTTATACGAATTATTAACTCTTCAAATTTATTGTATTTTATACTATGAACGATAAAAATTAGAGCTATAATAATTAAAGTTATTAGTATAATTATCCACATAATACCACCATTTAAATTATATCAAAATTATAGTTATCTTACAAGTTCTTTAAACTATTCTTATTATAAATAGTGCGGCTAATAACAATACTATTTTTTTTGTTAAATTCATTTTCTAAATACTCGTAATAAGTACCAGGATTCATTAAACCATTAATCTTTAAAATATCTGAACCAGTTTTACCAATAATACTATCAATAAAATGTGCACAGTTGCGACCTAATAAAATATATTTAATAAATTTGCCTTTATTAAATTTATAAAACTTTGCTTTGGTATATTTTTTTAAACGCTCACCATATGCTTTAGGATATCCTTTAGGTGTATAAGTAACTAACTTTTCTTCCATTTTATCAATGGCCTTTTTAACAGCTTCTTTTTGAATATCATTTAATTTTATTCCATAGCCAAACAAAGTTTTATCAGCATCATTAATACAGAATTCAATATATTTTTTCTTTTCGGATTTAAGTAAAACACCATCACCAACACACATGTGTAATTTGCGTGTAGCAGGATCATAATTACCATAAGAATATACAATGTTATTATAATATAAATCGATATGACCTAAGCGTCCATCTCCAGTTTCAGTTACATGAATTAGGATTTCTAAATCAGGTTCTTCACCAGTCTTATTTTCATATAATTTAACATTTTCATCTATTTGTTTTAAAAAAGCATAAGGTAAAAATGCTTCTATAATAGATGGCAAAGGAACACGAAGATTACGACGTAAATTAGTTTTTTCAATATGTTTAACATCTTTATAATATTCATATAAGTAATTTAAACTAAGCAATATTAAATATACTCCGACAAAACATAGAGCAACTTTTAAATGCATTAAAGGAGAAAATACCAAAATAATACCTATTGTAAAAAATAGCATAGCAATAAGTATATTAATATATCTACCTTTAAATTTGTTTTCAAATAATATTAATGAATATATAAATTTAACAATTCCATTTAAAATAGTGTATGCACCAAGAACAATTGGAAAAAATGAATATGGTATATTTTTATAATTTAACATTATAGCAATAGCTATAACCGTACCAATAATAATTAAACTATTTAAAAAAGTTATTTCTTTTTTTACAATTAATTTAATTAATTGCCTTAAGGAATCTATTAAAAGAACAATTAAGATTAAAACGACTGTGAATTTATATAACTTTTCATTAAACACTAACACATTAACACCTAGAGTTAATAATAAAACAAAAAAAGTTATATAATTAATTCTTAATAGTTTTTGCATACAACCACCACTTCAATTATATAAAAAAACTTGTAAATTATCAAATATATTTAATCAATATATTGTTTTAATAATATTATTTTTATGTTATAATTATAATGGTGATATTGTGAAAGTTACAGTAGGAATTTCAAATAGACATGTTCACTTAAAAGAAGAGGATTTAAAAGTATTATTTGGTGAAGATTATGAACTTGAGGTTGTAAGACCAATTAATCAACCAGGTCAATTTGCATCCAATTCTTTTGTAACTATTAAAACTGAAAAAAGTGAATTAGAACATGTAAGAGTTTTAGGCCCAGTTAGACCATATACTCAAGTAGAAATTAGTATGACTGATGCATATAAATTAGGTGTTAGACCACCAATTCGTGATTCTGGTGATTTAGAAGGTAGCTTACCAGTTACTTTGATAGGTCCTAAAGGTGAATTACATTTAAAAGAAGGACTTATTCTTGCAGATCGTCATATTCACATGACTCAGAAGCAAAAAGAAATGTATGGTTTTAAAGATGTTGATTTTGTTTCCGTTGCTATACCTGGTGAAAAAGGTGGTATAATTAATAATGTAAGATTAAAAGTAACAGAAAAAGCATACTATGAATTACATCTTGATACAGATGATGCTAATGCTCATATGTTACATGATGGAGATATAGTAGAAATTATTTAGGAGGTTTTATGAAAAAGAAAAAATTATTAATGATATTATTATTTTTATTTATATTAACTATTACGACTGATGTTTTAGCAAAGTGCCCGGGTACAAATTTGGATTATGTTGGATGTGGTTCTGGTTCAAATATGGTTACTGGTATTCCCGCATTTGTTCCAAGATTAATTGCTTTTGGTGTTAATTTAATGCGTATTATTATTCCACTTGTATTAATTATTACTGGTACAATTGAAATGTTTAAATCTATTATAAGTGGTAATCCAGATAACATTGCTAAATGCCGCAAAAGAGTAATAAGTAAATATATTGGAGCTCTACTTGCATTTTTCATTATTTCATTTACAACTAATATAGTTAAATTAATTGCTCGTGGTAATGAAAAATCTACAGCTGCTAAATGCTTTAACTGTTATTTAAATAATAAATGTATTACTCAAGATGTAGATCCTTCTGTTTGTAAGGGTGTTGGTGGTCTTGAAGATGATGATAACAGTAAAAGTGGTGGATCTGGTGGCTCAGATACTAAGACTAAAAAGTGTAATGAATATTCAAAAGATAATTGTCCAACTGATAAATGTGTAGTAATGGAAGGCAAATGTACTACAAAACATTAAAATTGACAAAATAATAATTAAGTGATACTATTAAGGCGTCTTTAGATAGACGCTTTTTTTTACGGAGGATGTATGAAGATAGCAGTTATACCAAGTGGTGATATAAATAAGTATAAGAATGCTGATGCTTTGATTTTAGGATTAAAGGGTTTTTGTATAAACACTTATGCTTATTCTTTTGAAGAAATAGTTGATATTCTAAATATCTCTACTCAGGAAATATTTATAGCTATAAATAAAAATATTCATAATAATGAAATACCATTATTAGAAGAATATTTGCAAAAATTTTCTAAAATGAAGATAGCTGGCATTTTTTATGCTGATGTAGCTTTAATAGAAATTAATAAAGAACATAACTTAAATTTGAATTTAATATGGTCACAAGAACATTTAACATGTAATTATCATACAATTAATTACTGGTTAAATGAAGGGGCTAAAGGTGTATTTATTTCTAATGATATTACTAAAAGAGAAATACTAGAAATTGCTTCTAATGTTAATGGTACCAAATTTGTTCAAGTATTTGGTTATATCCCTATTTATGTATCAAGAAGGCATGCTGTGGATAATTATTTAAAAGCATTTGCTATTAAAGATAAGGATAAATATTTTAATTATATTTCTAAGGAAGAAAAAGATTATCCAATTGTTGATGATGAAAATGGTACTTATGTTTATTCAAATAATATTTTATGTTCTTTAAATGAAATTGAAGAATATAATAATATTGATTATGGTATAATTAGTTTTTTTAATATAAATCATGATGAAGAAAAAATAATCGATATCTTTAAAACTGTAACAAATAAAAATAAAGAGGAATATATGGATTTTATAAAGGATAAATATAGTAATATTGATACTATTTTCCTTTATACAGAAACTATATATAAGGTGAAATAATGGTAGAACTATTAGCACCAGCTGGTGATTTAGAAAGATTAAAAGTAGCCTTTTTATATGGGGCTGATGCCTGTTATGTTGGTGGTCCAATATTAGGACTTCGTGCAAATGCTAAAAACTTTACTTTTGAAGATTTAAAAGAAGGCTTGAAATTTGCTCATAATTTAGGCAAAAAAGTATATGTTACAGTTAATATAGTATTACATAATAAAGAGACTGATAAAGTATTAGATTATTTAAAAGAATTAGAAAAACTAGGCGTTGATGCTATAATCGTATCTGATCCATTTATTATTGATATGGCTTTGAAACATACTAATTTAGTAGTACATTTATCTACTCAACAATCATGTTTAAATAGAAAAACAGTTAAATTTTATAAAGAACATGGTGTTTCTCGTATAGTTCTTGCTCGTGAGTGTTCTAAGGAGGATATTGAAGATATTCTAAAAGAAGGTATTGAAATTGAAACATTCATTCATGGAGCTATGTGTGCTGGATATAGTGGACGTTGTTGCTTATCTAATTTATTAACCGAACGTGATTCGAATCGTGGTGGTTGTGCTCAAATATGCCGTTGGGACTTTGATTTACTTGATAAGGATAAGAATTTAATTGCGGCTGAAAAACCATTTACTTTTTGTGCAAAAGATTTATCAATGTTAAAAAATATTCCAACAATGATTGATATGGGTATTACAAGCTTTAAAATAGAGGGTCGTATGCGTTCAGCATATTATATTGCTACAGTTACTTCTATATACCGCAAAGTAATTGATAGTTATTTATCTGATAAAGAGAATTATAAATATGACGAAAAATTAGAAAAAGATTTATTTAGATGTGCTAATCGTGATTCATATCCACAATTCTTTAATGGTAATAATGATTATTTATGTAGTTATTATAATGGACGTGTTGAAAATTCTAATCAAGATTTTGTAGGTGTAGTTAAAGGTTATGATAATGGTTTAATAATTGAACAAAGAAACTATTTTAAAAAAGGTGATATTGTTGAATTTGTTGAACCAACTTACAATATTATTGAATATCAAATAGGTGATATATATAATTCTAATAATGAATTAATTGATGTTGTAAGACATCCCTTAGAGGTTGTAAAATTAGGAACAGATATTCATGTTAAAGAAAATAGTTTAATGCGTTTAAAAAAAATTGACAAATAAAAAAAAATGTAGTAACATTTTGTTTGCTAAGTTAAAAAACAGAGGTGATAATATGTCAAATAAAAAAGAAATTTATTTAACAGAAGAAGGCTTAGAAGAAATTAAGAAAGAATTAGATATATATAAATTAGAAAAACGTCCTGAAGTAATTGCAGCTTTAAAAGATGCACGTGCTCAAGGCGATTTATCTGAAAATGCTGAATATGACGCTGCCCGTAATGAACAAGCTCAAATCGAGGCTAAAATACGTGATTTAGAGGCTATGATTGAATCAGCTGTTATTATTAAAGAAATTAGTTCTGATGAAGTATCAATTGGTACTAAGGTTGTATTAGAATATGTAGAAGATGGCGAAGAAGAAGAATATTCAATCGTTGGTTCTCAAGAAGCTGATCCTTTTACTAATAAAATTTCTAATGAATCTCCAATTGCAAAAGCTATTATGGGTAAGAAAGTTAAAGATGTAGTTTCTGTTGAGAGCCCTAATGGAAAATACGAAGTTCGAATTAAAAAGATTAGTTGTTAAATTGGAGTAGTTTTAAACTACTCTTTTTTTACTTTATGAGGTGATTTATGATTATTGCTCATCGTGGTATTCACGATAATATAGATATTCCTGAAAATTCCATATTAGCATTTCAAAAAGCTATTGAGATGAATTATGCAATAGAATTTGATATTGAAATAACAAATGATGATAAATTAATTATTCATCATGATGATAGTTTAAAAAAGATGACAGGTGTTGATGCCCTAGTAGCTGATATGAATTTTTTAGATATCCGCAAATTAAAACTATTAAATACTAATGAGGTAATACCAACTTTCAAAGAGGTATTAGATTTAGTTGATGGTAGAGTGTTTTTAGATATTGAAATTAAAACTACTAAAAAGATTAATAAAATTGTCAAATTAGTTTTAGATGAATTAAAAACTTATAAAGGTGAACTAACTTTAAAATCATTTAATCCATTTATTGTAAAAAGATTAAAAAAGGAGACTAATAAATATAAAATTGGTTTATTAGTAACAAATAATGATCGTAAGTTTTTAGTTAAAACAGGTTTGATTTATTTATTTAAGTTTGATTTTTTAGATGTTAATAAAAAAATGTTAAATGATAAATATTATCATAAACATATTAAAAAAACACCAATGCGTGCTTGGACTTTTAAAGGACTTGCGGATGCAGAAAAATATATTAAAAAATATCCTAAATTAACTTGTATATGTAATGATTTAAAAAAATAATAGTTAAACTATTATTTTTTTTCAATTACTTTATCAATTAAACCATAATTATATGCATCAATCGCTTCCATATAATTATCTCTTTCGGTATCATGTTCAATAGTTTTGATATCTTGTTTAGTATTAAAGGAAAGTATCTTATTTAATTTATCTCTAGTTTTTAAAATATGTTCAGCTGCTATTTTTATTTCAGTTGCTTGACCTTCAGCTCCACCAAGTGGTTGATGAATCATAATCTCACTATTGGGAAGAGCATATCTTTTACCAATAGTTCCACTAGAAAGCAAAAAGGCACCCATTGAAGCAGCCATACCTAAACATATGGTAGATACATCACTTTTAATATAATTCATAGTATCATAAATAGCAAAACCAGCAGAGACTGAACCACCTGGCGAATTTATATAAATACTAATATCATTATTATTTAAAGAATCTAAGTATAAAAGTTCACTAACAACAATATTAGCTAAATTATCATCTATGGTTCCATTTAAAAGAATAATACGATCTTCAAGTAGACGGGAATATAAATCATAAACACGTTCTGTATTATGTTTTTTTTCAATAATAGTTGGTATTACCAATTAAATCATCTCCTATAATTATCATAGTGTAAAATATCTAAATTATAACTTAAAATAGATGACAAATTATGCAAAATACGATAAAATATATAATAGATAAATAGAATAATAAAGAGGGATATAATGATAGAAAGTGAAAATAAATTAATACAAGTAAACTATAATGATGAAACCATTGATGTAATGGAGGGAACATCTTTATTAGAACTAAGTAAAAAATTTAAAAAAGATTTTACTTATGATATTTTAGTAGCTAAAGTAGATAATGATATATGCGACTTAGATACAATTTTAAATAAAAGTTGTAAGGTGGATTTCTTTGATCGTACATCTAGTGTTGGTAATTCCGTTTATTTAGCTAGTGCCGGTTTTATGTTATTTTTAGCTGTTAAACAATTATATGGTACAAAAGCTAGAATAGTTGCTAAACATTCTGCAAATTGGGGAATATGTTTTAATACATTAAATGAAACAATTACTCCAGAGATAGTTTCTAAATTAGAAGATGAAATGCACGAAATTGAAAAACAGGATTATAAATTTATTAAATTAAGTGTATCAAGAACTGATGCAATTAGATATTTTAAAAAGAATAAACAAGATGATAAAGCTAATTCTTTAAAATATATATCTAATACTTATGTTAATTTATATCGTGTAAATGATTTATATGACTATTTTTATGCTAAACTAGCTTATAGTACTAAATCAATAGATACATTTAGATTAACTTATATTGATGAACATAACTTAGCATTAACAACACCTGATATTTTTAACCCAAATGTATTAACGGAGTATCATCACTATAAAAAAGTATTTGAAGAATTTAAGCGTTTTGATAAATTTTGTTCAGATTGTTATGATGTTGATGTTGTATATGCTGCTCATATGAATAAAATTGTTTCAATGTCTAAAACAAAAGAATTAATAAATTTATCTGAAACATATTATGATGATGAACTTGCAAGAGCAGGCTATGAAATATGTCAAAAAGCTGGCCAATGTCGTGTAGTATTCTTAGCTGGTCCTTCATCTAGTGGTAAGACTACTACATCTAATAAATTAAAAAATTATATTAAGATACATGGAATTAATGCTTACAATATATCGCTTGATGATTATTTCTATTCTAAAGATGAATACACTGGTGATTATGATGCTGTTGAGGCTTTAGATTTAGATTTATTTAATAAAAATATTAAGGATTTATTAAGTGGTAAAACAGTTGATATGCCTACATATAATTTTATTAAGGGTAAAAGAGAATTTAATGGAGAAACATTAAAATTAAAAGAAAATGATATAGTTATAGTTGAAGGTATTCATGCTTTAAATGAAAAAGCATCAGCTAATATTGAGAAGGATAAAATATATAAAATATTCCTAGCTCCATTAGCACATTTAAATATTGATGATCATAATTATATTCATACAAGTGATATCCGTAAATTAAGAAGAATAGTTCGTGATAATAAAACAAGAGGTCATGATGCAACGGATACTCTAACAATGTGGAATAAAGTATTTTTAAATGAAAAGAAATATATATACCCACATCAAGATGAAGTTGATATTGTTATAAATTCATTCTTGATGTATGAAATTGGGGTTTTAAAAACATATGTTGAACCACTACTATTTAATATACCTGAGGATAGTCCAGTATATCCTGAAGCATTAAGGTTAATTAATTTTTTAAGAAATATTTTACCAATGCCTTCAGATGATGTACCAAATGATTCTGTTTTAAGGGAATTTATAGGTGGAAGTTGTTATAAAGTATAAAAAGGAGGAAATATATGAAAATAGCAATTAATGGTTTTGGAAGAATTGGTCGTTTAGTATTCCGTATTATGAACGACAATCCTAATTTTGAAGTTGTGGCAATTAATGATTTAACTAATGCCTCACAACTAGCATATTTATTAAAATATGATACTGCTCATCGCAATTATAGAGTAGATCAAATATCTTCTGATGATGAAGCAATTATAGTTAATGGAAAAAGAATTAGAATTTATAGTGAAAAAGACCCAGAAAATTTACCTTGGGGTGAACTAGGTATTGATGAAGTATTTGAATGTACAGGTCATTTTACTTCACTTGAAGGAGCTAATAAGCATATTATAGCTGGAGCTAAAAAAGTTATTATTTCAGCACCTGCTAAAGGTGATATGAAGACTATTGTTTATAATGTTAATCATGAAACATTAACTAGTGATGATAGAATTATATCAGCTGCTAGTTGTACTACTAACTGTTTAGCACCAGTTTTAAATGTTATTGAAAAAAATATTGGAATAGAAAAAGGATTTATGACAACAGTTCACTCATATACTAATGATCAGGCAACATTAGATATTGCTCATTCAAAGGGTGAATATTCACGTCGTGGTCGTGCATGTGCAGCTAATATTGTACCTACATCTACGGGAGCTGCTACCGCTATTGGTAAAGTTATACCTGCTTTAAATGGACGTATGTCAGGTTCTGCACTTCGTGTTCCAACTATTACAGGTTCAATGATTGATTTAACATTAGAACTAAAAAGACCAGTTACTAAAGAAGAAATTAATTTATTATTTGAAAATAATCAAAGTGAAACTATTAAAGTTACTAATGATCCAATTGTATCTTCCGATATTATTGGTTCATATTTAGGTGCATTGGTAGATTTAGATTTAACTGACGTACTAGATGTTGATGGTAAACAATTAGTTAAAATAGTAGCATGGTATGACAATGAAATGGGTTATAGTGCTCAAATGGTTAGAACTGCGCTATATTTAGGAAAAATGTAAAAAGGTATTGACAATTAAATATATTTTGATATAATTAAGAAGTATGAAAAAGGAAAGCGATGTATCCACATCCACCCGATTGCTTAAAGTAATGGGTAAAGGCCTAAAATTTAAAAGGTTTTTTAAGTGGATATATTCGTATATTCACTTTTTTCATGGTATAAGATTTATATATTATGGAGGTGTTTGTTATAGCAAACAAAGAAAAAGATTTGTTCATTAATGAACAAATACGTGCTCGCGAAGTAATGGTAATTGGTCCAAATGGTGAGCAATTAGGAATTAAACCAATTAATGATGCATTAACTCTAGCAACCTATGCTGGTTTTGATCTTGTACTCATTAATCCAAATGGTAATCCACCAGTATGTAAAATTATGGATTACAATAAGTTTAAATATGAGAATAAGAAAAGAACTAAGGAAAATTTAAAGAAACAAAGAGAAGCAAATCTAGAGATGAAAGAATATAGACTTTCAGTTGCAATAGACGTTCATGACTTTGAAACTCGTGTTAAACAAGCTACAAAGTATTTAGAAAAAGGACATCGTATTAAGGCTAGTATTCGCTTTAGAGGTCGTGAAATGGCTCATACAGAGTTAGGACGTGATGTTCTTCTAAATTTTGCTACTAAGTTAGAAAGTGTATCTGATATTGAACAAAAGCCAGTTTTAGATGGCCGTAATATGTCAATGATACTTATGCCAAAGAAAGAAAGATAGGGAGGTATTTATGCCAAAATTAAAAACACATAAAGGAACTAAAAAAGTATTAAATGTAAGAGATAGTGGTTCTATTTCAATTGGACATCCAGGAACAAGACATAACACTGGAAAAAAGAATGCCGCTTCAAATAGAAACGGAAGAAAGTCATCACTTTTATCAAAAGCTGATGCAAATAGATTTAAAAAAGTTAATTATTAATAAGGAGGAAATAAGATGGCAAGAGTTACAGGTGGTACAATCCACGCACACAGAAGAAAAAAAGTTTTAAAATTAGCCAAAGGTTATTTTGGTTCTAAACATAAATTATACAGAACTGCTAAAGATCAAGTAATGCATTCTTTAAAATATGCATATAGAGATAGAAGACAAACAAAGAGAAATATGAGAAAATTATGGATTACTCGTATTAATGCGGCTTGTCGTATGAATAATATTAGTTATTCTAAATTCATTAGTGGTTTAAATAAAGCTAATATTGATATTAATAGAAAAATGTTATCAGAAATAGCTATTAATGATCCAGCTGCTTTCACTAATTTAGTAGAAGCTGCTAAGGCTGGTTTAGAAGGAAAAACTATTAAACAAGTAGAAGTTAAAGCTCCAAAGGCTGAAACTAAAAAAGAAGAACCAAAAAAAGCTCCAGCTAAAAAAGCCGCAGCAAAAGATTTAGATACTTTAACAGTTGCTGAATTAAAAGCTTTAGCTAAAGAAAAAAATATTGAAGGTTATACTTCAATGAAAAAAGCTGATTTATTAGCTGCATTAAAATAATGATTTATCATTATTTTTTTTCTTTTTTATTAAAATAGTAATACATATAATAATAAATAGGATATATGCTATTAATCTAATTTGAGGTAATATATTCATAATAAAATTATAAAATATAGTATTATTTTTAAATATTACCATAGATAAAATAAATACTATAGTACCTGCTAAAACAGGTATTATTTTTTTATCATTATCTTTTTTTATACTATTCGAAATATAATAAATAATCATAGTAATACTAATATATAAACCATTCAACCATTGCATACTAATAATATTTTCAATACGATTTAAAAAATTAAATAAATTAACTTGTTTTAAAACAATATATTCAGGATCTTGATAAAATAAACTAAGTCTTGGTCCTAAAATATTTAAGGTAATAAAAGATATAAAGAATAGAATAATTATACTTATTATATAGGCTAAAATAATATATTTATTTATTTTTTTTGTATTCTTAAATCTTTTTTGAGGAATTATTAGTAAAATAAATATATTATTAATAGTTAATAAAACGATATTAAAAGCACTCTTTAAAATATTATTAAAATTATTTGTTAATAAAGGTTTTAAATTATCTATATTAGTTTTAGGCATTAGATTAAAAAGAGGAAACATAAATAAAACAAAGTTTATTATTAATAGAATAAAAGTCATTCTACTTATAGTTGTTAATCCTTTAAAGTTAGTATAGACAATTAACAAAAGATAAATTAATCCAATTATAAAAATAGGCGTATTATCTAAATAATGATTAAGGGTAAAGTTAATTAAGTTATACATATAGGTTATACCAATGATAAATGCTACTATAATTAAAATATAATTAATAATTGTTCCTAATACTTCACCAAATAGTTTTTGAAGTTTAAAGTTAAGACTCAATTCTTTTTCATAATTAAAAATTAATATAAACCCTAAAATAGAAGGTATACCAAGTAAGAAAGCTATAATAATAGCAAGATAAGTATCTTGACCACTAATATTTAAAGCAACATTAAAACCAATACCTACAAATGATGCAATAGATATAATAATTATTAAAGAAAATAGTTCTAATGGTTTTAAATTACTCATTTAATCACCTTTAAACTTTTACCTTTATCATATAAATTAACATTAACACTAATGTGATAATTAAGTTTATTAAAATAATTGTTATACCAGTCATCTTTAATATTTAAATAGTATTTATATTTGTTTTTATAATAATTATCTAAAATACCAATAATATCACTATTAGAATTGGTTATTTTATTTAGAGTATTATTAATATTATCTTTTATATCTTTTTCAATTTCATTATTTAACTCAGCAATAACTTCTTTGTTATTTAAATTAAGATTTTTTTTAACATCTATTAAAGTTCCCTTAGCTTTAATATTAATATAAACATTTAAATCATCTTTCACTTTAATATTTGTTGAAACATTGTTTAAATTGGTACTAAGATTCTTGGTATTAATAATTAATTCTTTGGTATTATTTGTTAAGATATTATAGTTGACAGAATCAGTGTTATCTAAGTAATTTATTACTTTTGTATCTTTTAAAATAGCCATATTTTTAATTTTAAGATTTTTGTTAATCAAAGTAATAATTGGTATAACAATCTCTTTATTTGGATTTAAATAGGTATCTAGTAGTTCATTTAAAGTTAATAATTTAGTTGCACTTAAATTAGTATATGTTGAAGTCGCTACATCTTTAATATTAAAAGCTTTAATGGTTTTAGAATTAGTAGTAGCTTTTAAAATATCTTTTGCCTTTTTATCAGATAAAAAGACTAAGACGTCTTCTCTTATATCTTTTTTGCGGGCCCAGAAATCTAGAGTATCTTTGATATTGTCAATATTATTACCATAAATAATTACTTCTAGATGTGATAAAAATATTTTTTTAGGACAAATAGAATAAAGATTAGAAAAAGCTTCATCCAGGGTATCTCCATTAACACTATAAATAGTTGAATCTTTATTATCATTAACAATTTCTAGGGAAACAACATATCCATTTTCATCTTTATCAATACCTAAACCAACTGCAATAGCTAAATCATTTAATTCGTTATAGTTATAACATCCAGCTAATAGTAATATAAGTAAGACTACTAGTATTTTTTTTGCCATGTTAACCTCGCTTTCTTGTAATATTATTGGATAAGTATTCATTTCTTTTATTGTTATTTTTAAATTTAATAAATGAGTCCTTAAAGGCATTTAAGGAAAATGGAGAATAAGGAACTAAATAAGGCACATCAAAAATATCTTTGCTAGTAATATTAATTAAAAATAAGTAAAACACAAATAAGACACCTAGTAAACCAAAGAATGAGGCACCAATCATAAATAAGATTCTATATAGTCTTAACCCATTAGTAATATCAAGTTCATTAAAAGGCAAAGAACTTATGGAAGTAATTGCAATTACGATTATCATAATAGGAGATACAATACCAGCAGCAACAGCAGCATCACCAAGTATTAAAGCTCCTACAATTGATAGAGAACTACCTAACGAGGATGGTACGCGTATGTCTCCTTCGCGTAGTATTTCAAAGGCTATTAACATAATAAAAGCTTCAAAAAAAGCAGGAAAGGGTACTCCGTTTCGTTGTTTAGCAAAATTAACCAGTAATTCTGTTGGTACTATTTCTTGATTATAGGTTATTAAAGATAAATAAATGGCAGGTGTTAAAAGAGCAATAAAAAAAGCTAAATAACGGATTATTCTGGTAAACGTAACGTTAAAACTTTTAGCATAAAAATCTTCTGATGTTTTAAAATAATCATAGAATAATCCAGGTACTATTAAAGCATATGGACTATTATCTACAATAATGACTACTTTTCCCTGCAATAAAGCATTGGAGGCTATATCTGGTCTTTCTGTAGTTAAAATAGTAGGTAGTGGAAAATTAGAATGCTCTATTAAATTTTTAATTTGTTCTCCTGCAACAATTCCATCTATGTTTATTTCGTCTATTTTCTTTAATATTTGTTTTAAAAGTTTATCTTTACAAATACTTTTAATAGATAATATAGCTACCCCTGTTTTAGTGTATCTACCTATAAAACGTTTTTCAATTCTAAAGTCATTATGTTTAATTCTTTTTCTAATTAAACCAATATTTTGCTGCATATTTTCTAAAAAAGCATCTTTAGCACCTCTAATAGTTCCTTCAGTATCTGGAATTGAGATACTTCTATCTAGTTGGGCTTTGGTTTCTAAACCAATTACTTTGTTTTCCTCATGAATTAAAACTAAAGTATAACCAAAATAAAGGTAAAAACAAAAATCTTTATAATTAGTGATTTCTATCCATTTAAATGATGAAATATTATTAGTTATTTCTTCATAAATGTTATTAGATCTAATATTATTTAAACTACGAATAACAAAATCACTTATCATTTGAGATGATACTAATGGCTCATTAAAAACAATAGTTATTTTTTTATCATTAATAGACATATCTCTATAATAAATATCATCAATATTATTAGTCTCTTTTTTAAGTCTATTGATATAATCATTAGTATTCATTAAATCACCTAGTTTTAGTATTGCTTAAAAATATCTATTTACACTTAAAAAGAAAGAAAAAATAAAAATAATAGGCAGATTATTATTTTTATTGTATAATTATTATAAGTAGGTGAGTTATGAATAATATAGTAGAAGCAAAAATAGAAATTCCTATGGGAAGTCACAATAAATATGAAATTGGTGAAGATGGAAAAATTATCTTAGATAGAGTATTATATTCAGCATCTTTTTATCCAGCTGAATATGGATACATTGAAAATACTTTAAGTTATGATGGTGATGCTTTAGATATCTTAGTATTTACATCAGCTCCAACTTTTCCAGGATGTTATATTAAATCACGTATTATAGGTGGTATGGATATGATTGATGATGGAAAAGGGGATATTAAAATCTTAGCTGTTAATGTTGGTGATCCAAGATATGATCATATTAAAACATATGAGGATTTAGCACCACATTTGTTAAAAGAGATTAGAAATTTCTTTCAAACATATAAGAATTTACAAGGTAAAGAAACTATTGTTAGACGTTTCTTTGGAATTGATGAAGCTTTAAAAATACTAGAAGATACTAAAAAAAGATATCAAGAAAAATAAAAGATGTATTTAAACATCTTTTTTATTGCCATTTCCAATTGGCCACTTCTGGCATATCTACTCCATATTCGTGGATATATTCTTTATGTTCTACTAATTTATCTTTCATTAATTGAGATAAATGAGCGGCTTCTTTAAAATTAGTATATTTTAATACTTCAAGTACTAAATGATATCTATCAATTTCATTTTGTACACGCATATCAAATGGTGTAGTAATTGTACCTTCTTCAATATAACCGTTAACATGTAAGTTACGATTATGTCTATGATATAAAAGTTCATGAATTAAAGTTTTGTAACCATGGAAGTTAAATATAATAGGTTTATCTTTAGTAAACATTAAATCAAATTCATCATCAGTCATACCATGTGGATGAATATAACTTGGTTCTAATTTCATTAAATCTACAACATTAATAAATCTAATTTTAATACCTGGAATATGTTCTTTTAAAATTGTTACAGCAGCTAAGGCTTCAAGTGTTGGAGTTTCACCACATGATGCCATAACCACATCAGGTTCTCCACCTTGATCAGTTGAAGCAAAATCCCATATACCAATACCTTCTGTACAATGTTTAATAGCTTCATCCATTGTTAACCATTGTGGTCTTAAGTGTTTTGATGCTACGATGACATTAACATAACTTTTACTTTTAACACAGTGATCAACAACTGATAATAAAGTATTAGTATCAGGAGGCAAATAGATACGTACAACATCAGCTTTTTTATTAGCTACATGATCCATAAAACCTGGATCTTGATGGGTAAAACCATTGTGGTCTTGTTGCCATACATTGGAAGTTAAAATGTAGTTTAAGGATGCTATGTCATAACGCCATGAAATATCATTTGTAACTTTTAACCATTTTGCATGTTGAGAAAACATTGAATCAACAACACGAATAAATGCTTCATAACTAGCAAATATACCATGTCTTCCTGTTAATAAGTATCCTTCTAACATACCTTCACACATGTGTTCTGAAAGCATAGAATCCATAACACGTCCATCACTAGCTAAGAATTCATCGTTATCAATTTTATTAGCATTCCATGTTCTATTGGTTTTTTCAAATACCTTATTTAAACGATTTGATAGTGTTTCATCTGGTCCAAATAATCTAAAGTTATTTGGATTAGCAGCAATAATATCTCGGATAAATGCTCCAAGATTCATCATATCACTAGCTTCATATTTACCATGTTCTTCAGTGTTAAATGCGTAATTACGGAAATCAGGCATTACTAAATCACGACGAAGAATACCACCATTAGCATGAGGATTAGATCCCATTCTACGATTACCTGTTGGTGCTAATTCTTGAAGTTCAGGAATTAACTTTCCATTTTCATCAAATAAATCATGTGGATGATAAGAGAGTAACCAGTCTTCTAGTATTTTTAAGTGTTCTTCTTTTTCCATATTAACAGGCACTTGATGAGCTCTAAATGTTCCTTCTATTTCTTTTTCATCAACAATTTTTGGGCCTGTCCAACCTTTAGGTGTTTTTAAAATAATCATAGGCCAAATAGGTCTTTCATCACTAGTTAAAGCGTTTTGCTTAATATTTTTTAAATCAAGCATAACCTTATCTAAAGTATCAGCCATTACTTCATGAATATCATCACATTTATTATAATCGACAATATATGGTTTATAACCACAACCAACAAAGAAATGTAGCATTTCAGTCTCTGATATACGAGCAAATATTGTTGGATTAGATATTTTATATCCATTTAAATGAAGGATAGGTAAAACCATACCATCTTTTTTTGGATTAATAAATTTATTACCATGCCATGATGTTGCTAGTGGTCCAGTTTCAGCTTCACCATCCCCAACAACACAGGCAGCAATTAAATTAGGATTATCCAAAACTGCTCCATAAGCATGAGCTAAAGAGTAACCTAATTCACCACCTTCATGTATTGAACCAGGTACTTCTGGTGCTACATGGGATGATATACCTCCTGGAAAAGAAAATTGTTTAAATAATTTTTTTAAACCTTCTTTATCTTGAGTAATATTTGGAAATACCTCAGAGTATGTACCTTCCAAATAAGTATTTGAAACAAGCGCATTACCACCATGGCCTGGTCCGGATATATAAATCATATTTAAGTCATATTTTTTAATAATACGATTTAAATGAACATATATAAAGTTTTGTCCTGGAACTGTACCAAAATGTCCAACTATTTTTCTTTTAACATCTTCTCTTTTAAGAGGTCTTTCAAGTAATGGATTATCTAAAAGATATAGTTGAGCAACTGATAAATAATTTGCTGCTGCAAAATACTTTTTCATTTTTTCTAAGTATTCTTTGTTTTCCATACGCCACTTCCTATTCCATATATTTATTTTATCAAAAATTGATAAATATCACAATATTAAAACTTTGCGCTTTACTAATTTTGTGTTATAATAATATTTGTTAAGAGGAGGTAAATATGAGTTTTGCCCAGATAGTAGATTTCACAAGAAAAATAATCGATGTTTTAATCGTTTGGTTTGTATTATATTATGTTTTAAAGAGTTTAAGAAAAAATGTTAAGATGGTTCTTTTGTTTAAAGGAATAATATTCATTTTAATTTTAAAGGTTATTAGTGATATTTTTGGCTTAGTTACAATAGGTTGGTTACTAGACTATGTTATTGAATGGGGAATATTAGTATTAATTGTTATATTCCAACCAGAAATAAGAAATGTCTTGGAGCAACTTGGACGTAGCCAATTACTTGGTAGACATAAAGTTTTAACAGTTGATGAACGAGAAAAAATAGTTTATGAAATTGTTGGGGCTATGGATGCCATGAGAAAAACTAGAACAGGTGCTTTAATTGTTATTGAACGTGATAATAGTTTAAATGATTATATAGAAAAATCTAAAAAGATTTATGCTGATATTTCAGCTGAGTTACTAGTAACTTTATTCTTCCCAAATAACCCATTACATGATGGTGGAGTTATTATTCAAGGAGATAAAATTACTTCAGCACGTGCGGTTTTCCCAACATCAGATAATGTTAAAATATCTAAACGTTTAGGAACTCGTCATCGTGCAGCTTTAGGTATAGCTGAAATAACTGATTGTATTTCTTTAATCGTTTCTGAAGAAACAGGACGTTTATCAGTAGCGGTTAATGGTGAATTACATTATAATTTATCAACAGATGAAGTTAAATTATTATTGCTTGAAGAGTTAAGACCTAAAAAAGTAATAACTCCTGATGATGATGAATTTGAAGAGGAGGTTGTAGATCATGAAGAACATGTTTAATAAAATCTATAATTTCTTCGATAAGAAAGTAGTTTTACCTATTACGAGATTAGTGTTTAGAATATCAGAAAAATCATCTAAGTCTTCTAAAAAATTGGAAAACTTTTTATCAAAACAAACAACATTATTATTCTTATCACTTATTTTAGCAATATTCTTATTTATTATTGTTGATCAAAAAATAATTAAATTTACATCTTCATCAGCAGAAGTATTTAAAAATGTACCTGTTAAGGTATCTTATGCTGAGGAGAGATTTGTAGTTGAAGGTATACCTGAAACTGTAGATATTACTTTAATAGGTAGTAAAGCGGATTTATATATAGCTAAACAATCATATTCGCAGAATGTTACATTAGATTTAAATCATATTACCAAACCAGGTACATATACAGTACCAGTTGAATATAGTCATGGTTTGAAATCTATTGAGTATAGTGTAAACCCATCAGAGGTAACTGTAGTAGTATACTTAAAAGAATCACAAAATAGACCATTATCTTATAATGTGATTAATTCTAATCAACTTGATGCTGCCTTAGATGTATCTGAAGTATCTTTAAATGTTGATAATGTTACAATCACAGGTGCTGGTTATAAACTTGATCAAGTTGCTAATGTAGAAGCTTTAATAGATGTTAATAAAATACCTAACTTAGTTGAAGGAACTCAAGATTTAGATGATATTACTTTAAAAGCTTATGATGCAAGTGGTAATCCATTAGATGTGGAAATATCAACAACTAAAAAGGTTCAAGCCAAAGTTACTATTTCATCTTCATCAAGAAAAGTAAATCTAAACTTTGTACCTGTTGGTAAAGTTCCATTCGGTAAAGCTATAAGTTCTTATAAATTTAGTCAAAGTTATGTAACTGTCTATGGTTCAAATGAAGTATTAGATGAACTTGCTAAAACTGGCATTAATATTGAAGTTGATGCTTCTAAGTTTACTGATGATTATCATGAAACAATTGAAATACCAAAATTAACTGGTGTTAAAAAGTTAGAATTTAATAAAGTTGATCTTGACGTAATTGTTACAGAAGTTGCTGATCCAGTTACTTTAACAATTAAGATTGATGCATTAAATGTACCTGATGGTTATACAGCTTCTGCTGCATCTGTTGATGATTCTCAAGTTCTTGTAGAAATAAAGGGTGCTGAAAACGTGGTATCGGTTTTAACTAATGCTGATATTCAAGCATATGTTGATTTAAGTAAGTGTAATCTAAATGAACCAGTATGCGTTGCTAATGTTAAAGTTAAACCTAATACAGCTAATGCCCGCTTGGTTGATTTGGTTTCTAAAAAATCAAAAGTAAATATTAATTTAATAAAGAATTCTTAATTGAATTCTTTTTTTATGTTCTAATTCAAATATAAAAAAAATATACTTTAATGAAAAGAGGTATATATGAAGAGATTTATTTTGCTTTTTCTAAGTTTTATCCTATTAGTTGGATGTGGTAATAAAAATAAAGATGTTATAAAGAAATTTGAAAAAAATATAAATAACTTAAAGAGTTACCGCATTCAGGGTGAACTGACAGTTGTTCGTGGAGATGATACATATATTTATAATGTTACTTCAGCTTATAAAAATACTGATTATTATCGTGTCTCTCTTATTAATACTGTTAATGGTCATGAACAAATAATTTTAAAAAATGAGTTAGGTGTTTATGTTGTAAATCCATCTATTAATAAAAGTTATAAATTTGAAAGTGATTGGCCAAATAATAATTCTGGTATTTATTTGCCTAAAATAGTACTTAAAGATATTAAAAATGATGATAGCCGCGTAATCAAAAAAACTAAAAATGGTTATACTATAAAAACCAAAGTAAATTATGCTAATAATTCTAATTTAGTATATCAAATTGTTTATTTAGATAAAGATTATAATATTACTAAAGTAGAAGTATATAATAAAAATAATCAAGTATTAATGAAGATGAATTATACAAAATTAGAAAAAAATGTTAAATTTGATAAAGATTATTTTTCTTTAAAAAGCAATAATGAAAATGGAACTTTAGAAAAATCTACTAGTAAGATAGAGGATATTATCTATCCAATGTATTTGCCAGTTAATACTTATTTAACTAATCAAGAAAAAATTAAAACCAATGATGGCGAGCGTGTTATTTTAAATTTTGATGGTGATAGTTCTTTTATGTTAGTTGAGGAAACCATAAGTATACCTGATGAATTAGAAACAAATATGGTATATGGTGAACCAGAACTAATTTTAGATACTGTTGGGCTAGTTACAGATTATTCTGTTTCTTGGATTAGTAATGGTGTTGCTTATTACATTGTTTCAGATGATATGAATACAGAACAAATGATGTCAGTGGCTTCATCTATTAATGTTTTAGCAGTTGGAAAATAAAAAAAAACGTGTTATAATGTTTCTGGTGGTAAAATGAAGAAGATTAAAGAAACAAAAAAGAAAGTTACAAAAAAGCCAGTTGAAGAAGAAACTATTAATTTAAAAAATGTTATAAATGTGTTTGGTATTATTCTTATTTTCTTTGTTATATTTTATGCATTAACAATATTTGTTGTTGATAAGAAAAATAAAAATAAAAAGAATGAAGAACCAAAATATCCTAATTTAGTTGTAGAAAGTAATGATATTGTTATTAGTGATATTTTAAAACAATCTGACGAAGTATATTATGTAATTGCAATTAAAGGTGATAAAGATATTTATAAATTATATTTAAATAGTTTAGGTGATAAGTTATATAATATTAATCTTGATAATGCTTTAAATAAATCTATTTTAGGTAAAGAAACAATTATAACTGAAGATCCTAAGGATATAAGAATTAGCGATACAACTTTATTTGTAATTGAAAATCATGTTATAACAGAACATTATGTTGGTAAAGAAGAAGTTGTCAACAAATTGAAAACTATAGCTTTTTAAAAATCTAGATTCTAGATTTTTTTTTATTATCTTGTGTATAATAAAAATAGGTGATGATATGGAATTATATATATTATGTTTGGAAATTATTATAGCTCGTATATGTGATGTCTCTTTAGGTACTGTTCGTACAATTATGACGGTTAGAGGTAAAAATCTACTTGCAACTATTTTAGGCTTTTTAGAAATAACTATTTGGTTTATTATGGTTAAAGACGCTTTAACATCCGAGTATGATAGTATTTTGATTGTATTATCTTATGCTACAGGATATGCTGCTGGTACTTATATAGGCGGTTTTCTATCTAAATATATTAGAACCAAATTATGTATTCAAATAATTATTGATGAAGATAATCAAAACATAATATCAGTATTAAGAAGTGCAGGATTTGCTGTTACTGTAATGAATGTTGAAGGTTATAGTGAAGAGAAGAATAAGTATATGCTATTAATGGAAATAGATAGCAATCGTTTTAAAGAATTAGAAAGTATTCTACATAAAGAAGATAAAAAAATATTCATGATGGTCAATGAAACTAAGTATGTACAAAATGGATATTTTGGAGGAATAGCAAAGTAATTTGTTATTTTTTTTTATTACTAATCATACTATTAGTATGAAAAATTTTTTAATAGGATTATTAATTGGTATAGGAAAAATTATTCCAGGTGTTTCAGGCTCTATCATAGCTATTAGATTTAATGTTTATGAAAAGCTTATTAATTCGATTTTGCATTATTTTCACGATGTTAAAAAAAATACTATTTTTTTAACTAGTATTTTTAGTGGTGTATTAATAGCAATTGTTTCATTTTCTAAAGTTATGATGTTTTTTTATATTAGGTATCATTATATAACTCTTATAATATTTGCTTTGTTAATATTATCAGGTGTTAAGGATATTTTAAGAGAATGTCATAGTTATTATTTAACTATAATAGCTTTTATTATATCTTTAATGTTAATTAAATTACCATTTCAATATAATATTGGTTATTTAGAATTAGGAATAATTGAAGCAATATCTATTATTATTCCAGGTATTAGTGGTACAGCTATTTATATATCTTTAGGCTCTTATGAAAAACTTCTTAATTTATTTATTAGTTTTCCTATAAAGGGTCTAATTAGTTTTAGTACAGGTTTTATCTTAGCAGCTATTATATTATTAAAAATAATATCTTATTTATTTTCAAAGCATAAAAAAGAAACCTATTCTTTAATATTAGGTTTCTTAATTGCAAGTATTATTTTAATGTTTATTTAGATTTAGGTCTATTGATATAAGATAAGAAAGCACATCCTATAACAATAATACCAATACCAGCTATAATAAAGGAAATATTATCTGGTTGATATAATATAGCAATTATAATAGATATTGTAATTAATGCTAATCCGATAAGAATAGCGTTTCTCATCTTTTTCATATACTACCTTTCTATTTTATCACTTGTTAAACTAAGATTAACAGTATGTTTTGGTTTTCTTTTTTCAACAGGTAAAGTTTCAACCCATTTTTTGCCATCCCATTTTTTTAAACAGTTTGGTCCGTACCATTCTTTTAATACTTTTTCAATATTATTATATGAATAGAATTTACGTCCTTCAAATTCATATAACTTGAATGGATAAACATCTTCTTTTAAGAATACTGGTTCATGTAAGAACTTTTCCCAAGGTATAGCAATCGTTTGTGAAGTTAATTTGCTATTCTTATGTTTTTCACCATACTTAGTAGCAATTCTTACAACCCATTTCTTTAATAATTTTGGATTAAAATGTAAGTTATCTAAAAGTACCATTATTGGCATCAATAATTTAACCTTTGTACGATTAAATTCATCTACCCATTTATTATCAGCTATGTTATCATAAATAACAACATCAACAAATATGCCATCGCCACTTTTACAACGATTCTTAAGTAAGAAATTTACTTCCTCAATACATGTTCCTTTCTTACGAACTTTCATAGATGGTATTAAGACGTTATAACGTTTATCAGTTTCAAAGCATTGAAAATAGTATTTGTCACTAAGATCTTTTTTCATAGCTTCAACAAATCTAGCCCAATCTTTTTTTTCTATACAAACATCTATATCATCATCCCAAGGAATAAAACCTTTATAATTTACTATTCCAAGTGCTGATCCAGCAATTAGAGCATATTTTATATCGTTTTTAATACATACCCTATGAACTTCATCCATTATATCTAAAACAACCATCTGTAAATCACGAACTGTTATCTTAGAACCATCTTCAAAAGTTTTTAGAGTGTATTCTTCTCTTTCTTCGATACAACCATTATCCATAAACTCACTCCAATTTAATTATACTAAACTTAAAATAATTAATCAATATTGCTATTAATTAAAAATAGGTATTTTTCACACACAAATAATCCATACTTTCATATTCTAAATTAGAAGGGGTGGATTATATGTGTAATAACAATAATAATGATGCATGTAAATGCTTAGCTGAAATACTTGCAGTTATAAATGTTTTACAACAAAATGCTTGTACTTCTGAAACTTGCTTAGATACTTGTGATCGTGGATTTTTAGGATGTGGAGCTAATTCTTTAAATTGTAATACAAGACCAATAATGTTATATTTATGTAATGGAACACCATTAGCAATGCCAACAGAAAAAGATGATACAACAACTAATGCAACATCAACAGTATTTAGAGTTGAAAAAGTTGAAGGCTGCTGCTGTACACTACGTGTTTTAACTGCTAATGAAGAAGGAGCTGCTTATCCATATTCAGCTACTAATTCATTTTTTACAGTTAATCTAAATTGTTGCTGCAGCTTAAGATGCTTGTCTGATACATATATTGAGTGTATTTAAAATAAGGAAAGTTAATTTCCTTTTTTTATGCTTAAAATATCTTCAATAGGTATTAATTCATTTTCCATAGTAATTAAATGCTTAATACTACGTCCGATAATTGTTTTATTAATAGTTTTACCATCTTTTAATGTAATAAATATGTTAGTACGATATACCTCGTTTTGTTTGAACAAATCATTAATATTTACTTCCTCACCATTATTTTTATGACCACTATAATAAACTCTATTATTGTTATTTAATGGTTTGTTAATATTGTTTTTAAAAATTTTTGGTAATTTTTTCATAAATCGCTCCTTCACCATATTTTATGCATATACATATAATAAAATGAGGTGAATTTAAAATGTATAAAGTTTATCAGGTTAAAATGGGTGATACTTTAGAAAGTATTGCTAATATGTTTAATATGTCTATTTCCGAATTAAAAGAGTTAAATGGTATTGATTATATTATGGTAGGTATGCCTTTAGTAGTTTTAAATGATGCAAATAATTGGTATAAAGTATATAAAGTAAAAAGTGGTGATACTTTATATAATATTGCATCAGAAAATAATATTTCTTTAGGAGACTTAGTTGCCATAAATGGTTTGGATAAGGATTCATATATTTATCCTAATCAGGAAATATTAATACCAAATACTAATTATAAAGTATATGTAACTAGAAGGGGAGATAATATATTGGATGTTTTAAAAAATATGAATATTACTTTTTCTGAATTGGTTAAAGAAAACCCTCAAATAATGTTAATGGAAGACCAGATGCTTATTTATAAAATGTAGAAAAGGTCTTCCTTTTTTTGCCCTTTTGTGTTATAATTGTGGTGGTGATAATATGGAATATTATGATGCAAAAACTAATCAGATAATTACGGCAGATGATATTGCAAATACTCCTGTTATTGATAATGTGAGTAATATAAAAGAAGAAAAACCAAAGGGTGTAAGTATTTTAGATTTATATGGTGAGGATTTAACAGCTAAAGAGTATGTTACTAATCCAGCTATTAAAAGAGACGAAGAAATCATGAAAATGACAATGATTTTATTAACACCTGAAAAATCAGCTTTATTAATTGGTAAAGCTGGTATTGGTAAAACATCTATTGTTGAGGGGCTTGCCTATCGTATTATAAATAACAATGTACCTGATAAATTAAAAGGTTATCGTGTAATTAAAATTAATTCATCAACTCTTGTTGGTAAGATGAATAATGATGGCCGTGAAGAATTAATAATATCTGTTTTAGTAGATGAATTAAAAAGAATGGATAAAATAATATTATTTATTGATGAAATTCATACTTTAATAGGTAGTAGTACAGAATCAATGGATTTAGCCAATATTTTAAAACCAGCTATTGACCGTGGTTCAATTAAAATAATAGGAGCTACAACAGATATGGAATATAATACTTATATTGTTCGTGATCGTGCTTTCTTAAGACGTTTTGATCGCGTTGATGTCCTTGAGCAAGATGCTGAGACAACTGTTAAAGTATTGATGGGTTCAATTCCAAAAATTGAGCATCAAACAGGCATTAAATTTAAGTATAATGATTATGTAACCGAAATGCTTATAAAAAGTATTGTTGATGCAACATCAACTTATAAACGTGTATATGGTTTAGGAGCAATGTATCCTGATATCTGTTTTTCAGTTTTAACAGCAGCCTTTTCTAATGCTTTATATGAAAACAGAAGTGAAGTTAATGCCCTAGATGTTTATATGGCGATAAGAAATAGTAAAAGAATTTATCCTGATTCACGTATAAAAGAATTAGAAAAATTCAAAAAAGATTTTGCTCAAATAGCCTTGGAAGATAGAATTGTATTTCCAAATGTAACTATTGAGGAAATTGATGAAAGTGAGATATAGTATGAGACAAATACCAAAAAAGAATTATTTTTATTTGTTACTATTAGTTGCTATTACAGTTATATTGACTTTAGTTTTTTTCAATATATACCGTAATTATTCCAATAATAAAAAATCATATATGAGTCAGAATTTAACTAATATTAATAGTTTAGATTTAAATAGTTTGCTGATTGAAAATAGTTTATTATTTGTATATGTTGATGATAAATATGATAATAAAGATAATGAATTAGAAGAAAAACTATTTAAAGAATTAAAAGATAATGATGTTAATAAAAGTTTTGTTTTTTATGATAATACAAATGTTAAGAATCAAAAATATATTTTAAATAAGTATAAGATAGATATTAAGGGCAAAAAAATGTTATTAGTATTTGAGGAAAATCAACTAGTTTTAAAACATATATTAAAAGATGATGTTGAAGATGAAATTATTTCAATAGTTTCTAAGTTTGAGGATATTGATGATTAATATAGTTTTGTATGCACCAGAAATACCGGCCAATACAGGTAATATTATGCGTACTTGTGCTGGTACATATACTAAGTTACATTTGATACGTCCTTTAGGATTTTCACTTGATGAAAAAAAACTTAAAAGAGCTGGCGTGAATTATTTAGAACATTGTGATTATACTATATATGATGATTGGAATGATTTTTTAAGTAAAAATAATGGAACATTTTATTATTTAACTCGTTATGGAAAAAAACCACATACATCATTTGATTATAGTAATAAAGAGGAGAATATCTATTTAGTTTTTGGTCGTGAAAGTACGGGTATACCTAAGGAGATATTGCAAAAAGATTTAGATCATTGTTTAAGGATACCAACTAATGATAATATTCGCGCATTAAATTTATCCAATTGTGTAGCTCTAATGTTATATGAAGTACTAAGACAACAAGATTATCCTAATTTACTTAAAACAGACCCATTTAAAGGTGAAGATTATTTAGAAAAAGAATAAATATTGTAAAAAAATGCTTTTAATGTTAATATAATATTAAGAGAGTAGGAGGGAATATGAAGGGATTGTTTGATTTTATAGCTAATTATTATTTATGGATAATATTAGGGTTAGCTGTTATTTTCTTTGCTTATATGGGATATAGTGCAGAGAAAAAAGGATATATAGGTAATAAAAAGAAAAAAGCTGATGAAGATCTTGTTGATATAGATGAATTACTTAATTCAAAAAAGGATACTGTTAAGGTTGAAAAACCAGTTGAAGAAGACTTAAGTTCAAGCTTTGATGTAATGCCTACAGCTAAGAGTGAAGATTTAAGTTCAAGCTTTGACGTTATGCCAGATGTTCCTAAGAAGGAAGAAAAACAAGAGGAAGATATATCAGAAGATTTATATGCTCCATTTGGAGATCAAAAAATAGAAGCACCTGCTCCATCAGTAAGTGTTGATGAAGTTGAAGATGCATCTTTCAATCAAGAATTTGTGGATGTTGCTAAAATTGAAGCTGAAGCAAAAGATATTATTAATGGTGATGAAAAAAGAGATATTGCAGATTTAATGAAATCAGATGGTACAGTAAGTTCTGATTTTGAAGTTGAGGGTGCAACTAAAGAACCTGAACCAGATAATATATTTGAAAAAGTTGCTGCAGAAGATAAAAAGAAAAAGAAGAAAAAAGAAGAAGTCGTTGATGACATGTGGAAGTTTTAAAAAAATAGGAAGTGTTATACTTCCTATTTATTGTTTGTAGATAATTTTATTATTTCGTCCATATCATCATCAATAGCCATAATATTTTTATGAATTATGCCACATTTATCACACTTATAAATTATTTTATAAGTGTCTTTAAACTTTTCAATATCAATAGGCACAAGTAATCCATGACAAGTATTAGCTCTATCCCCTGGATTGATATCAACATGTTTAGAATATAAGCAGTGATTACAATGATCACGCGCAGTATAATTTAATTTACTAACTTTTTGATTGCAATGTTCACAAATAAATTCATTATCAATCATATTAAATTTTTTCATTTAATCACCATTAAAATTATATCATAATATTTGAAAACGTGATATAATTTTAATGATGTATAAGAAAGTAGGTGTATCATGAATAACGAAAATAAGAAAAACTATTACTTTAAAATACATGAAGTTATTATCATGGTTGTAGCTGCCTGCTTTTTATCTTTCTTTGCTGGTTCGACTATAATGGAACTTAAAATGAATCGTAGTAAAGATAATAATGAAATTAAATATAGTAAAGACAAGTATCTAAATAAATTTATTGAAAATTATATTTTTGTTGTTGAAAATTATTATAAAGATGTTGATAAAGATAAAATAATAAATGGTGCTATTGAAGGAATGATGTCCACTTTAGATGATCCATATACTGTATATATGGATGATGATGAATATGGTAATTTTAATATTGTTCTAAATGGTTCATATAATGGTATTGGTATCGAGATGGCTGAAGGTAATGATGGTAATATATATGTTATAGGAGTTATTAATAATTCTCCAGCCGCTAAAGCAGGATTAAAAGCCGGTGATATTATTGTTAGTATAGATGATATAAAAATTGTTGATTATAAAACTAAAGATCTTAGCAATTATATTGCTAATAGTAAAAATAAAGAATTTAAAGTAAAAATAATTCGTGATAATGAGGAAAAAGAATTTTTTGTAGATAAGGATGAAGTAAAATTAAAATCAGTTATTAGTGAGACATTTGAAAGACATGGACATAATATAGGATATATATATATTAGTATCTTTGCTTCAAACACAGCAAATCAATTTGCTGAGGAGTTAGATAAACTTGAAAAAAGCGGTATTGATAGTTTAATTATTGATGTACGTAGTAACAATGGTGGACATTTATCAACAGCTGAAGTAATATCATCTTTATTTGTTGATAAAACTCATATTATATATAAGATAAGAAAAAATAATAAAACAATTGCATATAAGTCAAAAGGAAATAAAACCATTAATTATCCTATAGTTGTTCTTGTTAATCAAAAATCCGCATCAGCCTCAGAATTATTAACAGGATGTTTAAAAGATAATTTAAATGCCACTGTTATTGGTAAAAAAACATATGGTAAAGGAACTGTTCAAGAGGTTATTGATCTTTCTAATGGTGATCAATATAAGATAACTACTAAGGAATGGTTAACGCCAAATGGTACTTCCATAAATGGTAAAGGTATTGTACCTGATGTAGAGGTTGATTTGAGCAATGAATATTTTTTAAATCCATCTGATGAAACTGATAATCAATTACAAACAGCAATTGACTATCTAGCAAAATAACACTACCAAGTAGTGTTTTCTTTTTTATGCTTTTTGTGTTATAATCGATTTAGGTGAATTAAATGAAACAAATATGTATAGGAGATAAGTATCAAATACAGTGCTACAAGCATAATGGAAAAATTCATCGTGCTTGGGACGAAGCAGTAGTTCTTGATGTTAAAAAAGATTACATAGTCTTTGGTAACGATCGCACAAAAGTAACAGAAGCCGAAGGAACAACATGGCGTACAAAAGAACCTGCTATTATGTATTATTTTAAAAACAAATGGTATAACATTATAGCTCAAATGAAAAAAGATGGAATATATTATTATTGTAATATAGCAAGCCCATATATATTAGAAGAAGGAACAATTAAATATATTGATTATGATTTAGATTTAAGAATATTTCCAAAAGGCGAATATAAAATACTCGATAAATTAGAATATCAATATCATAAAAAGAAGATGAACTATTCTGCAGATTTAGATTTAGTTGTTACAACTGCCCTAAAGGATTTGATTAAAGATTATGGCAATAATGTTATTATGTTTGATAAGGAAAAAAATAATCAGTACTTAAATGAGTATCTAGAATTAAAAAAAGAAAATAATTAATGTCATATATTTACAAGATTGACATATATTAGAATAGATGTAAAATTACATCTTTTTTATTGTCAAAAACTCTTTATTTACGTAAAAAAAATAAAAAAAATAAAAA
>JAFXPU010000016.1 GCA_017527675.1 Bacilli bacterium
ATCCATTTCAGTTGCAACAACTCTTTTATCTAATTCAGCTTTATCTGCTAATTCCATAGATAAATCTGTATTTTTACTATTTAAAGATGCTATAGTTTTATCTTTTTCAATATTAGCATTTTCCATTTCATAATTTGCAATAGATAAATCATAAATTACTTCATCTTGATTCTTAACTAGTTCGCTTAGTTTATTTACCTCATTTTCCAAATATAAATTATCTACTTCAGTAGCAGTTTTTTGTTTATGAATAGTAAATGTTTGATTCAATTGAGCTGTTATAAAAACATTCCCTGTTCTAAGTAATTCATTTTCTGTTTCTTTTTTCTTAATTTCTTCCATCAATTCATGATTTATATTTTCTATTTCTTCTTTTTCTACTAAAATCTTAGCATTTTTACTTAAAGCTTCACCTAATTGATTATTTAATATCTCTTTTTCTTTTATTATTACTTCATTTTCTGTTTCTAACTCTTCAACTTTATTTGCTAAAGCATAGTTATTATTATCCATTTCATCTTGTTCTACCAATAATTGAGTTTTTTTGCTTAAAGCTTCGTTTAATTGGTTATTTAACTCTTCTTTTTCTTTTGTTGTTGCTTCATTTGTTGCTGTTAATTCTTCAACTTTATTTGCTAGTTCATTATTTATATTATCTTTCTCATCTTGTTCTACTAGCAATTGAGCATTTTTGCTTAAAGCTTCGTTTAATTGGTTATTTAATTCTTCTTTTTCTTTTGTTGTTGCTTCATTTGCTGTTTCTAACTCTTCTACCTTATTTGCTAATACTAAATTAGTATTTTCCATTTCATCTTGTTCTACCAATAATTTAACATTTTTTATTGAATAATTTTTTAATTGTCTCTTTAATTCTAAAACCTTAGTATTTAATTTATCATTTTCAACACTCAATTCATGGTTTTCATTAACATATTTCTCATTTTCTTTAACTAAGGCTAAATTATTATTTTCTATAATGTCGCTATCAACTAATATACGTGTATTATCACTTAATGTATCTTCTACTTGTTCATTTAATTTTTTATTTATCAAAGTTAAATCATAATTATCATCTGCCATAGCATTATTATCTTCTTCTAGTTTTTTATTGGCTTCCCTTAACTCTTCATTTTCTTTAATTACAGGGCAATTATCGCAATCATTATTATTGTTATTATTGTCTTTGGTTTTATCTCCAAATATATCCTTTATAGTTTCATCAAAGGCATCTTTTTTTACGTCTTCATCCTGAATATCATCTAAAGGAATTATTTTATCACCTTTTTTATTCATAACAATAAATTCTTTTCTAGATATATGTTCAAAATTCACTTCACCAGACGGTTCACCATTAGGATATTCTCTATAAATAGAAATAGGTGGCAACTCTGCATACTCAAAACCAGTATCAACTACTTTTTTTTCTTTTTTTAATATCTTTTCATTTAAACTAATATTAGAATTGATACTATGCTCAATATAATTGTTATTCATTCTAATATTTTTTAGATTTAAATCCTCTAATTGTAATCCCATTTTAAAGAAATCTCTTTTTAAGTTTTTGTATAATTTCTTTACTTTTTCATCATTAGATGAAATATTTGTTAAATCATAGTAATCTGAATTAACAAATATATCTCTAACTGCATTTTGGATAGTATTTCTTAAAATCCCTGGCTCAGATTGAATATTTCTTTCTTCATTAAAAATTTCATCCTCTATTTCATCTTCATATTTAAGATATTCTCTAATTGGATGATGCTCTGACCAATTCTTTTTATCACTATAATTTAATTGTTCAGCAACATGAGTAAAATGAGAATTTTTAGATATTTCTTCTTGATGAATTTTTAACCAATCTTCAGCAGCAGTTTCTTTTTCTTCAGATGCATACTTATCAACACTTTTTTGATACAATTTACTATCTTCATCATCATTTTTTAAACCACCAGCTATTTTATAAGACAATGAAAAATCAAAAATCAAATCTTGATTATATTCATTCCTTACAATTATATTATCAAAATTTCTATTAACTACATCCATATAGCGTTTTCTTACATAGCCAAAAACAGTTTTTACTCCTGGTGATAAGACCGTTGTATTACCAAAAATATCTTGATGTTGTAAGACACAATTGGCCGGAATATCATATAAACCAAACTTAAATATACCTCTTTTACTCATAATAAACCTCTTTTCGTACATAGATAGCGTCTATTCTAACACATTTTATTTTATTTTTCAACAAAAAAACGCAAAAAAAAAAAGAATCAAATTTGACTCTTTTTTTTATTAAATTTTATATTTTTTTTACTTTTGGAGTATCGTCATCATTTGCCTTTTCATCATCATTTGTTTCTTGCTCATCATTTATTTCAGTAATAGATGAAGCTCCATCAAATACATAACTAAATTCTTCAGTTGGTGTTGTATTTGCATGTTCTTTGTCAGTATCTGTAGTTTCAGTAGCAACTGTCTGTTGTTCGTCTTCCATATCGGTAAAAAACTCTGCTGTCTCTACTGGTGTACTAACTTCTGGAGTAACAACATCTTCATCTTTTTTCTCTTCAAAGATATCAACATCTTCATCTTCTACTTCTTTATATGAAGTTACTTTACCGCTTTTACTTGCAACATGTTTTTTAATATCATCAACAATTACTCTATCAGCAACAGGTGTAGTTCCACCAACTAATGATGAACCTATACCAGCAGCAACACCAAGAATTGGTTCTGCAATATTAAAGTTATTTTGTTTAAGTTCAGTTGAAACACCAGATGCTGAAGTTGCTTGTGCATCAGTAAGATTTTTAACTGCATCTGCTTTACCTTGAACTTTTTCAACTTCAATTTGAGCTGCTTCACGAGCTACAGCATTATTAGCTTCACCAATTGTTTTTACTCTAATTGCTTCTGTTTCAATATTAATTTTTTCAGCTTGTTGATTACCTTCTGCTTGCAATATCTTATTTCTGTTTTCTTTTTCAATTATTTGTTGTTGTAAATCTAAGTTTGCAATTTCTTCTTGTTTTGCTTCAAATTCTTTATCACCATGGAATCCTTTATAAGCAAATGTATCAACTTGTAAACCTAATTCCCAGAACTTTTCTACAATTTCATCCTTAATTCTATCGCCAACGCCGCCCTCATACTTTCCAGTTTCAGAATTAAATTTACCAACGAAATAATTGTATTGTTTTTTATTAGTTACTGGATCAATTCCTAATTCAACCATTACATCTTTTAATCTTAAAGGATTATTAACATTTTCAATAATTTTATAAGGTAAATTTGTTAAATACTTTCTTAATGTTTCATTAACAATTGTTTCCAATATTCCAGATTTATGATCTTTGCCACCAGTTATTGAATTATATTCATTTATAATGGCCTCTTCATTAGCATAATAAGTTAGTATTGGATGATATTTAGACCAAAATTTACGGCGAACTTCACTATTTTTTGAATTAATTACCTTATCAGGTGCAGTTTTTTCATAAAATAAATGTGCATCTTCTGATTCAGGATTTAAACCACCAGCAATACGCCATGTAATACTAACATCAACAAAAATATCACGGTTTGTTCCTTCAGCTTGAATTTTTTGCTCCTTAAAATCCATAGTATGTGGTTCTATATTTCTATAAAATCCTCTACCTGGAGCAAATTTAATCAAACATGTATCAATTACTTCTCCACCTTTTCTCTTAAAAAATAATATTTTCCCTGTAGGCTCTTTTACATAGATTTCTTTCTTACCAACTGGTACAATAATTCTAAATTTTTCTCTTTTTTTATCAATATCCTTATTTAATTCACTAATATTATTACCATTCATACCATTACCTCCATAACGTATATAACATCTAATTACTAATATATTATCATATTTATTATTTTTTTTCAATAAATTTGTTAACAATCATTAAAAAAATCAGACGTAAATCTGATTTAAATTAATCCCATATTTGCTCTTGTTTTCATATCTAAATTAGCCTATTCCCTTTTTATATGCATAGTATCCGGAAGCGGCAATCATTGTTGCATTATCCGTACAATATTTTAAGGCTGGAATAGATAAATTAATATTATTTTCTTTAGCTAATTCAGTTAATTTATTTCTTAAACCACTATTAGCAGCAACTCCACCAGCAACAATTAAGTTTTTAATATTATACTCTTTTAAAGCTTTAAAAGTTTTTTTAGATATTATTTCAATAACTCGATTTTGGAATGAACAAGCCATAGATGATTTATTAATTATATTACCTCTTTGTTCCTCATTATGAGCTAAATTAATAACAGCACTTTTTAGTCCACTAAAACTAAAATTATAACTATCATCATCCATTGGTAGTGGAAGAGGATAAATATCCTTACCTTCATTAGCTAATTTGTCTACAAGTGGTCCACCTGGATAAGGTAAATTTATAACACGAGCTACTTTATCATACGCTTCACCCACAGCATCATCCAATGTTCCACCAATTTTTTCGAAAGAATAATGATCTTTCATATATATTAGCTCTGTATGACCACCAGATACAACTAAAGCAAGTAACGGAAATTCCATTTTATTATCTATGTTATTAGCATAGATATGGCCAGAAATATGATGAACAGGTACTAAAGGCTTATTATATAAATATGAAAGTGTTAAAGCAGCAGTTGTTCCAACAAGAAGTGATCCTATTAAACCAGGACCATTGGTTACAGCAATAGCTGTAATATCATCAATAGTCATATTAGCTTTTTTTAAGCATTCTTCTATTACTAAAGAGATGTTTTCTACATGCATACGAGAAGCAATCTCGGGAACAACTCCACCATATAAAGCATGTGTATCCATTTGGGATAAAACTACTGTAGCTATATCTTCAGTGCCATTTTTAACAATAGATACACTAGTTTCATCACAACTAGACTCAATACCTAATATATATATATCATTCACTATATCACCTTCATCATTAAGTAAGCATCAGCACCATCTTTATAATAGTTTTGACGTTTACTTACTATTTTAAAGCCATTTTTCTTATAAAAATTAATTGCTTTTATATTTTTTTCATTTACTTCTAATGTCACATTTATAACATCCTTTAAACCAATAAACATATTATTCAATAACTCAGTAGCTATACCTTGTCTTTGGTAGTCTGAATTAACCCATATATAATTTATTTCTGCACGTTCATAAACAATACTATAGTCAATAAAACCAATGATTTTATCATTAATAATGTATACTTTTTTATGATTAAATTCTTCATTAAAAGAAATATTTGAATCAAATATTTCTTTAGCGTATTTACTTATTATTTCATAATCATTCTCATTAATATCTCTTATCATATTATTTTCTATTTTCCTCTGCTTCAGTCATTTTTAAATAATTTGGATTAACTTTATGAGGATTCATCGTTCTATCCATATATTTATTTATAACCTTTAGAATATCTGGATTTGGTTTAATAACATTATTAAGACTATCATAACTAACTATCTCTTCATAATTACCCAAATTAATACTATCTAAACTGACATATTTATCTGGATATATGTTATTTAAATCTTTATCATAAGCACCAGCATAAACAAATCCTCTTCTCGCATCAATTAAAGCTATAGCATTACTATTTGTACCACTAGCCATATACTCTAATGAAGATATAGGATATATATCAATATTTAATTGAGATGCTAATACTTTAGCAATAGTAACACCTATTCTAACTCCTGTAAAAGAACCAGGCCCATTAACAACATATACTTTATTAATATCTTTTATTTTGAAATCTAATTTAAAAAATAAAGAATCAATTATAGGAAATATCTTTGCAGCCATATCATCATCAACTTTATCATAATATTTAGCTACAATACAATCATTTTCAATAATTGCAACAGTTATATTAAATGATGATGTATCTATAAACAATGATCTCATAATACAGCCTCACATAATTCTTCATATTTTTGTCCATGTGGGGTAATAATTAATAATCTTTTATTTTCATCCAATACCTTGAATTTAATATCTAATCTTTCTTCAGGCAAAATACTTTTTATAGAAGCAGCCCATTCAATCAAAACTATTCCACCTTTATCAAAATATTCTTCAATACCAACACCTTCCGTATTACCATCTAGACGGTATACATCCATATGATACATAGGCATTTCTCCTTCTAAATACTCTTTAATAACAGTAAAAGTTGGAGAAGTAACAGGCTCTTTAATACCCAAACCATTAGCTATACCTTTAGCAAAAACAGTTTTACCACTACCTAAATCTCCATCTAGACATATAATCATATTAGGAAATTTTTCTGATTCAAAATTTTGAGCAATTTCAATTGTATCAAATTCACTATGTGTTGTTATTTTATATTCCATATTAATATCACCTTTCATATTATATACTACTATTATTTTATCAAAAGTGATATATAGAAATCTAGTATTTTTTGATTGTTGACATAAAAAAATAAAAGTTGACACTTCTATTTTCTTTTCAATTTATAAACATTTGCTTCTTCAATTAAATTATTAAATAATATTTCACTATTTTTATCATTTAATTTTTCAGGATGCCATTGAACACCTATTTGAAATGATTTACCTTTTATTTCAATAGCTTCAATAGTTCCATCATCTGCTATTGCTGAAACAAAGCAATCATTTGAATCAACTATACGATAACGATGTTGACTATTAACCAAAATTCTATCCGTTTTTAGAATATCATATAATTTAGAATTAATTTTAATATTCACACTATGAGCATATTTTTCTTTTGATTTATGCATATCAAGATTACAAACTGGTTCATTTGGATGTGTTGATTTTAATTTACCACTTGGGTAAGTCATCAATTGCATACCACCACATATACCTAAATATGGCATATCACGTACAACAGTATAATCATGAATAAATTTATCAAATTCATAAACCTTTAATGTTCCAGGTTTAATTATAGCATCACACATATTAATTGCTGAAATAATATCACTTTTTTCAATTTTACTTAAAGGTGGAATGTCGGCAAGTTTTGTATCCTGAAATTTACAAATTTGTGTTGGAAATATACCTATTGGAATTCCCCCAGCAGAAGATACTTTTTCAACTATTTCATTAGGAACTTCATATATTTTATCGCCATCTATATCATCATATGGCCACTCAACAATACCAATTATAGGTTTCATATTATTCCTCCAATGGCAAATATAATAGCAAAAAATAAAGACAATGTCAAATTGTCTTTTTTAAGCAAAAAAAAAATTTGCATCGTCCTATTTTCGCATTCACTATCTTCGGCGTTAAAGAGCTTAACTTCTGTGTTCGGGATGGGAACAGGTGTATCCTCTTTGCTATCGACACAAATTTAAATATTTGAGAAATAATTCTCTGAAAACATGATAATGTGGACCACATCGATTAGAAAATATTTGGGATTAAATCCTCGATCTATTAGTACTAGTCAGCTCAACATGTTGCCATGCTTCCACCTCTAGCCTATCAACCAGTTAGTCTTTCTGGGATCTTACTATATAAAATATGGGAAAACTCATCTTGAAGTTGGCTTCCCGCTTAGATGCTTTCAGCGGTTATCCATTCCATACATAGCTACTCTGCACTGCCACTGGC
>JAFXPU010000017.1 GCA_017527675.1 Bacilli bacterium
GACTATTCTTAATTTTTCTTCTTTTGACCAATGTTTAAATTTTTGACCTTTACTTGCCATTTTTTATCATCTCCTTATATAAATTATATCAAAGAAAAAAGTAAACAGTTTTTTTCTGTCTACTTTTATCTTACAACTTCATTATCTAGGTTTTTTTATATAGTTTGAAGACTATCCAATCTTAGTTTATCAGCAATAGTTACAATAAATTCTGAGTTTGTTGGTTTAGCTCTATCAATATCCACACTATGACCGAATATTTCTTCCATAAGATCCCAGTTACCTCTATTCCAACTTACTTCTATAGCATGACGAATAGCTCTTTCAACACGCGATACTGTAGTTTCAAAATGAGTAGCAAGTTCAGGATATAGTTCTTTAGTTATACCACCAATAGTTTCAGGATGATTAAAAATAATAGTTATACCTTCTCTTATATATTGATATCCTTTAATGTGTGAAGGTATACCCAATTCATGCAATATTTTGGTAATAGATAATTGTAGATTATTACGTTTAAAATCAATTTTTTTAGAATCAATTTGACGATTTTTACAATCTAATATTCTTTTTTCTAAATCAACTAAATCAAAAGGTTTTAATAAATAATAATTAACTCCATATTCTGACACTTCCCTTATTGTTTCTGAAGCATTATAACTAGTTGTTACAATAACATCTTTATCAATATTATTCTTTTTCATTTCTGATAAAACATAAATACCATCTTTAACTGGCATTATTAAATCAAGAATAACTATGTCATATTTATCTTGATTATTTAAAACTAAATTAAATCCATCACTACCATTATAAGCAGTAAGACTTACTTCTATATCATTATTCTTTTTGAAATAATCTTTTAAAGCGTTTACTAATTCAATATTATCATCAATAACTAATAATTTTATTTTATCCATTTTTATATCTCCTTTACTTTAGTACTTCTTTATTATATAGCAATATTTAGCAACAATTGTCGAATTATGTATTAAAAGAAAAAGAAGTTATAAATTCTTACAACTTCTTAAATTTTACAATATACTTCTTTTTATTATCAACAACCATAAACGATTATATAAAAAAATATGAATTAATGCAATAACTTTTTATACTTATTTACATATATTGACTTATCTAGCCATCTAAACCACGTTTAAAAACATCAACCATTTTATTTAAGAAAGTCTTTTTTCCTTTTAATTTGCGTGATTTTAAGGCTTTCTTATAAACATCTAAAACTTGTTCAGCAAAATACTTAGCTGAATGTGCTTCAACTGTATTGCGTGCTTGAACAGCAAGTCTATCTCTTAAATTTGGATCTTTCATTATCTTGGCCATTGCATCAACATAACCCTTTTTATCTTTGAATAAAAAGCCATTATAATCATCAGATACAACTTCACGAAATGCATCATCATCCAAAGCAACAACAGGTAATCCGGCTGCCATAGCTTCTAAAACTGTTAAACCTTGTGTTTCTGTTTTTGAGGCAGTAGTAAAGACATCAGGTATTTGATAATACAAACTAATATTTTCCCATGGAACACGCCCAGCAAATATTACACTATCTTCTAATTTGTTCTTTTTAGTTATATCCTTTAAATTATCAATATCTGGTCCGTCACCAATTAAAAGCAAACGGGCTTTTTTATTTTCTTTTAAAATTGCTTTATGATTTTCAATTAAGAAATCAACAGATTTTTCATTACCCATACGTCCAACAAAAAGAATAACAAATTCATCATCCTTAATACCTAATTTACGGCGTAGTTCTAAAGCCTTAGTTTGATTATTCTTCTCAGGATAGAACTTTTCAACATCAATACCAGTTGGTACAATATGAACACTTCTAGCATAGCCATACTTTTCTTTAAATAAATCATAAGTTTTCTTTGTTGGTACAATTAATTCTGTTGCGGTTTTATCACAATAAAACTTTGTTAAATATTCAACAATCTTTTTACTACTTTTATCAAAATATCCCTTAGTTACATAATAGACATAATCTTCATACATTGTGTGATAAGTATGAACTAGAGGTATATCTAATTGATGAGCCATAACACGGGCAAAAGTACCTATACCAAATTCAGTATGAGAATGGATTATATCTAGATTCCATTCCTTTATTTTTTTAACAGCTTTTAATGGATAAATATTAGAAAGACGATAATCATAAATACCAATTGGAATACCTGGTATTTTAATAACATGATCTGTAAAAGAATAAGAACGTTCTTCAGGGTTTACTGTTACGATATATACTTTATGACCTTTTTTCTTTAAGGCTTTTTCAAGCATAGCAATAGATGTTGAAACTCCATTTATATATGGAGGATAAGTATCAGTAAATATTCCTATTCTCATTGTTTCACCCTCTTAACATTTAATGCAATAGCCCCTAAAATTATTCCTAAATAGTATGTTACAAAACGCCATAATAACATAATAGCTGTTAATTGTGATCCAGATAAGAAATTACCATAGAAAGCTATAAATCCATATTCCAGACCACCAGTACCACCTGGCATAGGAACAAATGATCCAAGTAACATAACATATGCACTAGTAACAATAGCTTCTAGAGCATTAAAATCATTTCCACCTGTTGCATATAAGATAGTAAGTGGTATTAAATATAAACTAATTAAAGCTATAAAGTTCATTCCTATACCATATAGGAAATCTCCTCTATTTTTTAGGAGTTGAACAGCACCATCATGAAAACTATTAGCAAAATCTGACCATTCTTTTTCTTTTTTTTCTTTATCTTTAACCACATGAATTTTAGTTAAAAACCATATTCCTAATTTTACTAACCATTCATTTATTTTGCGGTTAAAAGCAACTAAGAACATAATAATAACAACTAAAGTATTAGCAATAAAACCAATAGTAACAAGTCTACCAAGTAAAGCAACTTTAGGATAAAAATGTAATATTTTATTAGCTATAACAGCCATAACACCTAAAGAAACTAAAGCAATTTGATAAACTATAAAATTTTGCATAATAATACTTGTTGATGATGATACTTTTATATCCTCTTTTGACAAATAATATATTTGATATGGTTGTCCACCAGTTGCAAAAGGTGTAACCGCATTAAAAAATTGAGTACGCATTGTTAATTGAAATGAATTTAGAAATCTAGCACCTTTTTTAAAACGTGATGTATATCTTTTTAAAACTAAGCTTCGAAAAAACCAATATCCAAACATTAACAAAAACGCATACAAAATCCATAACACATTTATATGTAATAGCTCATTAACAATATTATTAAAATCATCTTTTAAAGAAAAATATAAAACAATAACTGTTAATAAAGCTAAAAAGATATAGTTAAATCCTTTTTTCTTCCAAATCTTCATAAAATCTCCTATTTATTTTTTATAGCTATTAAACCAGGTAATCTTTTACCCTCAAGTAATTCAAGTGATGCTCCACCACCCGTTGATATATGGGTATAATTTTTAAAGCCAAAATTAATAATAGCACCAGCTGTATCTCCACCACCTATAATAGTGTTTCTACCTTCTAAATACTTAGCTATTTCATAAGTACCCTTTTTAAAGTTTTCATTTTCCGTTACACCCATTGTACCATTAATAAAAATTGTCTTACTTTTATCAATATATGATTTAAAAATATTAATAGTATTTGGTCCAATATCAAAACCAATCTCATCTTCTTTTATTTCTGTAATATCACATACTCTTGTTCTTTTAGCATCTAAACTCTTAGCTACCACAACATCTACTGGTAAAATAATCTTATCAGCATATTCTTTTAAGATATTAGAACAGAAATCTAGATAATCATTATCAACAATAGATGATCCAATATTATAACCTTCACTTTTTAAGAAAGTAAATGCCATACCACCACCAATTAATAAATAATCAGCTTTTTTAACTAAATTTTCAATTAATTTAATTTTATCCCCTATTTTAGCTCCACCCATAATCATAGTAAGTGGTCTTTTAGGTCTTTGAATAATTGGTTTTAAATTATTTACTTCTTTTTCAACTAAAAAACCAATACCAGATGGTAATATTTTTGAAATACCTACATTAGATGCGTGTTTTCTATGAATTGTACCAAATGCATCATTAATAAATATTTCTCCAAGTGATGCCCAATATTTGGCTAAAGAGGCATCACAATTAGACTCAGCTTTATTATTTAAATCTTCAAAACGCGTATTTTCCATTAAAAGAACTTCACCAGCATTTAGACTATTAACAGCTTTATTGAGTTTATCTCCTCTTGTCTCATCAATAAACTTAACATTAATATTTAAAAGTTCAGAAAGTCTTACAGCAACTGGTTTTAAAGACTTGTCTTTTTTATCTTCTTCTGTTTTAATACGACCTAAATGAGACATTAAAATTACTTTTGCTTGATTAGCAAGAGCATAATTAATTGTCATTAAACTAGCCCTAATACGATTATCATCAGTAATCTTACCATCTTTCATAGGTACATTAAAATCTACACGTATAATAACTTTTTTATTTTTTAAATCAAAATCCCTTATTGTTTTTTTCATAGTTCACCATATATAATTTTACTATAAAATGGCATTTTATACAAGAAATAGCCTATTATTCATAAAAAAAACGACCTAAGTCGTTTAATTAGCACGTGATGCATATTTTCCATCAGCAGTATATATTGAAACAATTTCTCCTTGTTCAATAAATAATGGAACTCTAACTACTAAACCTGTTTCTAATGTAGCATCTTTAGTAGCATTATTAGTTGTATTACCTTTAACAGCAGGTTCTGTAGCTACTACTTCAAGATCTACTTGAGCAGGCAAAATAACACCTAATAGTTCACCTTGATAGAATGATACTAATACATCTAAACCTTCTTTTAAGTAATTAACATTATCACCTAATTGATCTTTAGTAAGTTCAATTTGTTCATATGTTTCCATATTCATAAAGTTATAAGAATCACCATTAGCATATAAAAATTGCATACCAGTTTTTTCAACCATTGCTTTTTCAAGTTTAACACCTGAATTAAATCTTTTTTCAACAATTGAACCAGTTCTTAAATTCTTTAATTTAACTTGAACGAATGCTGCACCTTTACCAGGTTTAACATGTGAAAATTCTAATACAGTATAAATATTATCTTCAAATAAGATAGTCATACCATTTTTAATATCATTAACGTTAAACATAGATTACTCCTTTCTAAAAAATAGGTTAACACCTATTAATTATTTAGCTTCTTTGTGTAATGTAGTTTTTTTACAAGTTGCACAATATTTATTTAATTCTAATCTATCAGTAGTATTCTTTTTATTTTTTTCAGTACGATAATTTTCATTATCACAAACAGTACATTTAAGAGTTATTCTTTGTCTTGCTTCACCTTTTTTTGCCATGTTAATTCCTCCTTTTTCTAAACATATAGATTATAACATATTATTGACAAATTTCAAAGTATTTTTGCGAAACTTTTTGCGTTATTCGAGTATTTACCCTTGACATTCCGTAAACTGTAGCCTCAATTGGTGCAATATTAGGAGATATAACAGTAAATGAGACTTTAGGATCATCATATGGAGCATAAGCTAGAACAACTGATGAAATTGTTTCCGTATCAACTAAACCATCCCCATTTGTATCTAAAAAACTCTCAGCAGTACCTGTTTTACCGGCTGGTCTAAATCCAGAATCAATAATACCATATCCTGTTCCATATGGTTCAAATACCATTTTAAATCCCTCTTTAACGCGATCTATATAAATTGGATCAACATCTACTTTATTTAAAACTGTTGGATTAATACGATATATTAAATTACTTAAATCAGATGAAGTTGAACTATAAACAGCATTTAAAAGATGAGGTTCAATTCGATATCCGCCACTGGCAATAGTATTTATATATTGACTTAATTGGATTGGTGTATAGTTATCATATTGACCAATTGAGAAGTCTAATAATAATCCAGATAAGGTATTTTTACCTTTATAACCATCTATTTCATTAGGTAAATCAATACCTGTTTTAACACCTAAACCAAATTCAGCAAAAATAGAGCGATATATATTAAAAGCATTTTCATCAATTATTAATGGTGCATCATATTGATATATTCCCCCACCAACACGAATTGCCGTTTGGAATTGATAAGTGTTAGAAGAATATTTTAAAGCCTCTAAATCATTGATATTTCCATATTGCGTAAATGAACATTTTTGAGGAGTAGCTGCTATCTTTATACAAGCATCATTTCTAACTTCACCAATACTCAAAGTACCCGTTTTATAACCAACAATATGCGATGCACCTTTAACAGATGAACCTGGAGTTACTGAAGAAGCTATAACACCTGGCGTGTAATCATAAACAACCCACGCGCCATCTTCTAATCTTACCTGTTTTCCAGCCATAGCAATTATTTCACCAGTTTTTGGATTAGAAACAACAACAAATGTTGAATCAAAAAACTGAGTATTAGGTTCTGTTTTAGCATATAATAATTCTTCTGTTAAAATATCTTCCAAAGCTTTTTGCATATTTATATCAATACTTAAAACAATATCATTACCACGACGTCCTTCAGATATTAATTTATACTCTCCATTATTATTTAAACTATAAACAGTTTTAGTACCCTTTAAAATAGATTCATATTGTTTCTCTAAATAACTAATACCTACACGATCTGTAAGACTATAACCAACATTTAAATAATATTCTTTATCTTCTTTAGGAATACCAGTTTCACTTTTGGAAATATTACCTAAAATGGTTCGAAAATAACTACCATATGGATATACTCTTTCCCAAGATAACTTATTGTTAAATCCATCTAATTCATTTATATGTTCAGCAATAGTTGCATATTCTAAATCTGTTACGTCATTATCAATTACTTTTTCAGAATAATAATAGCCCTTATTCATTAAATAATAAATATAAGCTGCTTCCTTATCTAATTCTGTATATTTAGATAAAGTATAATTAGTAATTCTTTCTATTTTATATTCTAAAATATCATCCGCACTAATTTTTCTTTCTTTTAATAGTTCATATTCTTCATCAGTTATTAATTTATTAGCCTCAGCTCTATGATTAATAACCCAAAAATATCTTAAATTATAGTTACTCAATCTTGAATAATCAACATCAATTAATTTAGCTACTTTATAAGCTAAAACAATTTCTTCACTCATTTTTATACCCGTAGGTTTTTTATAAGTAATTGTCTTAACAGCTTGATTATCTACCAAAACATTACCATTTCTATCATATATACGACCACGTGGAGCTGAATCACTTTCAATAATCTTTTCACTTAACATATCCACTTGTGTTTGATAATATTTATTTTTAACAATTTGAAAGTAATATAAAAAAATAACAATAATACTAGTTAATAAAAAGACTAAAATCAAAAGAATTTTATATCTTTTTTCAATTATAGGAGAAAAATCAACGGGTTGAACATAATAATTATATTTATTAATATGTTTTTTCTTCTTCATATTACACCTTCTAGCATTATTATTATTTACCTGAATATAATAAAGTATGATGAATTATTTTATTGAATCTTTTATAAAAAAATTATCATATGATACTTTTAATAATTATCTAATTAAGCAAAATATTATCTTAAACGATAAAACTAGTCTATACTTTTTTGATTTATTAAAAAATAATTATCAAGATATTTTAAAAAGACCTGATTATTATCTTAACATTATTAAAAATAATGTTGATGACAATACCTATAATAATATATATAATTTATATCTCACTTATAGTAAGAAACTATATCATTAACTAAATTAGAGTTATCTTTTTGGTTTCTTAACATATCAATCTCAAACAAATATGGTGGATATTTTTTATCCTCATATATTACATAAGGTGTTTCTAATATTTTAGGAACATCTTTTAATTTGTCATGATTAACAACATAATTTAGATTTTTAAAGCCTATAGTACCTAAACCAATATTTTCATGACGGTCTTTATGAGTATTAATGGCATTTTTAGAATCATTAACGTGAACAACCTTTAATTTATCTAAACCAATAATATTATCAAATTCATTTAAAATATCATCGAATTTATTTAAATCATAACCTGCATCATTAATATGGCATGTATCTAGGCAAACAAAGACTTTATCTTTAACATTAATATTATCCATAATATATTTTAATTGTTCAAAATTAGTACCTAATTCACTACCTTTTCCAGCCATTGTTTCTAAGCATATCATTGGATATGTATCTTTATTTATTACAGTATTTAAGACCTTAATAATATTATTTAAACCAACATCTTCGCCTAAACCAACATGCGAACCAGGATGAATTACCAATCTTTTAACACCTAACTTAGTTACACGATTAATCTCCTCTTTTAAAAAAGCGACATTAAAATCATAGTTTTTATCATTAGCCATATTAATTATATATGGTGCATGAACTACTAAGTTATTAATATCAATATTATTTTTATTCATAAGTTCTAAACCTTGATTAGTTAGATTATCATCTAAAGGTAAACGCATAGTATTTTGCGGAGCTCCCGTATAAAACATAAATGTTGATGCTTTATATGATAAAGCTTCTTTAACACTACCAAGTAATTGCTCATCTTTAGAAAATGAAACATGCGAACCAATTATTAAACTCATAACTACCTCCTAATGATAAAGACTAGTTAATACTAGTCTTTACTACTTATTGCTTCAAAAACTAAATAACAAACAAGTAGGCCTCCACCTAAAAGACCTATCCATAATAATGGATTTGAATTGTTATCTAAAATAAATTGTTTAAAATCACTAGACCATTTTTCCAATGTTTCCCAAATAGTTAAAATCATAAATTACCTCCTACTTTCTTAATACTTTTATGACCTTTCATTATCATTTTTATACCATATGGATGAGGAAATGCAATTGTTAGAATTGTTTTTTCAACACTTACAATTACTCCTTCACCAAATTCTTCGTGGCAAACTTTTTCACCAACATTATATTCAATACTAGTATCAACATTTTTAGAAAGTTTTGAAACTTTATTAAATATTGTTTCACTATCTAAAATATCTTTATGATCATCATTTATTTCATTAATGAAACGACTTATTGGATTCATATTATCCATACCATAAAGCATTCTTCTTTTAGCAGATATTAAATATAATTTTTCTTTAGCTCTAGTTACAGCCACATAGCAAAGTCTTCTTTCTTCTTCTAAATCTACATTTGAAGAAAAAGAATTATTATGAGGAAATATTCCTTCCTCCATACCAATTACAAAAACATATTTAAATTCTAGTCCTTTAGCCGCATGTACAGTCATTAAAGTAACTGCATCCTCTATATTTTTGTAATCAGCAACATCAGATACAAGAGATATTTGTTCTAGAAACTCTCCTAAAGATATTATACCATATTTTTCCTCATAACTTTTAGTAATTGACTTAAATTCCTCTAAATTTTCTAATCTTGCTTCGGCTTCAACAGTTTTTTCATTAATTAATTCCGTTTTTAAACCAGTTTTTTCTAAAACCATCTCAACTAATTCAGTTAAAGATAACTTCTCAGCTTCTTGTTTAAGATTATTAATTAGTTCTTTAAATACTAATTCTTTACCACTATCAATTGCTTCAAACATTGATATATTATTATCATTAGCTTTTAATACTAAATTACTAATAGTTTTATCACCTATACCTCTTTTAGGTGAATTAATAATACGCATTAAAGATACATCATCTTGATTATTATATATAAGTCTTAAATACGATATTAAATCTTTAATTTCACGACGATTATAAAAATAAAAACTTCCAACAACTTTATAAGGTAAATTGTTTTTAAGCATTGCCTCTTCCATAACACGCGATTGAGCATTAGTACGATATAAAATAGCAATATCTTTTAATTTAGTACCATCCTTATAATACTTTTTTATTTCATTAGCAACAAAATTTGCTTCATCAATCTCATCGTTAGCTCTTTTTATAACAACTTTAGCACCATCATCATTTAGAGTCCATAAATTTTTATCTTTTTTCTCACGATTGTTTTTAATAATGTCATTAGCAGCTGATAAAATATTTTTCGTAGAACGATAATTCTGCTCTAGTAAAATAGTACGAGCATTTTTATAATCTCTTTCAAAGTTTAGTATGTTGCGGTAATTAGAACCTCTAAATGAATATATCGATTGAGATTCATCACCTACTACATAAATATTTTTATATTTTTCTGATAATAACTTAGATAATTTATATTGTACTTCATTAGTATCTTGATATTCATCAATTAAAATATATTTAAAACGTTCTTGATATTTAGTTAATAATTCTTTATCACTTTTAAGTACTTGAATAGGTAAAAGCAATAAATCATCAAAATCCAGTGAGTTATTATTATGTAATTTTTGTTCATATTTTTCATAAACAAAACAAGTTTTTTCATCCATATCAGTAACATTAAATTTTTCTAAATCATGTGGTGACATCATTTCATTTTTAGCACTACTAATACGACTTTTAATAGCTTTAGGATTATATATTTTAATATCAATATCATTATCCTTCATTATCTTCTTAATAATTAAAAGTGAATCATCACTATCTAAAATAGTAAATTCTTTAGTAAGATTAAACTTAGCTAAATTCTCTTTTATTATTTTTAATCCAAAAGAATGAAATGTTGATATTTGAATAATATTACCTATATCACCTAGCATATTACAGACGCGCAACTTCATCTCTTCTGCTGCTTTATTAGTAAAAGTAATTGCTAAAATGCTTTTAGGATCAACTTTTTTTTCTTTAATTAAATATGCTATACGGGTTGTTAAAACACGTGTTTTACCAGAGCCAGCACCAGCTATAACTAAAGTTGGCCCATCCCCACATTTAACAGCTTCAAGTTGGCATTCATTTAACTCTTCTAGCATATTATCACCTATTCAATTATATCATAAATAATCCCATAAATACTACACTAGTTAATTTAATATAGCCGTTTTTTTTTACTTGAATATACTATTTTTGAAAGGAGTTTTTAAATGAAAAAAATATTCTTACTTTTTATAGCTATCATAACTACTATTTCCTTAGTTGGTTGTGGTAAAAAAGAAAAAAAAGAAGATAATAAACTTAAAAAGATTAAAGTAGCTGAGGTAACCCATTCAATGTTCTATGCACCTTTATATGTTAGTGATGCTTTAGGATACTTTAAAGATAATAATTTAGATGTTGATATTATTTTAACTAGTGGAGCCAATAATGTTGCAGCTGCAGTTATATCTGGCGATGTTCAAATTGGTTTATGTGGTAGTGAACAAACTATTTATATTTATAACGAGGGAGCTGAAGATTATTTAGTTAACTTTGCTGGACTTACTAAACGAGATGGCAGTTTTTTAGTTAGCCGCAAAAAGAATGATGATTTTAAAATATCTGATTTAAACAATGCTTGGATTATTGGTGGAAGAACTGGTGGGATGCCTGCTATGACTCTTGCTTATACTATTAATGAACATGGTATCAAAAATGCTAATGTTGATACAAGTATAGATTTTGCTGCTATGTCTGGTGCTTTTATAGCTGGTTCTGGTGATTATGTAACTTTATTTGAACCAAATGCTCTAAAACTTGAACAAGAAGGCTATGGGTATGTTGTTGCTTCCTTAGGTCAATTAGGTGGAGAAGTTCCTTATACTGTATTTAATACTAAAAAAAGTTATATTAAAAACAATCCTGATATAATAGAAGGATTCTCTAAATCTATTCAAATGGGCTTAGATTATGTTCATAATCATAAACCTGAAGAAGTTGCTAAAGTTATAGCCCCATACTTTGCTGATAATACTTTAAATGAAGTCACAGAAGTAGTAAAAAGATATATGGATAATGATTCATGGTATCAAACTACTTATATAACTGAAGATGGTTTTAATCATATAAAAGAAATAATTGATTTTAATGGACTACTTACTAAAGATGCTCCATATGATAAATTAGTAAATAATACTTATAATCATGAATAAAATTTTAGAAATTAAAAACTTATCAAAAAAATACCATACTAAAAAAGGTGAAATTGAGGCTGTAAAAGATTTTAGTATAGATATTTATGAAGATGACTTTGTAGCTATTGTGGGTCCATCTGGATGTGGTAAATCCACTATTTTATCAATTCTATCTAATCTAGATAAAAAAACTAATGGTGAAATAATTAATCATCAAAAGAATATCGGTTATATGCTTCAAAGTGATGCTTTATTTGATTGGTTAACTGTTTTAGATAATTGTCTTTTAGGTCTTAAAATTCAAAAAAAACTTACCAAAGAGAATAAAGAATATGTTATTAATTTAATAAATAAATATGGGCTAAAAGATTTTATAAATAGTTATCCATCTAGTTTATCAGGTGGTATGCGTCAAAGAGTAGCTCTGATTAGAACTCTTGCTACTAAACCCGATATTATGCTTTTAGATGAACCATTTTCAGCGCTAGATTATCAAACCCGTTTATCTATTTCTAATGATATTTATACTATTCTAAAACAAGAAAAAAAGAGTATTATTTTAGTAACTCACGATATTGCTGAAGCTATTTCTTTATGTAACAAGGTTATTGTATTATCAAAAAGGCCAAGCATAATTAAAAATGTTTACCAAATAGATCTTGATAAAAACATAAAACCTACTAAAAGACGCCATGAAGATAAATTCAACTATTATTATGATTTAATATGGAAAGATATAGATTATGACAATTGAACAAAAACAATATCTTAAAAGTTTAAAAAAACATAAATTAATGATTATATTTGGACAAATAATATTACTAATTTTTCTCATCTTTTTATGGCAAGTACTTGCAGATAAAAAAATTATTAATGCATTTATTACATCTAGTCCTAAAAATATAATCGAGACAATTATTAAATTATATAACAGTAAAGATTTATTTCTGCATATTAATACCACTGTTTACGAAACAATTATTAGTTTTACTCTTAGTTTTATAATTGGCTTTTTTATTGCCTCAATTTTATGGTTTAAAAGATATGTAGCCCAAATACTTGAACCATATTTTACAATCTTAAATAGCCTTCCTAAAGTTGCTTTGGGACCTGTTATTTTAGTATGGTGTGGAGCAAATATTAAATCAATTATTTTAATGGCTATATTAGTATCTATAATTATTACTATTATTAATATATATCAAGGATTTATTAATGTTGATCAAAATAAAATTAAATTAATGCACACATTTAAAGCAAATAAATTACAAATATTTTCTATGTTAATAGTTCCACATAGTTTAAAAACTATTTTATCTACTTTAAAAATATCTATTAGTATGTCCTTAATAGGACTATTACCCCCAGTGGGAGAAAAAATATTTTTTAATAAATGTTATAGTAGATATTGATTTCATTATCATTTACTATAACTTTGTCTATTAAGTGTTCAATGATTCTTCTTTGTTCATCAAAGTTCATATCAAACCAAGTTGCTTTCAAGTTCTTAATCATATTTAAAGATACTTTGTTATCTTTTTCTTTTTGCTCTGATTCAATCAATTTTTCTTCTATTGTTTCTTTCTCTTTTTCTAATTCATTTATTTTTTTATTAGTTTCTTCCACAGCTATACCACTTGCTATATTATTTAATAGATTATTTATTTGTTTTGCTATTTCTTCAAGTCTTTGCTTATATTCACTTTTTACATTAACAGTTGCTATATTAAAAGTTTTCTTAAACAAGTCTATATCTAGGCTCATTTTAAATAATTCTTCTAATACTGCATCCTCAACTTCAAATGTATCCCACCTTTTATTATTACAATTAGGATCTTTAATATATCTTGGTTTACTTTTTTGTTGTGAATAACAATACATTATTAATCTTTTGCCCCATTTTTGATATCTATACTTGGCCCCACAATGTCCACAAAATACTTTTCCCGATAGTAAATAATGTCTTTCATACTTTTCACGACTTCTAACTTTATTTACTCTTAATATTTCTTCATAAAGTTCATCAGATACTACTGCTTCATGTTGTCCATCATAAACTTCATCCTTATATGGAACTTTACCAGTATTAGTTATGGATAGTATTCTAGTTTCAACCATTGATTCGTCCATTCCAACAATTTTACCAATAACATTAAAACTTTTACCACTAATATAAAGTGAAATCATTTTATGAAGTAATTCTACTTGTTCTGGAATTGGTATTAGTGTGCCTGTATTTCTATCATAACGATAAGGAAATGGTATTTTACCTCCGCCTCTCCAAAGACCTGCTTCAGCTCGTTTTTTAAGTCCTATACGAGTTCTTTCTAATA
>JAFXPU010000002.1 GCA_017527675.1 Bacilli bacterium
ATCAGATGAATATTCCATAATAAATTTATTATCTTTTTTTACTAAAATGATACCTATTGTCTTATCTTGATTTATCTTTTTTAAATTACAGTCTATATAATTCATATAGATATGTATTTGTCCTATATGTTCTTTTTTTAATTCTGTTACCTTTAATTCTACAACAATAAAACAATTATACTCATAATTAAATAATAATAAATCTATATAGTTATAATTAGATCCAATTTTAATTCTATATTCATTTTCAATAAAGGTAAAACCATTTCCAAGACTATGTAAAAATGATGATATATCCTCAAGTATCATTTGTTGTAATATTTTTTCGGATACATTTTCTATATTATTTTTATTTTTTATAATAATTGGATTAGGAATTGTATCTTTGATACTGATCTCTTTATTATTTATTATTTTTTCTTTTGCTTCCTCACTTAATCTTTCATATTCTTTGGATTTTATTTTAATAATAGATTGTTTTTTTGTAGTCTTTTATAGATAATAGTTCAATCCAATGTCCCCAAGATAAATTTGCAGTCACTGACTGCATTTTTTGAAATTGATAATACTTTTTCATATAATTTAGTGTTCTGTATGAGTATTTTTTGCCTATATCTAAACTTAATTTTTTAGAATATTCTTTAATTATTCCTTCTCCGTAATGTTTTCCTGCTTCAAACAGCAATTTACCAACATTAAAATAAGTAGTTAGATCACTTTTATTAATGGAATAACTTTTTACTTTCTTAGTTATTTCATTATTAATTAATTCTTCTTTAATTGAATTATAGTAATTCATAATGATACCTCCTACTTATATTATTATTGTTTTTTTCTCTATTTCCTTTTTTTGTCAAAAAAAAACAGAATAATCTGTTTTTATTTAGTTTTAAAAAATGACATAGCTGTATAAAATAAGAAACAAGCAGCCATTACAATATAGGCAAATACTAATACTTCAAAGAAGAATCCATTTAAGTATTTATCTATTAAAGCATAGATACTACCTGGCATCTTAGCAAAGAAATCACTTTGGGTACCTTTAAAGTAATGCCAAATAATAAAGTTTGATATTCTTAAAAATAAATCTATTGTAGCTATACCATATACTGCTACTGAAAATTTTCTTTTATAACAAGCATAACAAATAACAGCTACTACTAATAATGAAACAATTACTGCATCCATATAAACACCTCTTTAAAGTATTATAACAAATAAAAAAAGAAAATAGTTTATTTTCTTTTTCTTATTTTAAAATTGGACACTTATTGACATTAGTTGGATCATCTACTCCACCTAGTTGATCAATTGCTAAAAAGCCATTATCTATTAAATTTCTTGCCTCTTTTAAAGTATCCTCTGTAAAAGGGTTAGCAAAAATATCATTTATATGTAATATAATTTCTTTATTTTGATTACCAAATTTTATTATTCTATTATACATATCAAATTCTTTTTCTAAATTAACATTTCCTAAACCAAATACTAAAATAACATTAGCATTAATATTCGTTTTATATATTTCTTTTAATTTTTCTTGATTATCCTTATCAACGCTTATTATAAATAATCCAACCTTTGTTTTACGAGGACCAAAACGATATCCCTTTAATTTATCATCTAAAGTGTATGATTCTCTTTTTTCAGTTTTTAATTCGTGAAAGGCATTACTTTTATTTGATCTTATTTCATTAATATCATGATATACCAAAGTAATTAAATGATTTTTAAATCCTTTAATTACTCTTTCTTTATCTTCAAATGATTTTGATTCAAATACTCTATTTGATTCATTACTAACTAAATCATTCGAAGGAAAGATAATAAAATTACTTGTTTTATTAGTTTCTTTTAAATATTTATCATTTAAAACAGACTCAATACTATCCATAATTTGTTCATCAGTTAATTCTTCAAATGTATCATTTTGTAAAATATTTCTGAATGCCTCAAATAATTCCAGATTGTTTTTTTCATTATTTAAAATATTTCTAATTTTTTTAAGAGTAACCTTAGAAGATATTTTCATAACATAATTTAATCTTCTTGTATATACTCTAATTAAATACTCATTAATAAATTTTTGTTTATCATCATTAGGTATATTAGTTAATCTATTTAAAATTGTTTCTAATTCTTCTAAAGACATTACTTCATCTATACCTTTTCTTAAAGTATATTTACCAGGAGTAATTATTTTTTTATATAATTCATCCATTTCATTATAGGTTCTTTTAATAACAACTTCTTCTTTTTTTCTGCTTTTTCTTATTTGTTCTTCTCTTTCTCTTTCCAATCTTTTTTCTTCTTTAATTTTTTGTTCTTCTATTATTCTTTGTTCATTTTTAATTCTAGCAATCTCATCCGCTTGTTTTAAAACTTCTTCACTTATTAAAAAATCTAAGCATTCTTCTTGTGTTATTTCCGCAAATACATTACATCTACTATAAATATCTTTAAATTTATCATAAATAATAGTTCTTAAATAATAAGCCATTTCTGGCAATACTTTTCCTTCTTCATCAAAACATTTTAAAAAGTAGCACTTACTATTTTGTTCTTTTGCCTGCTTTACAAAAAAATCAATAGCATTATTAGTTTCTAAACCTAATTTTTTAAGAATGCCATTATCTTTTTTAAATAAAACATTCATCATAACTAATTGACAAAAACTATCATCATTATCTAAAGATTTTTCATCCTCCATTGCTTCTTTTAATCTATCTGTCATTTCATATAAATACTTTAATTCACGAATAGCTTTGGGAAGTACATTTGTACTTGGTAATTTTTTATTTATTTGACGACGCATCGTACGAGGAAGTGAACCTAAACCATTTTTTTTACGTTCTTCATGTCTTAATAAAAAATCTAATTTGGATTTTGCTGCAGCTTTTCGAAAAGAAACATAATAATAAAATCCTTTTATTTCCTCAGCAACTTCCTGAATTTCTAAAATCGTACCCTGTTCTTCTAAATCTAAATTGGGAGCAATCATTTTTTCCATAGCAGCTAGTATAGTTTTTCTATCATTATTATCCATATTTTCACCTCGGTGTTTAGTATTATATCACATATTTTAAAATATGGAAAAAAAAAGCAGATTATTTACCTGCTTCAAATTGACTATTATATAGTTTAGCATAAAAACCATTTTTAGCTAATAGTTCTTTGTGATTTCCAACTTCCACTATATCACCTTTATCCATAACTATAATCATATCAGCATTACGGATAGTTGATAAGCGGTGAGCAATTATAAAACTAGTTCTATCTTTCATTAAATTTTGCATTGCTTCATTAATTAAAGTTTCTGTTCTCGTATCAACATTAGAAGTAGCTTCGTCTAAAATTAGAATTTTGGGATCAGCTAGTATTGCACGAGCTATAGTTAATAATTGTTTTTCACCAGCTGATACATTAGATGCTTCTTCATTCAAGATGTAATTGTAACCACCTGGTAAAGTTGAAACAAAGTGATCAACACGGGCTTTTTTAGCTGCTTCTTTAATATCCTTTTCAGTTGCTTTATTATTGCCATATTTAATGTTGTCTAAAATAGTACCACTAAATAACCATGTATCTTGTAAAACCATACCAAAGTTATTTCGAAGTGCACTACGCTTAAAATCGCGAATATCAATATCGTCTATTTTAATAGAACCCGAATTAACGTCATAAAAACGCATTAAAAGTTTAACTAAAGTTGTTTTACCAGCACCAGTTGGACCAACGATTGCCACCTTTTGACCTTTTTTAATATCTAAGTTAAAGTTTTTAATTATTATTTTATCTTCATTATAACCAAATTTAACTTTATTAAAACTTACATTACCTTCAACAGCACCATCATAAGCATTCTTTTTATCTTTTGGTTCTTCTTCAACAGCTAAGAATTCAAAAATTCTTTCACATGCTGCTAAAGTAGTTTGGAATGAACTAACTACAGTTGCCGATTGAGAAGTATATTGGTTAAAGTTTCTTAAGTATTGAATGAAAGCTTGAACATCACCAACACTAATACGATGTTTAGTAACTAAATAGCCGCCTAAAACGCATACTAACACATAACCAATATTACCAACAAATACAACAATTGGCATCATAATACCACTAAAGAATTGGCTTTTCCAAGCACTTACGCATAATTCTTCATTAGCGGTCTTAAATTTTTTAATAACAATATCTTCATTATTAAAAGCTTTAACTATATTAGCACCAGCATAATTTTCTTCAATATGATTATTAACAATGCCTAATTTAACTTGTTGTTCTTTAAAGTATTTTTGGGAATATCCAGTTACAGCCTTAATAAATATTACTGATAATGGTAAAGTCACTAATGCTGCTAAAGTCATTAAGAAATTAATAGTTAACATCATAATTAATATTCCAAGTACTCCTGCAACAAGAGAAACGGCTTGAGATAAATTCATTGTTATTGTATGGCCTAATGTATCAACATCATTAGTCATACGACTTAAAATATCCCCATTATTATTTTTATCATAATAATTAAGTGGAATACGATCAATTTACTTAAATATTTTATCTCTTAAACGATAAGTAACTTTTTGCGAAACAACAGCTACTATATAAGCTTGAATATAATTAAATATTGCTGATATTGCATATATAATAACACATATATTGATAATACCTAATATTTTATCAAAGTCCATTTTTGGTCTTTTAGAAAAATCCATATTAGTTATTATTTCTTTTTGTTCTTTACTTAATTCATCTTTATTAGGCATTTCCTCCACTAATTTACTACCATCTAATTTATCTAATGGCGTTCCTTCAGGTAAGTTAGATACAATACCATCATAAGTTTTTTGTTTAACATAACCATCAACAATAGTATTAGTAGCACGAGACATTATTTTAGGACCTGCTATAATTAAAACCGTTGATAAAATTGAGAACGCGAAGACAACTATTAAACTTAATTTAAAATCTTTAAAATACTTTAATAATTCTTTTAAAGTTTTTCCCGGATTTGTAGCTTTTTGGGTATTTGCACCATGATTATGCATGTTTAATCACCCCTTTCATAGCTTCTTCTTCCGTTAATTGTGATAAAGCTATTTCTTTATATATAGGGCAATTATGCATTAAATCTTCATGTTTTCCTATACCAACTATTTTACCTTCATCTAAAACAACTATTTTATCAGCATGCATAATTGAACTAACTCTTTGAGCAACTATTAGAATAGTTGATTTAGCTAAATTTTTATTCAAACTATCACGAATCATCGATTCTGTTTTAAAGTCTAAGGCTGAGAACGAATCATCAAAAATATATATTTTAGGATTTGAGGCTATAGCACGAGCAATAGATAATCTTTGTTTTTGACCACCTGAGACATTTGTACCACCCTGAGCAATTTCATCTTTAAACTTTTTAGGTTTTGTTAAAATAAATTCTTCACTACATGATATTTTAGCTGCTTTTTTCATATCATCATTACTTATTTTTTTATTAGCATATTTAATATTAGATTCAATTGTTCCAGAAAACAAAACACCTTTTTGAGGAACATAGCCTATAATATCTCTTAAATCATGCATCTTAATATCACGAATATCAATATCATCAATTAATATTTGTCCACCAGAAACATCATAAAAGCGTGGTACTAAATCAATTAAAGTTGATTTACCTGAACCAGTAGAACCTATAAATGCCGTAACTTCTCCAGATTTAGCTTCAAAATCAAGACCAGTTAAAATATCATCTACAGCATCATCATATCTAAAACTAACATTTTTAAATTTAATAGTTGTATCTTTTGGATTAAATTTTTTTGTTTCTTTTTTATCCTTAACAAGATTATCTGTATTTAATACCTCTTTAATTCTCTTTAAAGAAACAATAGCTCTTGGCATAAATACAAACATCATAGAAATGAATAAGAATGACATAATGATTTGCATACTATATTGAATATAAGCCATCATGTCTCCTACTTCAAGATTACCAGCATCAATATTTTTAGCACCAAACCACATAATTAATAAAATAACACCATTCATAATTAAAGTCATACCTGGTGACATAATATTCATTACTTTATTAACAAATAAATTTGTCTTAGTTATATCTTTTGATACTTTATCAAATTTTTTATTTTCTTCAGCTGATTTATCAAAAGCACGAATAACTAACATACCTGTTAAATTTTCACGAGTTACTAGGTTTAAATCATCCGTTAGTTTTTGAATTTTGGAAAATTTAGGAATAGCAATTGACATAATACCAGCAATTAAAATAATTAAAGCAACTACACCAACAGTAACTATCCAAGTCATAGAAGCATTACTATCTAAAATTTTAATAATACCTCCAATAGCCATGACCGGTGCCATTACAACCATTCTTAAGAATATTGTAATAAACATTTGCACTTGTTGAATATCGTTTGTAGTACGAGTAATTAAAGATGCTACACCAAACTTTTTAATACTTGTATGATCATAATTAATTACTTTGTCATATACCTTTAATCTTAAATCACGAGCTATTTTAGCACCTACACGGCTTGCTAAAAAACCAGTTATAACACTTGTAACAATTCCTAAGAAAGACACAAGTATCATCTTTCCACCTGTTTTTAAAATATAACTGGTTGAACCATTAATAATACCATTATTAATTATTTTAGACATATAATCAGGTAAAGCTAAATCGGAATAAACTACTTGAATATATATTAAAACAAAAATAATTAATGTAGGAATGTAATATGGTTTTAAAAATTTAATTGTTTTCATTTACACCTCCAAATTATTTTTTAATTTTATTACCTTTTAATATTATTTATTATTAAAAAATAGTTCTTATATGAACTATTCAATTATATTACTACTTATAATATATGTCAATAAAACTTAAAATTTAAACTTAAATTTTGATTCAAAAACCATTTCTTTTTTAGTTTTAGGATCAATAATTATTAACTTATTTGCATGTAAGGCTAAACGTTTATAAATATTTGTTTTAGCTCCATACTTTTTATCACCAGAAATAGGATTACCCATCTCTGACATATGAACCCTAATTTGATTTTTTCTTCCCGTTAATATCTCAATATTAACAAGACTTAAATTATTCTTCGTTTCAACAAGTTCATACTTAGTTATAGCTAGTAATCCATGTTTAGCATCTGTTGAATAAGATTTTAAGGCTTTATTTTCTGTTATATAGCTTTTAATTATATCCTTATCCTTTGTTAATTTACCTTCTAAAACAGCTTGATAATATCTTTTATTATTAGACCAGTTATCTTGTAATTCTTGTTTTATTTTTTGATTTTTAGCAAATAAAACTAAACCAGATGTATCTTTATCTAAACGATGAACTATAAATATACGATTGGACTTATGTTTATTTTGTTCATACTCTAAAACATAATGGTATAAAGTACGCTCTCTTTCTTTATCAGTTGCAATAGTTAATAAATGTGGTTCCTTATCCACAACTATTATATTTTTATCTTCATATACTATATTTAATTTCTTTTTCATATCTCACCTAAATAAAAAAAGGCATATTACATTGTTTTTGCCTTTTCTAATTCTAAGCCATATGCCTTAGTATGATTGCTATTAAATTCAATCTTTGGCATTATCTTTGCTTTAACATGTTTATTATTATACTCTAACTTTGGAACAATTCCATAAGCTTTTTTGTGATTTTCATTATACTCTAACATTTTAAAACCTCCCTAACCCTTAATTGATAAAAATATAGCATTGATAGCATTTTTTTCTTCAGTAGATAAATCAGTATTTAAATTTGAAGATCCATCATCGGTCATTTCATAAGCAGCTGCATAAAAGTGTAAGTTATTATTATCTAAATTTTTATAAATAATATAATTCTTATCAAATTGTTCTAGATTAAATTGAGCTAGCAACTCCATTTTTTCTAGAATACCCATATTATTTTCTACTTCAAAGTATACTTTGTTATCCATATTACCACCACTTTTAAGTATTATATAATATTTTTTTTGATATTACAATAACATAGTTAACAAATTATAACTTATTTATCTTATTATCCATAATTGAATACAAATAAATATTGGTTTCTTTATTTAATCTTTTTTCAATGTACTTTTTATAACCATTTAACTGTTTTAAATAGGCATCATCATCAATATATTTTAATTTATAATCAATAATATCAACATGATCATCATATACTAGCATAAGGTCAATTATACCATGGTAAATACTACTATTTTCTTCAAACATAAATTCATATTCTTTATAGATATTGGCTAAATTAATATTTTTAAATAAATCTTGTTTTAACATTAATGATATTTTTCCTTTAATAAATGGTTCAACATTATCATAATTAGGATTTTTTAAATCAAGCAATTCTAATACTTCATGAACCTTTAAACCAAATTCCATATTCTTTTTAGTTTCTTCGTCAATTAGACTTACTTCGTGTTTAGAATATGTATTTGTTTCTAATATTTCATTATCAACCTTTAATTCATCAACAACTAAATGTTTTTCAGTTGGATTAATATAGTCTTTATAATTACTATTTTTAATGGAATTATAATCCCCAGTTAGACCTAAATCATCTAAATTAATCTCTGTTATTTTATTTTCAATAACTGGATAAATTGAATTTAAAAAACCATTAAAACATTTTAAGTTTTCTTTTGCTTCCCCATTTAAGTCTTTAGTTACCATAATCATTTTTTCACGTGCTCTTGTTAAAGCAACATAAAATAAACGAATACGTTCAGAGATTTCTTCATTAATATAATTATCCTTATATAAATCCTTATAAATTGTATTAGTAATACCATCTAAATCAGCCGGAACAACAATACCATAATTAGAATCAAAAACAAAACTATTATTTATTTCATCACGATTAGTATTTACACTTAATCCAGCATAGTAACATATTGGATACTCTAATCCTTTAGATGAATGAATAGTCATTAATTTAATAGCATTGCTATTATCTTTAATACGACCAATTCTTATATCTTTTTGATCACCTAAAATATCATTTAAAAAACCAATAAAGTCTTTAACATTATAACCAATATTACTAAACGTTTGACTGTTATTTAAAAAATAATCTATTTTAGCCATACTAATGGATACATTACCCAACTTAATAATATTTTGATAGAAATCAAATTCATCAATTATTTTTAAACTTATTTCTTTTATTGAATGATTATCTAATAATTTAGATAAATCTAAACATTTTTGATAAACAATATTGTTACTAAAATCATCATTTAAAAATAACTTAAATATTTCTTTATCTGTCATTTCTACTAATGGACTTCTTAATATAGAAGTCATTAAATACTTAAACTCTTGATCATATTCATTTTCTTTTATTTTAATTAATAAATGAAGTATATTTTTTAAAAGCATAAATGAAGTATCATCACTTATTTTTTCATCAGCCCATATTTCTAATGGTAATTTAAAATATTCAAATACTTTTTTATACATTTCAAATGATGTTGAACGGTCAATTAAGATAGCAAAATCTTTATAAGTTGCTTCTCTAAATTGTTTTTGCTCTTTATCATAGATAATAGTTTTATTATCTATTTTCTTTTTAATATTAGAAGCTATAATAAATACTTCTATAACATTATCTTTATATTTAATTTCAGAATCATTATGATAATTCAATATTTCAAGTCCATTATTATTATCTGTATAAGTATCATAATCATCTTTATGATTACCATAACTCATTTGTTGTTCTAAGTAATTAACTCCACCTAATTTATCAGTCATTAAACTATTAAAAATCGTATTAATATCTTTAACTATTTCAGCACGTGATCTAAAATTAGACGTTAAATCAATTTTAATACCATCTAAACCATCTTTATATTTATCATATTTATCTTTAAATATTTTGGGATTAGCATTACGGAATCGATAAATAGACTGTTTAATATCACCAACCATATAAACATTATTATTAGCAATTAAAGAAATAAACTTTTCTTGCAGGTCAGAAGTATCTTGATACTCATCAATCATTATTTCTTTAAATTGATTTTTAATTTCTTTTTTTACATCATCATGATCATCAACTACTTTAATAGCTAATTTAGCTATATCATTAAATTCAAATAAATTATTATCATATTTATATTTAGTTATTTCTCTATTTAATTCTTTTTCAGCATCTACAATAAATGAAACAAAGTTATAAGTACTTAATATACATTTTTTCATCTCTTCTTTGCTTTCAAAATGAAGATAATCATTTATAGAAGTACGCATAGTACTAATATTATCTTTATAGATTTTTTCACTTTCTAAATTTCTTAATGTAGGAAATTTTCCTAAATCTATATTTACTAATTCATCATATGTTTTAGCCTTAAATAAAGGTTCTAAATAATTAGTTAATATTTCACTATTTTTAGCACTAGCAATAGATGTAAATTTATCTAAATTCTCTTTAATATCATCTATGATACTAAATATTTTATCCTCATATAATTTAATATCATTATCTATTTTTTGATAGTTAAAATGTTTATCTAAATATTCATCTAAATACTTTTCTTTATCAATTAATAAATTTAATTTATTATCTAAAGTAATAATAAATTCTTTAATATTAGTATCATCTTTATCACAATAAGAAGTAATTATTTTAAGTAATTCGGAATTTTTATTAGAATATTTTTTATTAAAAATATTATCTAAAATAACATTCTTTTGATAATCTAATAAGTTAGCATCTATAATACTAAAATCTTTAGGAATATTTAAAAGGTAATTATATTTTTTAACAATAGCTGAGGCAAAACTATCAAATGTACCAATATAAGCTGAATCTAAGATGTTTAATTGTTCTTTTAATTCTGGTATTTCTTTAATAGCTTTTCTAATTCTTTCTTTCATCTCTAAAGCCGCAGCATTAGTAAATGTTAAAATTAAAAGTTCATCAATTCTAACTCCATCCATTAATTTACGGATAACTCTTTTCGATAAAACTGATGTTTTACCAGAACCAGCTCCAGCTGAAACAATAATATTATTATTATCTTTATTTACAGCATCAAACTGCTCTTTGGTTAATTCCATTTACTCACCTTCTTTTAAAAATTCCTTGTAGTCTTTTTTAGTTAAATATTCAAGATTATCATTCTTTTTAAAACAAATATCTTGATACTTACAATATTTACAACTAACATTTTCATTATCTATTTGTTTAGGATTAATAGCAAAATTAGTATTAGTAATATTAGTAATAGCTTCATTTATTTTTCTATCAGTTAATTTAATTAAATTATTTATTTCTAAATCACTTAATACTTTTGATTTAGCATTGATAGTACCATCTGCTTTTATACTAAATCCCTTAATTACTTTAGTATCCGTATAATTATTATCGAATAAAGATACATATTCTAAATTAGAATTAGTATAACCATCTAATTTTAATTCATTTTCCTTTAAAGCAATTAAATCTTTTTTACTATCTTTATTAGGTTTTTTATGTAGTATTTTTTGTAAATAAAAACCAATTACTTTAACATTTTTAATTTCTTTAATATTATTAGCTAAATAAACATATATAGGTAATTGCATACTTAAACCATAATAAGTATTGTTTAAATTAACATCGGGATTACCAGTTTTATAATCTATGATAACTACATAGTTATAACCATCTATTTCTTTATATAATAGTTTATCTATCTTACCCGTAAAAGTAATTTTGATATTATTATCTTTATTAACAAAAACATTTTGTTCATATAAACTCTTATCCAAAGATGAATATCTATTTTGTTTATTAATAGTATTAATAATAAATTTCAAATCTTCTTTTAATTTAATTAAAAAGAATTGTTCTTTATTATTTATTTCATAGTTTTCTATTGTCTTTTTAAAACAACTATCAAAGTCAAAATTATCTTTAAAAGCTTGTTCTAAAACTTCATGAAAAATATTACCAATAGTAGTTACAAATTTATCTTCATTTTTATTGATCTTTAAAATATTATTTAAATAAAATCTAAAACCACACTTATAATAATTATCTAAAGATGAATATGATAAGTATAATTCATTATCAATAAATCTATTAAAGTCTTCCTTTATAACACCTTTAAAACTATTATCATATGCGGCATATGGTAGATCTTTATAGGTATTAAATAAAATATTTAAATCATCATTTATATTTTGATATTTTACTAATTCATCAAGCATTAAAGATAATTTTATTCTATTCATCTTATGAGAATAAATATTTTCTATTTTATGATTTTTAACTGTTTCATAATCTAAATCATCTATTAAACAACTAACTTCAAAATCACCAGTAGATGATTTTAATTTGTATGTTATCTCTAAATTCTTAATACTATTTAATTTATTAATTAGTATTTCTTTATTAATTTTATTTAATTCATCTTTGGTTTCTAAACCTAATATTATTTTATCCTTATCAGATAAGTAATCTTCATCTTTAACAATAATAGGTGCATAACCTTGATTAAAATTCATATAAAATACATAATCATTATCTGAAATAATATTATTATTTAGATCAATTATTTCGATTTCCTTTTTGTATTTAATTGTTTTATTTTTGATATTTTTAAATTCTATTATTAATAATTCCTTAATTGAACTATAGTCTTTAACAAAATAATATTTATTTAAAACACCTATTAATTTATCATAGATATATTGATCTACTTCATCATTTATAGTTATTGAGTTAAGATCAAAATTCTTTAAAAAATTTCGAATAATGCTTGTTGTATAAATAGAATCATTCACAATATTAGCAAGAGGTATATTATACATTTTAAAGATTCTTGTCATTGCTAAATTATATTCTTCATTGATATTTGCAATTTTAATATGATTAATATCTATACCACTTTTAATTAATTTAACTATTCTAGATGCTACATATTCAATTTCCTCATTTATATTTTTAAATTCATAGATAGTATGTTTGTAATTATTACTTTCTAATTTAATAAACTTATAATTGTAATCAGATAATATTTTCTTTTCATAGTTATTTAGATAATCATATCCATAGATAATTATTTCTTTATTTTTTAAATAGCTTTTAAATAATTCATTATAAATTAATAGATTATTCTCATCTAATTCATTTTTCATTTCAACTAAAAAATCTAATTTAGAATTATTATAGTTTTTATTATCTATATATTTTAGATTATTTAAATACATTAAAGCTATATCATATTTAAATTTACTCATTAGATAACAAATAGTTTTCTCATCATAGTTAAATGTTATAGTATTTAATAATTCTTCTTTAGACATTATTTTAATATTATAAATTTTATCTAGATTATTTATTTCTTCTAATACTGTCTTTTTTATATTATTAGGAATTACTAAAATACTATTATCATGCAAAATATTATCTAGTAACATACTATCACCTATCAAAATTATACCATAAAAAAAGCAATAATTTCTTATTACTTTGTTAATACTTTGTCTTTTTCTTTTAAGTTATGATTGTACTTTATAATATTACCTTTATCATCAACATCCAAAAAGAAAATATTATCAGTTTGATTTAAAAATTGAGAAATATTAGCTATGTAATGTTTATCTCCACCTTTAGCATATTTAGTATAATTAACAAATGACATATCATTTTGATTAGTAAATAATTCATCTTTTGTTTTATTCTCACCAGCACAAGTTGCATTTAAAATAACATCCATATTACCATCACCCATATTGTAATTTTGCGCTCCTAACATAATATTATTATTGTTACGTTCAATAGAATATCGTAGTATCATACAACCAGCGCGAATATTACCTTTTGGTGTATTTAAATCATTTAAAACTACTTTTTTATATTCATTATCTATAAAATCATAGCATTCAAATGAATGATTAATCCAACTTGAATAAGATATTTGCATTAAATTCTCTCTTTTACCTTTGCTTTCTTGAATAAGAATCGCCATAACTAAATTAGGGTCAAGTCCCCATCTAGTAGCCTCTTCATAAACAAGATCAAAATAGTTATCGTATGCATACTTTGTTTCATCAGTATAAGATGTAAAATTTTTATAATCTCTTCTTTTTTCCTCTTCTAAGCGAGCTTGTTTTTCAGCCTCCACAACTTCTAAATATTTTCTCGTTTTATCAATTACTATATCAGTATTATTTCTTGCATTAATTATAGCATCTAAATTAATTGATTCCATACTATTATTAATTTCTCTATCTATTCTAGAAACATTTTGAAAAAATACAGTTGATGATAAAATTGCTATACCTGAAAATAAGGCAAGATTACCACTCTTTAAAGCCATTTTTTTCTTGTAATGTCCTGTATAAAAAGTCATGTTATCAACTCTTATACCATCTTGATATGAATCTTTAAGCAAATTATATCTAAAAGAATTATTTATAGTTGCCATTACTTTAGGTAAAAAATCAAAATATCTTTTATGATAAAATGTATCAACATCATTAATAATAATCATATTATGATTACTTATTAAATTCATTGAATTATCTTTTAAAATAATCTTTTTTATATTAAAGCTATTAGCCAAATCCAGAGCTTTAATAGCTTTATCTTTTTTTAATCTATGTTCTTGAAACATATACTCATTAATACAACATAGTGATCCACCTTGATCAAAGAAAAAATAAAAATATTGTTTCATTTTCTCACCTCTTATCTGTAAGCACCCTGTCCATTTTACAAACAAAAAGAACTTTTGTCAATAAAAAAAGTATCATTTAGATACTTTACTTGTAATTTTTTCATATACCTTAATTCCATCGACAGCAGCTGAAGTAATACCACCAGCATAACCAGCACCTTCACCAGCAGGATATATACCTTTTATATTACTTTCTAAATTATCATCACGAATTATTTTTATTGGCGATGATGTACGGGCTTCAACACCTGCTAATATAGTATCCGGATTATTAAATCCTTTTATTTTAGTCCCAAAGTATTCAATACCTGATTTAATGGTATTATTAATATCATTTGAAAATATTTCATTTAAATTAGCAAAATGATAATTACCTTTAAAAACTGGTTTAATAGTACCAAAAGATGTACTTATCTTATTATCTTTATAATCAATGTATTTAGATATTGGTATTAAACCATTACCAATTTGATAGGCTTTTTGTTCTAACTTTTCTTGAAACTTAACTCCGTCAAATAAGTTAGTACCATAATCTTTTTCATTTACTGTTACCACAAGAGCACTATTAGCTATGCCGGATTCACGTGCATAATTACTCATACCATTAATAACTAATTTATTTGCAAATGAGGAAGCATTAACAACATAGCCACCAGGACACATACAAAAAGAATAAATACCATGTCCATTTAAATTATGAATTAATTTATAACTTGCGGGTTTCATATATTTAGCATATTTACCATATTGATTTTCATTAATCATTTTTTGATCATGCATAATACGAAGTCCGACAGCAAATGGTTTATTTTCCATCATTATATTATGTTCATGTAACATATGGAAAGTATCACGAGCACTATGACCAATAGCTAGGATTAAACAATTGGTTTTATAATGATCTTTATTATTGATTTCAATTTCTTCTATTTGATTATTATTAGTAAGTATATTAGTTAAACAAGAATTAAAATTAAATGTTCCACCTAAACTAATGATATATTCACGCATACTTTTTACTACTTCTCTTAATTTATCTGTACCAATATGAGGCATATAATCATAAGCTATTTCTTCTGGAGCCCCATGTTTAATAAAAATATCCAATACTTTTTTAATACGATTTTTTTTATCCTTTATTTGAGTATTTAATTTACCATCTGAAAAAGTTCCAGCTCCACCTTCACCAAATTGAACATTAGAATTTAGATTTAATTTATTATTTTGCCAGAATTCATTAACATCCTTAACACGAGTATCAATATCTGCTCCTCTTTCAAAGACAACTGGTTTCAAACCTGCTTCTGCTAACATATAAGCAGCAAATAATCCACATGGACCACTACCTATAATAATTGGTTTAATATCTTTTTTAATAGGTTTAAAATTATATTCATTATTTTCTACATAACAAACATCATTACTTAGTTTTATATCTTTTTCATCTTTTAATTTAAAATCAATTTCATAAACATATAAAACATCTTCTTTATCACGAGCATCAATACTTCTCTTATTTATTTTATAACTTAATACATTATCACTTAAAATATGGGCTTTTTTCTTTGCTAAATCTACAACTAAATCTATATTATCTTTTAAAACATTTACTTTTATTTGTCTTACTCTAATCATTTATACCACCTACATTAATACCAGCTTTTAAACCAGATAAGACAGCAAAAGAAATATTATATCCACCACATTCTCCGGTTATATCAATAAGTTCACCAACAAAATATAACCCTTTAACTAATTTAGATTCAAATGTATCTGTATTTAATTCAGTTAATAAAAGACCTCCACTACATACTTGAGCATTATTAAAATCCTTAGTACCTACAACTTTAACTTCGTAGTTAACTAAAGCGTTTAATAATTCTAATTTACTATCACTACTTATTTCATCATAAATAATATCATTATTAATTTTATATTTTTTAAATAAAGCATTAACAATTTTATAATTTAGAATTTCTTCTAATAATTCTACTAATGTTCTTTTATTTAACAATTTATTTTGCTTACTTAAATAATTATCTAAATCAGATTCATTATTTATATTTAATCCATGAAGTAAATTAAGTTTTATTTTGACTTCTTTTCCTTCTTCTAAATATTTATTAATTGCTAATGTAAGATTATAAATACAAATTCCAGATAAACCATAATTGGTAAATTGCAATTCACCAACTTCCTCTTTTATTGATTTACTATCTACCAATAATGTTACCTTTGTATCATTTCTTACACCGTCTAATTCATGTAAATACTTATCATCAGTAACAACTTGTACTAAAGCTGGATAAACATTATTTACAGTGTGATTTAATATTTTAGCAAATCTATATCCATCACCTGTAGATCCTGTTTTAGGATAGGCTTTTGAACCGGTTGCTACAATAACCTTATCAGCAATATAATTTTCCTTATTAGTTTCCACAATGAATTTATCAGCTATTTTAATATTTGTTACATCAACTTCATTTATTATTTTTACACCTTTTATATCAGCTTCCTTTATTAAGGCATTTAAAACAGCATAAGCTTGATTAGAATATGGATAATAATAACCATTTTTAATACGTGGTACTAGTCCAATACTTTGATAAAAATCTGTTAACAATTTCTTTGATTCAGATGTTATTATTTTAGATACTAATTCTAAATTATTAGAATAATAATGCTTGTAATTATAATCATCATTAAAATAATTACAATGACCATTACCAGTAATTAGTAATTTTTTTAAACATGTTTTATTTTTTTCTAAAACAGTAACTTCATTATTAGCATTTTTAGCTTTAATAGCTGCCGTAATACCAGCTACTCCACCACCTATTATAATTATTCTTTTCATCTAATCACCATATAAATTATATCATAAAAAAAGACTTCTTATGAAGTCTATTTTTTTAATGATTCGTATACTAATACTGATGCAATAGTCATATATGGCATTAACCAAATATATAAAATACCTAAAGTTAATGCTCCAAGAATTTCCCATCCAATAAATGATAGAATAAATACGAATATTTCAACTTTATGCCCGTTAGTAATATCCCAGCATTTTCTTAATGCATCAGTTACAGGTAATTCAGGATTATCAGCAATTACAAATTCATATAAAGATAAACCCATAGCAGCTATAAAACCTGGAATAATTAATAAAATCATACCAATTAAAACATTTAAACCTACTAGTAAAGATGCAAGTAAAGAAACAACCCAATTCTTTTTAATGAACTCTAGTATATCTTTTACTTCCATTCTTTGTCCACGTACAAAACCTAAGCAATAGTATGCATAACCAACAGAAAAAATTGTAGATATTATTGAAACAATTGAACTACCAATACTACTAATTGCACCATCAGCATTTGCAGCTGTATCAATAATTCCTAATATAATTGCAAAAGGTAATACTGCTAATAATAAATATACCATTGGTTTCCAAATATACCATAAATTACCCTTTACCATTTTTCTGGCATTTTCCTTAATTAAAATTCTATCCATATAATACTCCTCCTTACAAAAATTATATCATTTTTTATTGTTATAAACAATTATTCATTATCAATTTATGTCGATTTTTGTCGATTATGATACTTTTTTCTTATTATTATTTAATTTATATAAAGAAATAGTAACCAAAATAATATCTAAAACACTAACAGCTATACCAACGTATGCTTTATAATAAGCATCATATATTATTTCAAGTAAACAGGTAATAATAACTGAATACTTAATTATTTTAACTTTACCTATATATAATGCAATACTATAAAATAAAATAAGTAAAATTGGTAACAAGGTAATTAAACCATCATATGCAAGTAAGTTAAGAGCAATAACCACAAGTAAATATAGCATAAATCCCCATAATGGTACTCTTTTACCATATTTATATAAAAATATATTACGAAAAATAGCTAAAAAAGAACATATTGCTCCGGTTATAGCATTAAGTAATAAATACTGAACACCACTAAAAAAATTATAAATACCATTATAAGTAAATATTTTCTTTTTATTATTAGAACGATCTCCAACTACATAGAAAAAAGAACTAATAAGTTTAAATATTTGAGCTAAAATTATATTCATACTATCTATCCTCAAATTAATTATAACATATGTAAATTACTTAAATACCAATGATTTAACCATTTTTTCTTTTGGTTTACGCATTTTCAAGTATCTATCTACTCTATTATTTAATTGATCTAGTTTATTTATATTATTTAGAATTAAATCTATTTCATTTTTATTAATACTTATATCACGGCTTAAATATTTTCTATATATAATTGGACTAACTCCCATAATTTTTTTAAACATTTCTGAATAGTATTCTAATGAATTAAAACCATTATTATAAGCTATATAACTAACATAATTATCATAATTATACATTGATAAACTATTAAATATTCTAAGAGAGTTTAGATAATCAAAAATAGTAATATTAATTTCCTTTTTAAATCTTTTCATAATATATGTTTTATTAAAATGAAATATATTAGCAAGTTCATCAATTGTTATTTCCTTATTTAGATTTTGTTTTAAAAATATTAAAATATCACATACCAATTCATTAGAAAACATTTAATCACCATCATAATTATATCACAAAAAGCCATTATTGTTTAAACAATATCAAAAAGAGTAATATATACTTAAATCACAAGGGAGGGATATTAATGATATATTCAAGATGGGCAAGTAAAGAAGAAATATTAAATAAAACTACCCAAATAAACAATGATTCTGATATTAAAAAATCAGGAATAGAATTCATGTATGACGAAAATAACTTATATATTGATGATAGTGAAGTACATAATCTAGTTATTGGTTCAACAGGATCAGGGAAAACACAAGCTACTATGTTACCACAATTAAGATTAGCTATTAAAGCTAATGAATCATTTGTTGTAAATGATATAAAAGGTGAAATTTATAATGTATTAAGTGGAGAATTAGCTAAACAAGGATATAAAGTATATACTATTAACCTAGCTGCTACTAAAAAAGGTAATAATTTTAATCCATTTGCTTTACCATACAAATTATATAAAGATGGTGATATAGATACCGCTTTGGAAATGATTGAAAACATTGGATACTATTTTGTATCAAACGATACATTTGATCCAAATCAAGATCCATTCTGGGAAATATCTGCTGCTAATCTATTTACCGGATTAGTACTATATTTATTTGAAAACGAAAAAATAGATAACATAACAATTAACAACGTTTCTAATTTAGTTAATGATGTTAAAAAGATGGAAAACTATTTAAATGACATTAGTAAAGATTCTTTAATATATACTTATTTATCAACTATTTATAATGCTCCAAGTGATACCAAGGGTTCAATTATTACTGTATTTAAACAAAAGATTAAATTATATACCGTAAGAGAAAGTCTATCTAGTATTCTTAGTTACAATAACATTGATTTACTTAATATTCAAAAAGATAAAACAGCAATTTTCATTATTAATGAGAATAAATCAACAACTAAAAATTTAGTTTCAATGATTATTGATCAATGTTATTATACAACTAATATTCTTAAATACAAAGAAAGAAGACTAAACTTTTATATTGATGATTTTGAGAATATTAAAGACATTAAACATTTTGTTAATATTTTAAATTTAGCTAGAGGAAACAATATTAGATTCAATATTTATTTAAAAAGTTTTTTAGAGCTTGATACTATCTATGGTAAACAAGGTGCCGATTTATTAAAAATGAGTTTTGGAAATATTATTTATTTACTTGCAAATGATATTGAAACATTAAATCAAATATCAAAATTATGTGGACGTAGTGAAGAAAATACCCCATTAATAAGTGAAGAAGAATTAAAAACACTTAATTATTTTGAGGCTATAATTATTTCACCACGTATGCATCCAATTAAAACAAAATTACTTCCAGATTATCAAATTGATTGGAAATTTGAAAAAAAAGTTGTAGAACAACCAGATTTGCCTAATAAAAATGAAAATGTATATGATATTTAAAAGATTTAGTCAAACTAAATCTTTTTGTATGTTATAATTTATTTAGGAGGTATTTATGATAAAATCTAAAGGATGGAATTGGAAAATAATTACAGATGATGCCGCAAATTATTGGAAAAATCCCAGTATTGAGTCATTTTATTTATTAAATAGATGGCAATCTCTAGATTTAAAAAGCTTCTTAGATTTAGGTTGCGGATTAGGCAGACACAGTGTTTTATTCGCCAAGAATGGTTTTAATACATCATGTTTTGATATAAGTGATGAAGCAATTAAGCAAACCAAAGAATGGTGTGAAAAGGAAAATTTAAAATGTGATTATAAAATTGGTGATATGCTTAAATTACCATACAAAGATAATTCTTTTGATTGCATTTTATGCCGCAATGTTATATCACATACAGATACTGAAGGAATCAAAAAAATAATAAACGAATTAAAAAGAGTCTTAAAAAAAGACGGGGAATGTTATTTAACATTGGGTTCTAAAGATACTTGGGGATTTAAGCAAGAAGATTGGCCTCTGCAAGATCCAAATACTAGACTTAGAATGGAAGAAGGGCCAGAATACATGACCCCTCATTTTTACGCAGATTATGAATTATGCAAAGAATTATTTAAAGATTTTAAAATAATTGAAATTTATCAAATTATTAACTATCACGAAAGAAATGATAAAGTATGTGATGAATATCATTATCATTTATTAATAAAAAAAGTTATAGATTAAAACTATAACTTTTTTATTTCCATTGGTAGTTAACAGAATCATCTTTCCATAATACTGGTTTATATACTGTACCCATAAAGAAAATTGTATTTGTTGCTTTATCTCTAACAACAATAATAAATGGTTTATTAATATTTATATATAATTTTTCCCTCTCAATAGGTAAAGCACATCCACATAACATTTCCATTATAGTAGCACTCGCTGCTTTTAAGCCTTTTTCAGAGAAATCTATTTTTGATTTATGAATAACATTTAAATCACATCTATCATTAATAATTTTTTGTAAATTAGGACTGTCTATGGTCTTAAACCCCATTTGTCTTAAACTATCCATAGCATTTAAACTATATTCAAAAGAAAATTTAGGAACAGATATATGTATTTCTCTTGGATCATCTTTCAATGGTTGAAGATTATTTAATATATGATAAATATTATCATCATTAATACCATTTATATATTCAGTTAATGAAATATTTTTAGGTTGAATTAATACACAATCAAATTGATCAAAATATTTTTTTAAATTTAGTCCTAAAGCAATAGTATGATCATCTTCATAATATGAAGAATTATAACCTTGAAAACCATATATATAACTGGCTTCTATATTATCATTAAAAATTCCTTTATTAACTTTAGTAGGTGATACCTCATTTTCCCATTGCATATCAACTGCTATTGTATTGATTAATAGTAAATTACCATTTATTTTGTCTAAAATATTTTTTATTTGTCCAAATGTTTTTTTCTCAACATAACTATTAATTACATCTACATCTAAAGTATCAACTTCTAATTCAGCATTATATTTAGTGTTTAAATTATCTAAAAAATCCTGACTAATTGAATTAGAAATACTTTTATCAACATATATTTTATTGAATATACATAATACATCCTGAATATTGGCATATTTATAAATATCCTCATCACTTAATAATCTATCTAGTTCTTCCTTAGTTTCACCAGTTGCACCCTCATATAACATAGATAATGCTATCATGAGTGAATAAGGGCTTAAAACTGTATTTTCCTCTTTATTATTTAACTTTAAATAATCTATTTTGTTCATCATATCACCTAAATATATTGTATCATATTAATTTAAAAAAGTGCTAACATTTGTTAGCACTCTCTATTTATTGTTGTTTTACTTTTTCAATATTATTTAAATATATTGCAAGACTATCTAAATTATCAAATACTTTTGCACCATTTTCAGCAACTAATTTCATAGTTTTCAAAGCACATTTTTTAGTATGTCCTTCAAACTCCTTACCATTAGCTGATTCTAAAAGGCATAAAATTGTTCTTTCTGGTCTTTTATTACTATCATCAGTTACTTCGACAAAACTATAAAATCCTGTACCTTCTGGAGTTATTACATATAAACAGATATCATCATTTTTTCTATGGTAATCTTCTTCAATTTGACATTCTTTAGTCCAATTTGGAACAACTGGATTAAAAGTCTCAATTCTATCTTCGTCCAATCTTCTTAATAATTCATCTCTCCATGTTGAACTTGCACAAGTACCACCTAAAAACACTTTTACTTTTTCCATTTAAATCACACTCCTTTATTTTCATAAAGGTCTTGATCAAAAAGTAAATTTTATATAAAAAAGACAAGACCTTTATACTTAAAAGTCTTGCCCAAGATACTCTTTATTATACCGGTTATTGCTAACGTGTGACGATATAATACATTTAAGGACTACTCCCTTTCAATTGAGATATATAGTAGCACAAAAAGGCTTATTTGTCAAATTTATCTATGTCTTCCATTAACCTTTTCTAATACTTTCTCAATAGTTTCGGCAGTTGGATTTAAATATTCTTCTTCTGTTATTCCATATTGTTCATATAATTCTTCATCACTAATGTCTTCTAGAATACCAATTAAATCCATTAATTGTTCTGAATAAACATTTTCATTATAATTATAACTATTTAATCCACTTGTAATATCATAATTATTTTGTTCTGGATTAGTATATTCTCTGAATTCCATATTAACCTCATTTCTGTTCAAAATATTTTAAATCTTCTTCTAAAGAAGGACTAATTCTTAATTTCTCATCTATCCAACGATAATATCCATTTAATTCTGTTAAACATTGATTGTTCTTACAATAAATTTGTAGATATCTCTTCTCACCTGGGTAATTATTATCATATACACCTATATAGTATCTATTAGGATCTTCTAAAGATTGAATTAAGTTAATAGCATTTATACCATGATTACTAGTTGAGATAACAACTGGATCATTATCATTTAATCTTCTTCTTAATATAGCTAAGAAGGCTTCTGAATTGCCACCTTCATATGTCTCACCAGATATAATATCTCTTACAACATATGCAGATGAGAATGCTGATGAATAGTAAGTTGATAGATCTTGTTTTCTAAGCAAATAATATAAAGCATTAAATAATTGTTTATCTTCATTTTCAATTGATCTACTTGTTTGCATTGATTCCTTATCATCTAATATTGTCCATTCTTTCTTATTATAATCACTATTACCCTTTACCTTACTTGTTTTAATAGTAAATAATCCATCATTTTCAATTTCTTCTTTATATTTATCATTGTAACGTTTTATTTTTTTATCTTTATCAACTATGTATAAATCCGCTGGTGCTGTTTCATCAAATATATCAAAAGATTTATAATATCCTGGGTAACCATAATATTTTAAAGCTTTAGATTTAAATTTAAAGTCGTATAAATTATTTGTATAGTTTTTAAAATATGAATATGATAAATCGTAACCACGTACTTCATCTTTACCTATTTTTTTATCATTAGCTTTTAATGGTAGTAGTTTTTTATAGTATAACTCAGCAAACGTTGCCATTCCATAACAATGACCGCCATTATCTGTTGTAGATACATAGTTTTCAAATGAGAATCCATCACGATTAACGATAAATCCGCTATCAGCAACAAGAATACCATCATACTCTCCATCATCATTAATATCAACAAGATCATCGTTTAATTCTGTTTGAACATCCAAGAATAATTCTTCAAGACCTTTAGCATCTGATGATGCATAAAACTTGCACCCAGTTCCTGCTGATATTTCTTCTAAGTTTTTATTAGTTGCACCTTCGCCAAATCCAATAGCACATACTTTAACATTATTTTCTTGTGCTTTTTTAATAACTTCTTCTTTTCTATAACTTGTTTCTGTATCATGACCATCAGTTAAAATAATAATGTATTTGTAGTCTGTATCATCACTGAATTCTTTCATACCCTCAACAATACCGCGGCTTGTATTTGTACCAGCAGTTGTTGTAACAAAAGTACCATTCATTTTAGGTAATTTTTTCTTTATATCACTTTTCTTACTTCCAATTGGAAGAACATTAGCATAGTCTTTTCTAAATTCAGATACACCAATTTGATAATTGTCACTAGATAGTTTATCTACTAGTTCACTAGTTAAACTAAATCTAACACCATCAGCATCATTACCAGCTAAATCACTTGAATCAAACCAGCCACCGCTATACTCTTCACCAGTTATTTTCTTATATTGCTCATTAGTATACATACTCCAAGAATTATCTAAAACAAATAACACTTGATATGTTGCTGTTTCATTTAATATTTCGCTATCACCTACAACATATGGTGAGAAATGCTTTAATGTAGCCGTAACTGTTTTATTATTCTTATCAACTACACTATCAATTTTTTCATATTTTGCTTCCTTTTCATTGTAATAGAATATAGCTAAATTATCTTCATTTAATCCATACTTAGCTAATTCTTCATCAGTATAAGTAATTGTTAAAGTTGCTTCTTTAATACTACCATCAGTATGTAATAAATATAGGTTATCAATTAATCCTTTTTTACCACTTATTTTAGTATTTGAATTAATTTCAGCAACAGTCGAAGCAATGTTTCCTTTACCATTAATAGTTATTTTTACATTGTCTTTTTCATAATTATAAGTTAATTCCCTTTTTCCATCTTTAGTTCCATCACCTTTAGAATCGGCTTTTAAAGGATCAAGTTCTAACTTCAATTCATCATAATCGCTTAAACTATCATTATCTGAATCGGCTTTAGTTGGATCAGTCTTACTAGTTTTAATCTCATAGCCATCATCTAATCCATCTTTATCTGTATCACCAATTAAGGCATCAGTTTTATATTTCTTCTCTTCTTTATTAGTTAAACCATCATTATCTAAATCTTCATCAGAATCATAATCTATTTTTTCTTTTTCATCATAATTAATTTCTATTTTTTCTTTTGAATCATCAAAAACATGATATTTTTTGCTAATTTTTTTTAGTTTATAACTAACTTCAATTTTACAATCACCAGATGCTTCAGTTAAATCCCATATAATTTCACTACTATTTGGTTTTTCATAAGAACCACATGTTGTTTTAATTTTTACTTCATCAATTTTACTCTCATTAGATATATCAAAACCCAATTTTATCTTATTAGGCATAATATAATCTATATTGTAATCACTATAATTTTCATTCCAACTAAGTTTTATAGAGCCACCCATTTTTTTATAGGCAATTAATCCACCTACTACTACGCCAGCAACTAAAACTAAGCCAATAACTATCCAAAGCAATATTTTCTTAAATTTTCCATTGGATTTTTTTATTTTCGGCTCTGCTATTGTAACGCTCTCCTCAGCAGGAACTTCCTCCACTTTATTTTCCTCTATAACCGTAGCATCATTTTTCTCTTCTTCTTTATTATCTACCGGAGTAGCTTCCTCAGTTATAGGTTCTGCAGGTACTTCTTCTTTAGTATTTTCTTCTGCATTTGTTTCTTCAACTACTTCTTCAGTTGTTTCAACTTTTTCTTCAAATGTTGCTTCTTCTTTGGCTTTATTTTCCAAATACTCTTTTATTTTATCTTGATCACATACTGCACACAAAGTTGCATTTTTAGGTAATTTTCTACCACATTTTTGGCAATACATATCTTCCCTTCTTTCATATTATATAAATCACCTTAATTATATCATAGTTTATTAATTAAAAAAATAGAAATATAAATTAATAAAATATTTATTATTTTATATGATAAAATAGATATATATTTAAATGTTATTAAAACGGGCTAATATTCCGGTCAAAATTGGTAGAGAAAAAACTATAATAATTATATTATTGTATTAGAAAGAGGGAATAATTATGGAAATTGGAAAAAAGATTATGGATTTAAGAAAGAAAAATGGTCTTTCTCAAGAAGAACTTGCTGAAAAAGTAGGTGTTGCTAGACAAACCATTTCAAAATGGGAATTAGGAGAAACATCACCTGATTTAAAACAAGCAAAAGAACTATCTAAAATATTTAATGCTAGTTTAGATGAATTAGTTAATAATGATATTAAAGATATTTTAGTTGAAAAAACATCTAATACAGAAAAATTAGCTGGTTTAATTTTAAAACTTATTAAATTTATTGTTGTTTTTATAATAATTGCACCTATTCTACTAATTGCTCTACGAATTATATTTAAAAATATTCACGAAAAAAATTCTGGAAGATTAATGAATACTAAAATTAATTGTACTTTGCATGATGAAACATATGGATATGAATTTAATTTTTATGAAACTACGGGAGGTATTAAAGAAGCAGGTGGAGATGGTTATTTGGCAAACATTACTAATATTGGCAAATATGAAGACGCTTATCAGGCTTTAGATATAATAGATGCATATGTAAAAAATAATGGTGGAACTTGTACAAGAAGCGAGGCTAAACCAGTTAAAAAATGATCTAACACAATCTAGATCATTTTTTATTGCTAAATATCACAATAATCATGGTTATAGAAAACGTAACAATACAATTAAAACATAAATTAATAATTATATGTTTATGTGAAAAATTAACAATTGCGTAGTATAATAAAATTATAGGAGGATCTATGAAGAGAAAATACATATATCTATTAATGATTATTACCACTTTATTTTTAACTAGTTGTAAAAAGACAAAAAAGATTACAATTAATTCATGTAAGAATTGTGCATTTGCATTTTATAATGAAGAATCTAGTAAAGAATTTGGCAAAAATGTTTATTTAAAAGATTTTACTTATGATTACCACGAATTAAAAAATCAAAATGGTGAAACACGAAAAATGTTTTTAGGACATATTTTAAATAATGGGAAAATTAAAAGAGGTTTTGCCTGTGGAATAAATAATGGAAATGTATTTTGCATTGAAGGAACTTATGATGGTTCAAAATACGAAGACAACGTACAAATATTGAAAAATGTATTTGGTGATATAAACTGTAAAGAAGATGATTACTTTATATCCTGTAAGGATGATATTTTTGCAGGAACTAATAGAGATGGTACGGCAAATGTTGGTGTTTCAGCCAGCGATATAGAATGTAACGCAATTAGCAATGGAACTATGAATTGTAGTTAATTTAGAAACTTTATATTTATTTAAAATTAGGTGATTATATGGGACTAATTAATAATCAAGTATATTTAGAAAATAATTATAAAATATGGAAAAAAATTTTTTCTGAAGAAAAAGAAAAATTAAATAAAATTTTTTCTGAAGATAATTTTGAAATTGAACATGTTGGATCAACCGCCATTGAAAACTTGTCAGCTAAGCCAATTGTAGATATTGCCATTGGTGTACCAAGTTTTGATAATTTTAAAAAATATTTAAATAAACTTTCAAAATTATATATAATTAAAGAAAACTATGAAAATGATGAGATTTTATTAATAAAGGAAAAAGGTAATGAGACTTTTTTTCTTATTCATGTTATTCCTATCAATTGTATTCGTTATAAAAATATGATTGCTTTTAGAGATATATTAAGAGTTAATTGTAATATATTAAAAAAGTACGAAATGTTAAAGATTAATTTGGCTAATAAATATTCTAATAACAGACAAATGTATACTAAATCTAAAAATGATTTTATCAATGAAATACTAAAAAACACTAACTAAATAGTTAGTGTTTTAATATTCTAAATGGCACGATAATTATATGGGTTTAAAACTATTAGAATATATTTTACTGCAAATATAAGTAATTTAAAACATATGATATAATATTATTTGAGGTGTAATAATATGATTGAAATAAATAAACTAACTATTGACGAGTATTATAAATTATTAGATGCATTAAATTGGAAAAGGCCTTCAGAAAGGTTATTAAAAATAAGTTTAGATAATGGAATAAATGTAAAATATGTGCTTAATGGTAAAACTATTGGAATGGCAAGGTTTGTAACAGATGGTGGATATGCTGGATTAATAATGGATGTAATAGTGCTTCCAGAATATCATGGTAATGGTTATGGCACCGAAATGATTAGTGCTTTAATTGAATATATAAAAGATGGCATTAAAGAGGATGAAGAAATAATGATTCAACTTTTATCAGCTCCAGGTAAACAAGATTTTTATTCAAAGTTTGGATTTAAAGTGAAAAAAGAGGTTGCTGAAGATGGTATGTATATGTGGTTAAAAAAATGATTTAGGGAGACCTAAATCATTTTAATTATCTATGGCATCAGTAGTTACCTATTGGGAAACTACATTTATACCATTCAACTGCTATAAATAATATAACATAAATCAATATTTTAGTAAATAGATTAAAATACCTTTTAAAAACATTTTTAAAAGCTCATATAAGATAGTTTCTATAAAATATGAATAAATATACTTGAATCTATATTTATTTAAATTAGGTGTTAAAAAATGAAATTTACCGAAGGTGGATTTACCACTTCGGTAAAACCGTCAACGGAAAACCCCAAAGAACTAAAGAATAAATATAAAAAAGATATAATAGATAAATATCCATATGTACGGTATGAACGAACATGTGGATACCGCTTAGATATAATAAATACTATAATAATAAAGATAAAGAAGATATATATTATAGAAGATTATTAATTTCATAATATATATTATTATGACAAGAAGATTCCATCAATGATAAATCTATTTTTATTAATTTATAAATATTTAATAGTAGGATATCAAAAACAAAATAAGAATAATATTGTTGTTCCTCATCAGACAGTTGTTTTCTTTTTTTATTATAATGTATATAATAAACTCTTGCTTCTTTAACATTGTCAGCAATTATAGGAATATCACTTATATTACATTTTAAAATTACATTTATATTTGCAATTAAATGTTCCACTTTATCAACATAATCAGGTTCTTTTGCTTTTGGCTTTTTTTGTTTTGTTAAACTTAATGCATTAACAAAATCATATTCATTTGAAAAATACTCCAAAGCTGTTGTTCCCAATATAAATCTATTAATATTTGGTATAAAACAAGATATTGTATTATAGTATACATCTAATGCAGGTAATAATTGTAAATACTGATTTTGAAACTCTTGATACACTTCACTTATATTAGTAATCTTTTCAATTTTAACCATCTTATGAGCAAATAACTCTTCATCTATTGGATAAACTTTATCAATTCTGCAGTCTATTAATTGATACTCACTATTATCTATTGATATAATTTGTCTTGAAACAGTTATGTGCTTTCTCAAAAGAATAATTAAAAAACATCTAAATTTATATATTTCATTTAATGTATTTGATAAACTTAAATTTTTTTTAAAAGTAAAGTCAACTATAGTTTCTCTTTCAACTGACAGCAATTTTTGTCCATTACGATTTTTACAAGAAAAACAAATATTTATATCTGATTCATTAGTATTTATTTTATAATTAGATGGTGTTACTTTATATGTCATAGTAGTAGTATCTAATTCGTATGGCTGATCATTAGTAAATGAATCAATGTTATCATAAATTACATTTGCTTTTGAGAATAGTTTTCTATCAATTTTTGATACTTTTTTTCCAAGTAATATTCTATCAATAATAAACTCAGCTTCATATATATTTTTTTGAGGCTCATTTTTAAACATAGTATAAGGGCTTCCACAATAAGTACAATTAATTAAAGTTATATCAATATTTTCAACAACAATACTTCCACATATAGTATCTCTATTTGCATTGATTTTCCTCCAATGTTCAATGTCTTTTGACATGTTTATAGATAATGTAATATGGTTATTATTTGTATTTAAAGATCCATAATATATTTTTTTATCAATATTTACTTTTAAAGAAACATTATTAAAATCTTTATAAGTATTGTATTTTGATTTCATAATAATCATCTCCTAAATATAATTATATCATACAGATATAAAGAATAATCCGTTAGTGGGCTACTCATTTTTATTCTATACTAATTTATCATAATTCTAGCCCACAATTCATCACATTGTTTTTGTCTATAAAACAAAGTAAAAATAAAAATAAAATCCCACAATTGTGGGATAATTTTGCAAGTGCAAAATAAGTTTGATATCACTCTTTTTCTTATGAAATAAGGAAATATTGAGTATATAGATATCATTCTCTTATGCTCTTGCTAAAATATTCTATAAAATTCCATGATTTGTGGGACATTATAGCCCATTTATGGGATTATAAGTCAATAATTATTTCTTACTAAAAATACTAAAAAATTTTGAAAACAAACTTTTTTTATTATTAGTATTTTGATTAACATAAGGTTCTTGTGATTCAGTGCTGTTAATTAATCCTTTAGAATCTTCAAAATCATTTGAAGATGAAAAATTGGTAATAAATGTACTCTCATCTATTTCATTAATTTCTTCAGAAGATTGTTCTTCATTTAATTCATCTGTAATAGGTTTTTCTAGAATATTCGTTGTCTGATTTAACAATTCTTTATTAGCTGAATTAGTATCTGAATACAATATTTTGTTTACATCAATTTTTTCATTATCATCTTCATAATCAACACCAAACAATGATGAAATATCGTTGTCACTAATTTTTCTATCAGATTCCGAATTAATTTTATCCCAAACATACTCATTTTCTTTTTTAACAATTTTCTTTGTAAACTCTGTTAAATCAATACCTCGTAACTTAAAGAAAATTAATGGATCCTTATCTAATTTATTACCGATTGCATACATTGTAGCAGCAATATGCTTACACATATGCATATTTGTTAAATAGTCAAGACATGTGCAGTTATAATCTATCTCATTACTTTTTGGAAATAATCCATATTCTTCATCGGTAAAAAATTGCTGATATTCTTTTGGGAAAGACCCAGTCATTAATGATTCAAGATTGTCAACCGAATTTTCACATGTATTCAATATATTATCATATTTGTTTTTATCAATTGTTTTAATATTTATTATCACTTTATATGGTTCTTTTGAATGACCCTGCACCAATGATTCTGCACAATTACTCGATATAGAAAGATTTTTTACTGTATTTTGCCTAATATATGTTCTTCCTCTTTCTAATCTATTTCGTAAGTCACTATAATTTTCAATGTTTCTACACCACATTTGTCCCCACCAAGATGAGGATATTATTCTTCCATCTATTTTTACTTCACCATAATCTAATTTATCATTCATTATTTTATTCACCTCTATATTGAATTGCTTTTAATAATTCTTCTGTTGATAGTTTATTAAATACATTATTATCAACATTATCTAATACAGAATCTGATAATTTTGTTTTAGTTTCCATTAATGCAGCGATAATTTCTTCTATGGTATCTCTAGTCGTAAATTTATAAACATTAACACATTTCTTCTGACCAATTCTATACGCTCTATCTGTTGCTTGATTTTCAACTGCTGGGTTCCACCATCTATCAAAATGAATAACATTAGTTGCACTTGTTAAATTTAATCCGACACCTGCAGCCTTTAACGACAAAATCATGTACGGAACATCGCCATTTTGAAACTCATTAACATATTTATCTCTTTGAGTTGTAGATGTATCACCAGTAATGATAAATCCCTCTTTATGAAAGACTTCTTTTAGTAAATTATTAAGTGGTTCTGTTATTTCTTTAAATTGAGTAAATATAAGAACTTTTTCTCTTTTCTCGAAAATAGTTTCGCATAATTCTTTTAATGCTACAAATTTTCCACTATCTAAAATTGAAAAATCCTCATCACCAGTAAATTGAGATGGATGGTTACAAATTTGTTTTAAGTGTAAAATTGCAGTGAGCACAATTCTTTTTTGAGCAAACTGATTTTCTTCACTTATTTTTTTATCATCCAATTCTGAAACAATTTTTTTATATAAAACAATTTGTTTTTTAGTTAATTCTGTAAATAAGACATTTTCATTTTTTTCTGGTAAATCATCTATTATTTTTTTATCTGTCTTTAATCTTCTTAAAATAAATGGCTTTATAATCTTACTTAAACTTGAAACATTATTGGTATTTGCACTTTTTATATTATAATTTTTTCTAAATTCGGATTCACTACCAAGTAAACCAGGATTTAAAAAATCAAAAACAGACCATAGATTTAATAAGTTATTTTCAATAGGTGTTCCAGTTAAAGCAATTGAAGTTTCTCTTTTAATAGATTTTATTTTTTTAGCAGTCTTTGTATCGGGATTTTTAATTGCTTGTGCTTCATCTAAAATAGTTATTCCCCAATCAATATCATACAATGTAGTTAAACTTTGTGATACTTGATATGTAGTTATTGTTAAAAAAGATTTTTTGATTTTCAAAGCGTCTGAGTTAATATATCTAGCAATATAGTAATCCATTGTAGGAGTAAACTTTTGTATTTCTCTTTCCCAGTTTCCTAATAGTGATGCTGGAACAATTAACAATACATGTTTATCAGAAAATTTACTATAAGACAAAAGAAACGCAAGAATTTGAATTGTCTTTCCCAATCCCATATCGTCTGCAAGACAAACTCCAAAACCAAATTGACTCATACCTAAAAGCCACTTAAACCCGTCCATTTGATAAGGTCTTAGTTTTCCATTAAAATTATTTGAAATATCAAGTAACTCAGGAGTACTATCTAAATTTTTATTTACTAAGTTTTGAATCCAATTATCGTTTGTAAATTCTATTTTAATATCGTCATCTTTATAAGTATTTATCCTTGTATAATGAACTAATTCTGAAAAACTTGAACCATCATTTTTTATTATTTCATATTCATCAAGTAATTTTTTAAGTTTATTTTTATCAATTTCAACCCATTTACCTTTAATAACAGATAATCCTTCAGTTTTTACTAATAATTCTTCTATTTCGTCTTGAGTTATATCTATTCCTTGATATTTCATTTTTGGAGAAAATCCGATTAAATTTCCAATATTAAAATACCCAAATCCATCTTTTTTCTTTTGCTCAATATCAACTTCTATGGATGTAGATTTGCTTCTTTGACTCCACCAATTTGGAATGCGGCAAACAATTCCATTTTTTTCATAAATTGAGATTTCTTTCAAAAAAGTATATGCCTCTTCTGTATTTAAATAAATTGGTGAGAAAATTTCTCCATTCTGAATTAAATTATTAATAAAAGTGCTTTCCTTTGCAACTTTATAAAGTGATTTTGTTAATTCACGAAATTCAGTTTCCATATTGTTGTACTCTTTTAATGCTTGACGTAATGGAAAGTGCTTTATACTACCATCTTTTATTGTGGTATATGTAACCATAAAAGCAAATGGAGCATCACCATTAGGTGCTTCTACCATGTGAAAATAAACACGTGAAGGAACAATTAATGTCTTGTTTTTATTTGTAAAATATAAATCAACACTTCCTTCAAATTTAGAAATTTCACTTTTATAAATATCGAGTAAATTGTTAATTATGTTTTTAATCCAATCTAAATTAATAAACTCATTTCCAATACAAAAAGGTGTATCTTCTAATAGTTCATTTAATTCAAAATCATCATAATTAATTTCAATATTATTTCTAACAATTTCAAGTCCAGGAATATTTAATATATATCTTATTAATCTTTTTGATATTTTTTGCAAATATCTTGTTGATTCAAATTCTATATTTTCATTATCTTCAAATGCCAAATTAAAAACAATTGAATATTTATTATCATTAATATAATCGATATTGTCGGTGCTTAGATTAACATAGTCTGATTTAAAATCTAATTCGGTAAAAATAAAATTAACTGAGTTCAAATCTATCACCTCTTTATAATTATAACATGAAATATACATTTTTCAGTCATTAGGTTCAAACCAATAATAATGTTTTAATGTTATGTGGATTATTGTGGCTTTATTATGACCACAATTTATTAATTTTTTATGTACAAAAAAGTAACAGGATAAGACGCTGACACCCACACTTCAAAAATTCTTAGATAATATCTAGAAATTTGTGGTGTCAAACTTATTTCGAACTTTCGAAATTGCTCCTAAAAACTAATAAAATTTTTACAAAGCTAGGTAATACCTAATAAAAAGTGCTCCCAAATTGATATTTTTGTGATACCTTTTTGGGAGCAAAAATTACTAAAATTAAATTATTAACATATGCTTAATCTGAATAATTAAAGAATAGAATCATAAAATTATCAAGTACTGCTTTATGTGGTTCAAGATAAGTAAGATTAGTTGTATTTAGTTTAACTAGATTACCGCAAATATACTTTGGTTTTAATGACATACTTTTTAGACTAAAATCTACTTTATTTTTAATTGTCTTATCCATATCAATTTTAGTTTTTTTAATTTTTAACATAAAAAATCGACTCCTTTCTGGAATCGAATTTTCTTTTATAAACTGGAACTTTGAACTTGTTTGTCCGCAGTAACTAACTAAATGGCAGGGGTAGCAGGAGTCGAACCCACATCAGCGGTTTTGGAGACCGTTATTCTACCATTGAACTATACCCCTAGAGCAAAGTAATTATAACATAAATGAAAAGACATTTCAACTACTTTTACACAATAAAGACACATTATTTTAAAAAAAGTATTGACTTTAAACTTATTTTCATATATACTTAACTAGTAATGTTTCATTACAAGTTGGGGAATTAGCTCAGCTGGCTAGAGCACCTGCCCTGCACGCAGGGGGTCAAGGGTTCGAATCCCTCATTCTCCACCATTTGAATATTAACTCGCTTATGCGAGTTTTTTTGTGTTTATTGAATATAATTTAATATGAATTATGATTTAGAAGAAAAATTAAAACAATTAAAAATAGAAGATTTTATTTGGGTAATTTATATTGGTATTATTTTTTTAAGTTGGTATTCTAATAGTTTGGAAAGAAAATATTATGTTTATCATGATATTAATAGTAAAAACAAATATAGATATATATTAATACTTATTTTTGCTATTTTATTAATTGTTTATTTTTATTTTTTAAAAGATGCATTAGATGATTATAGAAATTTAAAGGATACAGATAGTGACAAAAAAAAGAACCTTGTAACACTATCTTTACTTGGTTCTCTATTTATTTTTATAAGTGGAATTATTTTCCTATATATTGCTTATGCTGATGAAGATTTAAATGTTGAAATTGCTTTTAACTAAGACTATATATTACCTCTTTTATTTTATTTATTAATTTTTCTTCATTAATATCTAAACATAGTTTTTTATCTTTCATTAGGATTTCACCATTTATCATAGTCATATCAACATTATTATAAGCATTATGAACTACATTTGTAATAACATCTGTTCCTGGAGATGTTAGGGAATCATTCATATCTAACATAATAATATCAGCCTTTTTTCCTGATTTTATACTTCCTATTTCTCTTTCTAATCCTAAGGCTTTAGCACCATTAATAGTAGCCATTTTAAGTACATCATATGAAGAGAATACAGTTGGATCTTCGTATTTTCCTTTTTGTAGTAAATCAACAAAAGACATATGATAAAACATATTCAAGTTATTACCACTACCCTGTCCATCAGTGCCTAATGCCACATTAACGTATTTTTTATATTTAACTATGTCTGCTATACCACAACCTAAATTTAAATTACTAACTGGATTATGAACAAAAGATACGTCTTTACCTTTAAAATATTCTAAAGAATCATCATCAATAAAGGTAGCATGAGCAAGAATTAATTTATTATTAATTAGTCCGGTATCAATTAAAACACTTAGTGGACTTTTATTATATTGCTCTAAAGTACCTTCTATTTCAGCTTTGTTTTCACAATAATGAAAGTGTACTGGTAAATTTAAATTTGTAGCTAATTCAGAACACTCAGTTAAGTATTCATGATTACATGTATATAAAGCATGAGGGGCAACGGCAAATGATAATAACTTATTATATTTGTTTTCCTCGTATAATTTAATAAATTCATCAATTTTTTCATGACCTTTTTGATCACTATCCATTAAGGTTCTAGTAAACATACATCTAAATTTTGTTTCATTTAAAGCCTTTAAAGCACCAGCACAATTAAAATACATGTCATTAGCACATGTTGTACCCGTTTTAATCATTTCAATAATTGAAAGTAATGTTCCATAGTAGTTATCTTCATCATCTAACTTATCTTCAAGTGGCCATATCATATCGTTTAGCCATTTTTGTAAAGTTAAATTGTCATTAGTAGCTCTAAAATAACTCATTCCTAAATGAGTATGAGCATTTATTAAACCAGGCATAACTATTTTTCCTGTCGCATCAATTATCTCATCATAACTACCATCATATTTTTCAGTTACTTCAACTATGGTATCATCTTTAATAACAATATCTAATTTTTCAATTCTTTTTCTTTCTTCATCCATCGTAATAACATTACCATTTTTTATTATTTTTATCATAATATCACCATCTATATCATATCATAAAAATAGAGTTATTACATAATAAGAGGTGATATATGACATTAATTATACATGATATGAATGATGAAGACTTTAAAAAAACTACTTTTTCACAGATGGAAAATAGTAAAGTTATAAAGATTGATAATATTAAACCATGTGTAGGTTGTTTTAATTGTTGGTTAAAAACACCAGGTATATGTTCTTTAGATGATGATTATAAACTAAATGGCTATTTGCTTGGTAAGTGTGATAGACTAATTGTTATTTCAAAAAATTACTATGGAATGTTTAGTCCTAACATTAAAAATTTCTTTGATAGATCCATTAGTTATGTTAAACCCTATTTTAAAATAATATATGGTGAAATGCATCATTATAAAAAGTATAAAAAAACCTTGAATATTGATTACTATTTTTATGGTGATATAACTAATAAAGAAGAAAAAACTTTAAGCAAATTAGTTAAAGCCAATAGTGAAAATCTACATAGTAATAATCGTATAGCATTTATAACTAATTGGGAGGAATACTATGTCTAATATTATTGGTATAAGTGGTAGTCCTAGAATTAATAAAGGATCATCATATAACTATTTAAAAAGAGTAACTAACAAAATAATAAGTAGTTATATATATAATAGTAAGGACCTTAAATTAATTAAAAAAAGCGATACAATTATTTTTTCTTTTCCTTTATTTGTTGATTGTCTGCCTTCACATTTCTTAAAATTCTTAATAGAATTAGATAATAATAAAATAACTAATAAAAATATCTATGTAATATGTAATTTAGGTTTTTATGAAGGAAAACAAGGTAATATAGCTATTGAGATTATGAAGAATTGGTGTCACAGAACCAATAATAATTATATGGGCGCTTTAGTAATTGGTGGAGGTCCATTATTTAACTATCCTGTTATTAAACTTAAACCAAATCACTATTTAAAAAAACTAAGTGATTGTGCTATTAATAGTAAATTATTTAACGATAAATATATAGCTCCCCTATTACCTAGATGTATTTACTATAGATGTGGTAATATGAGTTTTAAAAATGATATAAAGAAAAATGTAGTCAAAAAGAAAACCATTATTTAAATAATGGTTTTTTCATTTTCATCTTTCATAGGCATCACAATATATTCTGCACCATCACTATTAGTAATATAAGCATCACTATTAATATTCTTTATAAGGTTAAAATCACTTTTGTCTAGTTTGTCAAGGTGCTTTTCTAACAATGATTTATCAATATTATTACCTTTTATAGTATAAATATATACGTTCTTATCTAAATAAAGAAAATCACAACTATTATTGTCTTTTAAATAATATATTGGTCTTAAATTATTCTTTTTAGCATTTAGCAAATCTTTAAATGATTGAACAAAGATAATATTTTTAGAAAATAGTCTAGGAATATTAACTATTTCTACTAGAATGTTATCATACTTTTTTAAAGTATCTTTAATTAATTTATTTCCCATTAATATTTCCTTTTACTAAATCCTTAAACCAAATAGTTGGATAAGCTATTTTTTTAACTTTAAAGTTATTATAAATACCTATTAAATCTTTTTTAGAAATATATTTATATGTATATTTATTATTTGTTTTAGTCTTTTTAACATATAAACTAACTACATCATCTTCATTAACTTCCTTTAAAGCAATACGATCAATAATAATTTTATTCTTTGATTTATATGCTATAATATCACCTTTTTCATAATCATCATATTTTAGTCCTTTATAGATAATAATAGCATCACCTTTTTCAATTTTAGGGCCAATTGCTGATGTATCTACACCAATTAAATGATATGAGAAAATACCAGATATTAAACCAACAAAGATAGTTATAATAATAATTAAAGGTATATCTAGTAAGAATACTCTTAAAGTATTTAATTTTTTATTTGGTTTTTTATTCTCAGGATTCTTTTCATATTCTTTTTCTTTAACATAGTATGTAATCATACGACTACCATATATATATAATAATGTTGGGAAACATATATTAATAATACTAGTTAAATAGTTACCTAAATCTGGAACAGATGGCACTAAATAAATATATAATCCTAAAGTTATAACATATATTAAACATGGTAAGTAACCAACTTTATCTGTAAAATATGTTAATACAATATTTTTAAATATAACTGGTATAATAACAACTGTTAAGAAAATAAACATATTTTCAGCTGTTACATCAAATGTATAAAAACATAAACTAATATCAAAGAAGATAATAATTAGTATACCAAGCAATTTAGCATAATTATATTCACGATTATTAGTAATATAAATATATCTAAATACTTCTAAGGCTGTTACACTTATAAGTGGAGCCCAGATGTTTTTTAGAATACTTACAAATCTTAAGGAATAAGAATTTCTTAAAAATCCAGTAAATAATCCAAGTAAATATATAAAAGTGAAATAGATAAATATTCCAATAATAAATTCATAGATTATTTTTTTAGTTATTTTAGTTATTTTTATTTTTTTATAATCATAAATAAATATACTTATAATAGTAATTATTAGAATGAAGAATGCACTTAATGTATGTGCTAAATTAGGTAACTTTGGAACAATTAAAATAAAATAAATAAATGTATAAATGAAGGTAGCTGTTAAGACTAATAAATTTTTAACTGTATTTTTATTTATCACTTTAACACCTACTTTTCAACATAGACAATCTGATATTCAAGACTAAGCATTTGAGCTTCATCTGGTAAATCAGAGGCCTCTATATCAGTTCTAAATTTTAAAACAAACTTAATTGTCTTTTTACTATGTGCACTTAGTGTATCATTTATATCTATTTTTGTTCCATCTTTATACGTAATTTCATAATTTAAATATCTTTTTTGTCTAGTTGTTAAACCTTTATTAATTATTTCAAATATTTTAGCATCATGAGAACCGCTATTAACTATATCAACTGTAAATTCATAATAGTCACCTGGTTCTTCTAATTTAACTTCATAATAAATATCTGTTTTATTATTAGCTATTTTGGCTTTAGTAATTGGTTCAACTGAACCATCTTTTTCTTTTAGATTTTCAAATTCAATATGCCAATCTAAATCTTTAATTTCGGTTGTTCCTGTTTCAACTGGAATATATACAGCAGGCAAGACACGACCTGGTTCTTTATCTGGCTTTTGAGGTTCTGGTTCAGGTTGTGGTTTATCTGGTTCAACCGGTTTAGGTTCATTTCTTTTTATAACTTTTATACCTAAATTAAAGGCTAAAGAGGCATATGCAATAGATATTAAAATTAAAACAACAATAAATGATAAAAAGTATACTGGTTTAGCTTTAGTATCTTCTATTTCAATGTCATCTATTTCCTTTTTTACTTCCTCATTCATATTATCACCTATTGTTATAATTTTACCATAAATAAGCTTTTTTTTCTATATATGAAAAAAAAAGATGAATTATTAATTCATCTTTTTTCGTTTTACATCATAAATTCAAGAATGCAGTATTCATATTGGTCATCAACGGCAGGTACTATCTTGATTTGGTAATTTCTTTCAGTATCAGATGTTGCAGATCCAGCTGTACGAGCATTTGTTGAACCTGTAAATTTACCATCATAGAAGTTGAATGCACCATTACCACGAGATATACCATAACCAGTTGTTGTACCTATTGCTTCAATATATGGATCAATTGTTGATGTTGTAGTTGAATCAAAACCAGTGTTTTCTTTAATACCTAATGTTATAGAACCACTAGTTGAATTATCATCTATTCTTACACCATATGCTGTAGCAGCATGAGCATAAATATTACCAGTTTCAATTGTATATGAACCATTATTAACAAACGCACCATAAGCTGATGTTGTACCATTTACATGATAATCAGCATTACGTGTTACTAATGTTCCTTTATCCACATAGACACCATATGTATTAACTGAATCAGTTGAATTAAATTCACCACCATCAACTGTAATATTACTATTAGTATTATCTGCATAAATACCAAAGGCATTATTAGCTCTATTAATATTAATTTCAATATTACTGATTGTTGATGAATTAGAAGAATTATCAAGTATAGCATACATTCTCTCAGCTTTATTCATTGTAAATGTATCTCCATTAGATGTTAAGATAGCTGTATTATATATACCAGCTTCATATCTATAATAATATGTTCCATTTTCATAAGTACGATTTAAAGTATAATCATTACCAGTAGTATTTAATGTACCACTATTGCTAATAATTCTTACATAATTATTAGTACCTGAATAAGTATCTGTAAATACAACCGTATTATTATTCAATGTTAAAATACCACTATTACTTATCATATTAAATTCAGAATAATTACCATAACTATGTGTAATATTAGCTTTCTTAATTGTTGTTGTACCTGTATTAGAAATAGTTCCTTTAATATCTTTAATATTTGTATTACTAATACTTAATGTACCATTTGTTTTAGTATTGTTAATATTACCAGTTATTTCTGTATCAGTTATTGTTACATTAGGTGTTGAATTAATATAAATTGAATTTGTACCTTGTAATATAGAATCACTAATTGTATTTGTTTTAGTTGAATTATCATATATTACATAATTACTTCCTTTAACAGTTGAATCACTGATTGTATATTTTCCTGAATTTATAATTGCTTGATTACGTGAAATATTTGTAGCATAAGTTATTGTTAATACTCCATTTTCATCATTATCAACAGCATTATAATTTTCTAATTCAATATTACTAATTGTTAAATTATCTTTATTAATAAGTGCTGTAACAGATAAACTGTTGCTTAATTTTGAATCATTATTTGTATCTAAATTTGTAATAACTAATGTACCATTGTTGGTAATTGATTTTGTCATATTAAGATTATGACCATGTAAATCAATAGTAATTGTCTTACCTGTTGGAATTGTTACAGCATATGACAAGTTAGCATCAGCATTAAATTCTAATGTTGCACCATCATCTGCTAAATCAATAGCCGTTTGTAAATTAGAACGTGGTTCTGAAGGATTACTACTATCTATAATGAAAGGTTGTTCTAACACAAGATAGATTTCCTTAATAAATTCTGAGGCATAGATTGGTTCAACTTCATAGCCATACATTCTCTTATTATATAAGTTTGGATTAGCTATATAACCAGATCCACCTCCAGCTCCACCATGACCGCGGTTAGATCCACCACCACCGTAGTAACCACCACCGCCACCGGCGCCGCCGTAGCCTGAATTACAGAAATTAGATCCTTGGCCAAATGAACCATAGCCACAACTACCATTAGCTAATTTACCACCTGATGTTTGTGTAGCACCGGTACCATTATATGAGGTGTATGAATTATTATATCCATCGTAACCAGAGTTACCTTTATAACCACCAGCATTTCCACCTGGTGAAGTAGTACTAGAACCTCCAGCTCCACCACCACCAGCAGCTACGATTATAATTGCATCTTTATTACTTTCAAGTGTTGATAATAATCCTGAGGCTGTAGCAATGTGTGTTGCTCCACCACCGCCATATGACCATTGGCCGCCGCCTGAGCCACCATTACCACCGCCGTTGTAACCGCCATCATATTGAGTTCCAACACCACCAACATTAATATATAATGTTTCACCAGCAGTTAAATCAATATAACCTTCTGAATATCCACCATAACCACCATTTGAGCCTCCACCTTGAGCACCCCATGCTTCTAATCTATATGTTCCTGTACAAGGAACAGTAAATGTATTTTCAGCATTTTCAGGTAAATATGAATATTCGTGATTTTGTTCACATACTCCCTCAACAGTTTCACCAACATAAGTAATTTTAGCATAACCATTATTCATTTTTGCATAATGACTAATTGGATCCTCAGATACACTTGTTGTTGAATATGTTCTATATTTTTGATTATCTAATGATATTTCCCCAGCATTACTTTCAAATATTTCATAACCACTTCTAACATTTGAAATAATACTATTAACAGCTTCATTAGTACCAATAATATGACCAGAATATATATTTACACTTGCATTAGAAGAATATATACCAAATAAACCACCATTAACATATGGATCAGTTATATCATTTTCATCTTCTAAATTACCGATTGTTACATATATCGTTTCACTAGCTTGTTGTATACCATAAATTGGAGCTATTATTGTTCCTTTATTTAAGTTTAATGTTGTTGAACTATATGCAGGATAAGAATACATATATACACCAACATTACCTGATGTTATTTCTCCACCATTAATGTTTATTGTTTCATGACTTTGTGAATAATAACCCGGACTACTATAACGGTATATACCATAAGCATCTGCACCTGGTGTTGTAATTATCGTATTACCATTTATTTCTAGGTAACCACGTTCATCATTTATACCAAATGCGTTACTTGCACCAGCATTGATTGTTACATCTGTTAATGTTACTGGAGCATATTTATATATACCAGAAGCATTATCTGCAGTTATAGTAATATCACTTATATTACAGTTAGATTCTGATGTACAATATATTGCATAATAATCTCTATTAGTTGCAGTTGTGATTACTTCGGTATCACTACCACTGATAGTTAAATTATCATATTGTGATCTAATTGTATGTTCACCACCAGTAAATGTTCCACCAGTAATAGTTATTGTTCCTTTTGGATTCTTATAAGAATCACTATAAATAGCTGAACTATTTGTCGATGTAATAGTACCATCTTCAACTTTTACTTTTGTACCATATCCAGCTAACCTAATTGATTCTGCTGTTGTTTGAATTGAACCATCTTTCATTTCTAACTCACTATTTTGACCATTTAGATAAATAGCAACATTTGTTAAATCAAATGAACCATTATTCATAATTATCTTTTGAGCTGAATCAAGATAGATTCCACGATATCCTTCAAATGTTGGATTATTTTGTAATGTTATTGTTCCTGTTCCAGATGAACCATAAATAGAACTTCCAGCAGATTTTAGATGAGCACCATCTAATACCATTATTCCTTTGTTTTCAATAGTATTAGTAATAGTATTATCTAATAAACCTGAACCATTATCGTAAATAGTTAAAGTTCCTTCATTAACAAGTGGTTGAGTCATTGTTAATGTTTTACCATTCATATTAATAGTAATATTTTTTGAACTTGGAATTGTTGCACCAGATTGTACAAAAGCAGATGACTTAACTAAAATTGTTCCTGTATCTTCAATTGCACCAATTGCTGCAGTAAATGAATTGTATTCATCACCATTTACTATTAAGAAGGCTTCTTTTGGAACTAGATAATTAACTATCCAAATATCAGTTGGAATTTGGTAACCATACATTTCTCCACTAATTATATTTACATCTTTTATGTAGCCTGAGCCACCGCCGCCAGATCCGGCAATGTCTGAATTAACACCAGAACTACCACCACCGTAGTAGCCACCGCCACCACCAGATGAATAGTCTGTTCCATTTGCACCTTTACCAAATGAACCAGCAGCACCATTATTATATGTACCTTCACCAGCAGCACCACCTGCAGTTTGAGTACCACCACCAGCTAATTTAGTTAACGATGGTTTAGACTGACCACCATGGCCACCTTCATTACCACCACCAGATCCACCTTGAGCATTGTATGATCCGTAGCTACCACCGCCACCACCACCGGCAACAATGATAATATCATCTCTATTATTTTCAAATGTAGTAAGTAAGCCAGATGATTTAGCTATATGAGTAGCTCCACCACCAGCATAATAGTTATCACCAGTAGAATTACCACCACCATTATAGCCACCTGTTGAACCAACACCTTGACCACCTACATTAATATATAGAGTATCTCCAGCAGTTAAATTAATTTTACATGTTGAGTAACCACCATAACCACCATTTGGTGATCCACCTTGAGCACCCCATACTTCTAATTCGTATGTTCCTGTTTCAGTAACATTAAATGTTTGTTCTCCATTTGTAAAACTAAATGTTTCAGTTTCATCTTCAGCAATGAATGTTATCTTAGCATAACCGTTTCCTTGTTTAGCTTTCTTACTAACTGGATCCTCTGATACTTCTTCTGTTGAATTTGTAATTATATTACCAGTTACTGAAGAACTCTCTTGTACTGTAGCAATATCATATGCTTCACGAGTTGAAGAGAAATCACTATTATATCCAGCAGAACTTCCTCTTAAACGTCCTGAATAGAAATTAGCAGTACCAGCTTCTTTATAGATACCATATGTTCCACCTGATACATATGGATCATAGATATCATTCTCATTATTTAAATTACCAATAGTTGTATATACAGTGCTAGATGTTTGTTGAATACCATAATTCTTACCTGTTATAGAACCATTATTCATATTAAGAGTTGTTGAACTATAAGAAGGATAAGAATACATATATACACCAACATTACCTGATGTTATTTCAATATCATTAATAGTAATTGTTTCATAACTTTGTGAATAATAACTTGGACTACTATAACGGTATATACCAAAAGCATTTGAACCTGGTGTATTAATTACTGTATTACCATTTATTTCTAAGTAACCGCGTTCATCATTAATACCAAATCCATTGCTTGCGCCAGCATTGATTGTTACATCTGTTAATGTTACTGGAGCATATTTATATATACCAGAAGCATTATCTGCAGTTATGGTAATATCACTTATAATGCAATTAGAATCTGATGAACAATATATTGCATAATTATCTCTATTTGTTGCGGTTGAAATAACCTTTGTATCGCTACCACTAATAGTTAAATTATCATATTGTGATCTAATTGTATGTGTTCCACCAGTAAATGTTCCACCAGTTATATTAATTGTTCCTTTTGGATTCTTGTAAGAATCACTATAAATAGCTGAATTATTCGTTGATGTTACAGTACCATTTTCAACTGTAAGTTTTGTATTGTAACCAACTAATCTAATTGATTCACTACCAGTTGATATTTCTCCATTTTTCATCTCAAATTCACTGTTTTGAGCATTAAGATAAACACCTACACCTGTAGTATTAATTGTTCCGTTATTCATGATAACCTTTTGAGCAGAATCAACATAAATACCATTATATCCTTCAATAGTTGGATTGTTTTGTAATGTTATTGTTCCTGTTCCAGCGTTTCCACGAATAGCGTAATTAGTAGATTTAATACTTGCATTATCAATTACTAATGTACCTTTATTGATAATAGCATCAGATGCTTTATTATCAATTTTACCTGTTAATCCAGGTTCATTCATTATCGTCAATGTTCCTTCATTAGTAATTGGTTGAGTCATTGTTAAAGTATGACCTTGTAGATCTAGAGTAATATTATTTTCACTTGGTACGGTTGCTAATTCTTGTAGACTTGCATTTTTAAATACATAAATTGTACCTGTATCCTCTACATCACCAATAGCAGCTTCAAGTGAATTATATTCAGTTCCGTTATATATCAAGAATGCTTCCTTATTAACTAAATAATTTACAGTCATTGAATTTCCATAGTCAGAATAAGTATACATTACTTTATTGCTTAAGCGACTGTTGTTATTATAACCAGAACCTCCGCCACCAGCTGTAGCATAGTTGTTACCAGCAGCACCACCACCGTAGTAACCACCACCACCGGCACCACCCATAATTTTATTTGAAATTGTTGATTCAGGACTACCACCTTTACCAAATGATCCATTTCCTAAATTATTATTATAGGCAAAGTATCCAGGTCTATTTACTGTTGCACCAGTACCATAGTACTGTGGATAAGATGGAGATGGAACACCATCTGCAGCTCTGTAACCACCGGCATCTCCACCAGAACCATATTCTGAAGAGCTCCAGTAACCAGAACCACCACCACCACCGGCAACAATTAAAATTGCTTCTTTATTATTTTCTAATGTTGATAACTCACCTGATGTTGTAGCAACATGTGTTGCTCCACCACCAGATCCAGAATAGAATCTTGTTGATGGATAAAGCATTACAGCATCTCCACCACCATTATAACCACCTGGAATAGTAGTGTTATTATCATAACCTATTGTACCAGCACCACCAACATTAACATATAGTGTTTCACCAATACTTAATTCAATTTCACCTGTAGCATATGAACCATATCCACCACGAATTGATTCACTATATGAACCACCTTGAGCACCCCATACTTCTATTTTGTATAAGCCAGCACATGGAGCACTAAATGGTGCTTCTCCAGGTTCAGTAAATGAAGTAACAGAATTTTGTTCGCATACACCCTCAATAGTTTCGCCTAAATATGTTATCTTAGCATAACCATTATTCATTTTTGCATATTCACTAATCGCTTCATCAGAAACATTATTAGTGACAATTGTTAAATTCTCTGATGTATTTTCATGTTCACTAGTAATTTCTTTTGCAGCACGTAATGCATTAAAATCTTGATTATATCCGCCTGATAAACCTCTTAAACGTCCTGAGTAGAAATTTGATGTACCACCATTTTTATATAATCCAAATAATCCACCTGATACATATGGATCATAAATATCATTTTCAGCATTTGGATTACCAATTGTAACATATACAGTACTTGAAGCAGCATGGATACCATATGTATCACCAACTACTGAACCATTATTCATTACTAATGTTGTTGTACTATAACTTTGTCCTGAGAACATATATATACCAACATTACCAGATTTAATATCAACATCATTTATAGTTATAGTATTATAACTTTGACCATAATAACCTGGATTACTATAACGGTATATACCATAAGCACTACCTCCAGGTGTATTAATTATAGTATCACCATTAATATTTAAATTACCACGTTCATCATTAATACCAAATGAATTATTAGCATTTGCATTTATTTCAACATCTGTTAATGTTACACTACTATATGCATATACACCTGAGGCATTTTCAGCTGTCATTGTTGAATTTGTAATATTACAATCAGATTCAGAATAACAATATAAAACATACTTGTCATTACCTGAACCAGTAACAATCATATCCGTACCACTAACTGTTAAATTATCATAGTAAACTCTAACAGCACTTGATACACCAGTTATAACACTATCAGTTATCTTTATAGTTCCTCTTGGACTCTTATAAGAATCACTAAAGTAACCATAAGTACCTGTTGAAGTAATATTACTTCCATCAATTGATACCTTAGTATTATATCCTAATGTTCTAATTGCCTCATTTACTGCTGTAATAGAACTATCATTAACTTCTAATTGACAATTAGTATTTTCTAGTCTTATACCAACATTAGTTGCATTAATATCTGCTTCATTAACCACAAATTTTGAATTATCTTTGTTACATGTTAAAGCATTATAACTATTTATAGTTGTACCATCTAATGTTGCTGTTGTATTTGCATTAGTAAATTGAATAGATGCACGTTGTCCATTATCAATAATATTCGTATCACCAATTGTTACATTTTTAGCAACTTCAATACCTTGAATATTACCACCACTAATAACATAATCTTCATGATTACTTAATAAAGCATATGTATCACTTTTTAAGTAAGAATCATTATCCATTGTAAATGTACCAACGTTATTAACAGCATAACCATTTTTAGCTTCAATACTAGAATTAGTAATATTTAATGTTCCATTATTATTAATAGTATTACTATTTGTAACTTGTTTTAAAATAATATTTTCAATAGTTAACTCGCCATCATTAGTAATTGGACTTGCACTTGTAATTGAACCTGGATTTTCAGATATATCATAGATTCTTAAAGTACCATTATTAGTTATTGGACTACCTGTTGTAATATTGTAACTTTGCATATTTATTTCAATATCATAATCTTCTCTTATTTCAATAGCATATGATGCCTCAAAATCTCTTACAATATTAACTGGTTTACCCATATAGTTAGCTGTATCTATTGCATTTTGAAGATTGAAGAAATATTGAACATTTTCTCCACCATTTTCAATGATTGCAACAGCATTAGCTGGGTTACCATTTAAGAAACTTCTTTGATATATTGTTCCAATTACTGGTTCTGTATAGAATGTATATCCACGAGGTAATGAATTAACTCCACCATTTAGAGTAAATTGACCTTGTAAATATCCATCATAGAAGTTAAATGAGCCATTTTGTTCTAATGCTACTGTTGAACCAATAATAGCAATTGCTTCTGTTTCAATAGTTCCGTCATTAACACCCATTGTTAAAGTTTTATTATTAACAAGACCAGTACCATCTGGATTATTAATAGTACCATTTAATAAAATCATAATACCATTATTAATAAATGCACCAGTTAAAGTATGACCACCTAAGTTGAAGGTTACATTCTTATTATTAGTTACATTTTCAGTTGTATCTTTAATAAGTTCAATTGTATCATTTTCATTTGCAGCTGCTAAAGCTTCAGCAATAGATACATAGTATTCATCGCCTATTTTAGCAACAGCATCATCATTAACTGTCCAAACAGCTGTAACAGTAGCATCTGATAAATTCATTGTTACAGTATTACCATCTAAGATTCCAGCCTCAGATGCTTCCCAATGATTGAATGTACAAGCATGTTTTTCAAGTTCACTTGGATTATCAATTAATAGATATGGTTCACCATGTTTTAAGTAAACTAATCTAACTTCTTTTGATCCTTTATAGTATCCAGATTTTGGATCTATTGTTAAATATAAATCTGTATTACCAGCTATAATATCATCTATTGATAATGATTGAAGATATTTTCTTTCACTTTGTTCTTCATGTTTTGTAACAACACGTGCAAGATTAGCAATAGATGTTATTTCACCTTCCATAGCTTGGCTACCTTCAATATAACCATCATACATATTAAATGTATTATTGTTTTGTACAGCTATATTTTCACTTATTATTCTTATACTAACACTTGATACAGCTTCATCATTTTGACCCATGTTAAATGTACCATTATTAACAACAGCATAATCATCAAAGTTCATGATTGTACCATTATAAATATCAAGTGTACCATTGTTAGTTACTTTGGCTGTAATACTATATCCACCTAAATTAACTACTGCTTTACGACCAGAAGCAACTTCAATTTCGGTTTCATCAGAAATTGGTTTTAATAAAGTAATCACACCACCTAATTCTTCATCATAAGCATTAATAGCAAGTTGTAATGATGAATAATAAGTTTCACGATATACAGCAACAGTTTGTCCACCGTAATCATTTTTAATATTTTCTAGCCATGCATATTCATAACTAGTTTCTTCATCGACATATGTTGTAACTTCTTGATCTTTTTCAACTAATGTAGTAGTTCCTACTTTAGCAAAACGAGAAGCCCAGATAACACCATCGTAGAAATTGAATGATCCATTTTCTTTATCTACACCAATACCTTTTGTAGTACCAATTGAGTGGATAACTGGATTTTCTTGAGATACATTATCTACTGAGTTGTCATAATGACCCATGATAAATGTACCTGGATTAATGTAAGCACCATAAGTTGTTGGAGCATCAGATACATTAATTGAACCAGTTAATAATGTAGTTTGGGCATTAGCAGTAACCATATAAACACCATAGTTTTCAGCACTACCAACGGCATTTATTTCTGAATTATCAATTAAAGTGTTACCGCTGCCACTAGTTTCAATACCATAGTATTTACCAGTTTTTTGTTCAGCATGTCCAACAGTTAAACTACTTTCATTTTCTAATGTTAAAGAACCTGTATTAGAAATACCTTTAACGTAATATTTATAAGTATTAGTCTCATCAACTTTAATATTTGTATTATTGATATCCATTGTTCCACTATTATAAATAGCTACATAAGTATCACTATAATTATAGTTTTGTGGACTACCTAAATTAATATTTGAATTATTAATAGTCATAGTTGCTGAGTTACTAATTGAACCACCATTTGTATTAGTAACATTTACTCTTTCGAATGTTGCAATAGAATTACTTGAATTTGATATTGATCCATTAGAACCAATTATGATATTAGTATCAGTTACATCTAAAGTAGTTCTTATACTTTCAATGTTTCCATCAAGTACTGTATTAATTCCATTACCAACAACAGTTACAGTTGCTTGGGAATTATCATTAGAATAAATACTATAGTTTTCACCACTATAATTACCACCAGTAATAGTAACATTTTTAGTATTATTAATTGCAATTTTACTAGCTACAATATTTGAAGAAGTTATATCTAATGAATTTGTATTATAAATTGCATTAATAGCATTCATTCTTGAATTATTAATTACTAAATTACTTGTATTGTTAATTATATAATTTGATGAACTAACATTAGTTAATTTAATGTTATTAATATTTAGAGTTCCATTATTATTAATTAAATTGATTGCAGATGAAGTTTTAATATTTGCTTCATTTTCTGAATCATTAATTAAAGTAATGTTACCATTATTCGTTATTGTTTTATTTGTTGAAATTGTATAACCATGTAAGTCTAAGTTGAAATGTTTAGTATTATTATTTGTAACAGAATAGTATAAAGGAACATTAGCTACTAAGACAACTGTTTGATCTGTATCAGCATCATTTATAGCTTCTTGTAAGTTAGTATATTCAACTCCTGTTTCCCTGTTATATGCTATAACACTTTCCATAATTAAATATTTAACTTTATAAGTTTCACCATCAATAATTTCTGTATCTGGGAATATTTGAGCATGAGGAGGAATATTAGAAATAATTCCATATTCAGCTTCTGTTGTTCCTTTTAAGATACCATCATAGAAATTAGTTGTTCCACCATCAATATATAAACCATAGAAAGTACCTTGAATCATTGGTTGAGTTATATCAATGCTATTATCTTCCACAACACCTAATATTGTTGTTCCAGTTGTATAAACACCATAAGCACCACCAATAATAGAACCACCTGTAATAACACAGTTATCAGATGATGTATTTAAACCATTGTTATCTTCACCAGTAATAATACCGCCTGTAATTAAGATTGTATTACCTGAATTAGTATTTGCAACACCATTTGTTTTACCAGTGATTGTACCACCATTGATAACTACATGGCCTAAAGCATAATAACTACCCTTAGTAACAGATACAGCAGTGCCAACTGTAGATGTAATAGTACCATCATTGATAGTTGTTGTACCATCTTGAATAGCAACAGCATTACTATTTGCTACATTTGATGTAATAGTACCGCCATTAATAGTTGTTGTACCCCAGCTATCTAATGAATATGTATCAGTTCCTTCAATAGTACCACCATTAATTGTTAGAGTACCACTACTATATACACCACCATAGTTATTAATTGTTAAATTATCAATTGTTAAAGTACCACCATTGTTAATAGCATAATCTTGATCAGCATTATATGTACCACCTTCAATAGTAAGAGTACCAGTGTTATAAACAGCAGCAGTATTATATCCATCCGCATTACCATTTGAACGGATATTAGTTATACCACCATTACCAACACTATCTTTAATTGTGTTAGTACCTTTAGTTTGAAGTGGTTGAGTCATAATAACTGAATGACCATTTAAATCGAATGTTATGATTTTACCATATGGAAGTTCTTGTTCATAATCAACATAAGCATCAGCAATAACTTCAATTGTACCTTCAGAATCAATTGCTGCTGTTGCGTTAGTTAAGGTATTATATTCAACTCCATTAACTCTTAACCAGTTACCAACTGGAACTAAATATTGAGTTTTATAATAATCACGATCAATATAAGTATAATCATCTTTGATCATATAAGCATCAGGTATTAAACCAATTAAACCATTATGTGGTTCTTCCATACCTTGTAAAACGCCATCAAAGAATTTTGTATAAGCAGTTGTATTTAAACCATATCTTTTACCAGTTAATGATGGAGATTCAATTGATACATTTTTCTCATCATCACCTATTTGCGTTTCAGTTGATGTATAAACTCCATCAACTTCACCAATTATTTCACCAGCATGGATAGATAATTTAGCACCAATTGCATGAATACCATAAGAATCAGTACCTTTAACTTTACCACCAGTTATGTTTATGTCGTGGTAATAGCATCCACCCCATCCAGAGTAATAACAGATATGTTCAATACCCATTGTACCAGTTACTTCACCGCCTGATACATTAGTTACCTGAGCTGTAACAACAGCAACACTATTATTAGATTTAACTTCACCATTGGAAACTGTAATACTACCATAGTAAGAATATAAAGCATTATGAGCATTAGCTTCTACACTACCACCATCAACATGAATAGTAGCACCAGCTCCCCCAATACCATAATTTTCGCCAAATATTGTTCCACCATCAACATAAACAGTTCCAACATTATAGTTGTATGGTGATGAAATACCCATATCTGAACCAGTAATAGTACCACCATGAACAGTTGTGTTACCTCTGTTGTTAATACCAGCAAATGATTCTTCAATATTGATATCATTTATAACTAAATTAGCATCGTTAGTAATTGCATATTTATTAACATTAAAATAAGCATTGTTAATTGTAAGTAGACCAGATTCATTTATGATAACTTCATCTACTACTTCTGATAAATAATTACCAGCTTCAATAGTTAATTTATTTCTATTTGTAATACCAGCAATTCTTGTTGGTTTTATTGTACCTAAATTACTGTCATCAACAATTGTTACATCAGAATCATTGTATATTGTTTGAGTACTTGTAATTGTATGACCATTTAAATCAAATGTAATATGTTTATAGCCAGTTTCTTCTGTACCATTATCAACAAAATGTTGAGTAAATACTAAATCAGCATCTTTAATAACTGTAATGGTACCTGTTTCACCTTCACCAATAGCTTTAGATGCAGCATCGATAGAATTATATTCTGTATCACCAACTTTTAACCAATTTTCATAATGAACAATAAAATCAGTTTGATATAAGTTTCCATCAATTTCTTCTTCACCTTCACCACCAACGCAGGCAAGTGGTAAACCAGTAATACGACCTTCATAACCATCTACTTGACCTTTTAAAATACCATCATAGAAATTAGTAACAGGTCCATCAATATATAAACCATAAGCACCACCAATAATTACTGGATAATCTTCTGGCTCATCTTCATCAGTGTCTTCAAAACTGCCTATTGTTAAAGATCCTTTATTATAAACGCCATAGTTTTCACCATAGATATCTGTTTCACTACCTGTAATTGTACCAGTACCCATTACCGTAATGGCATTAGCTTCACTACTATGTACTTTACCACCACTGATATTTAAGTTAGTTGTAACCAATGCATCATTTGCTGATAACACTTCACCACCAGAAATAGTAGCAGATGAAACCGAAACTGCACGACTTTCTGATGTAACCTTACCACCAGTAACTGTTAAAGAATTATTTGAATAAACACCATAATTTTTACCAGTTATCTCACCAGCAGAAATATTAACGTTGCAACTACTGATACCAATATTTTCACCTTTAACAAGTCCACCATAAACATTAACAGTTTGACCACCGCAAGATATAGCAGTATCGTTATCAGAATAAACATCACCAGCATAAACATTAACAGTTGCACCACTAATAGCAATTCCATTAACTGATTTAATTTCGCCATTATTATTAACATTAACAGTACCTGATGAAATAGCATTACCTTGGCTAGTTATTAAACCACCATTAGCATTAACAGTACCATAGCCATCATAGTAATTAGATATACCTGTTGTTTGAGATGAAATAGTACCATCATTTACAGTAATAGTTCCTCTATTGTATATCATTGTTGTATCATAGTTTGTACTTATTTCACCAGCATTCATTGTAATAGTTCCTGTATTAGTAATAGCTGGAATATAATTTCTATCATCTATTTTATAAACATGTAATTTAGTATTTTCATCTAAGACAATTGAACCAGTATTATATAAACCATAAATAGTACCATCATCAACAACTAAATTATCTGATTTATTATATAAACCATAATTACCAGTTGAATCAATTAATGTATCCTCAGTAAAGGTAATTACGGCATCAGTATTATTATAAATACCATATCCACCTTTAGAAGTAATTTCTGTATCATCTAAGTTTAAAGTATTATTATTTTGAATTACGTTACTATCAGTTGTTGCTACAAGATCAACATCATCAATATCCATAACACCATTATTAATGATTGTAAATGATGTTTTTAATTTACCATCGTCTTCAGCAGAACTTAGTATCTTGAAATATCCATTATTAGTAACTGTATTACCAATTGATACTGTATGACCCATAGTGTCAAAGAATAATCTTGAGTTTTCAGGAATTTCTATTTCATAAGGTGCTTCAAAATTACGATGAGCATAAACTATAAAGTTTGAATCTAAATCTGGTGTTAAGGCTTCTTTGTTTAATTTAGCTGAAATAAAAGCGTCTTGTAAATTGTAATAATAAACATCTTTTGTATATGGAGTTGACGTACGAGCAACAGCACGTGATGGATTACGTACTAAATATATTCTTTGACAATTTCTTTCATCATTATGGTCAGCAAATACATAATAGTTTTCTGCTTTATCAGTATAACCACCAACTAAACCTGATAAACCTTCAATATAACCATCATAGAAATAGAATTCAGAACCGTCTTTATTAGTTAAACCAACAGCATTACCAATTAAAGCAATACTATTTTCAACATAAACAAATCCATCATTTAAACCTAAATCCAAATGACCATAGTTTATAAAGGCTTCTTTGTCTTCTGTTCTAGCAACTACACGTCCATTTGTTAAAGCAATATTACCAGCAGCTGAATTGGTAATCGTTCCATTTACTGTATGACCACCTAAGTTAAATACAAAATCGTCAGTAGTATTATTTACTGGATATTCTGTTGTATCTTTCAATAAATAAACTGTATTATCAGCAAAGTCAGCATGCTTAGCAGCATCAAAAGCATCTTGAATAGTTGGATAATATGTTGTCATAATACGAGCAACATAATCTCCTTCTTCCCAAGTAGCTTCAATTGTTACGTCTTCATCACCCATAGTAAATACATCATTAGTAAAATCATATGTTCCATTTTCTTCTGGTGATGTAACTGTCCAACCCTTAAAGTTATATAATTCACGTGTTGGCATTGCAACTGTATATGTTTCATTTTTCTCAAGATAAATTCTTGTATCAGCTAAACGATTAGCATATACACCACCTTTAGGTTTAATTGTTAAAACATGTTGATTTTTTCTAGGTTCAGGCGTACATGTATTTTGTTTTTGAACATAATTAATATTAAAGAATAATTCTAGATGCACATCTTCTGTTGGATAATCTTCTAAAGGTAAATGATCTTTAAATTTAACTATAGCTTTAATCCATCTTCTTGTACCAGCATCAAGTGGATCACAAGGTAAGATTGGATCACCATTATCATAAGTAACATCAAAATCTAAATAAGCTTTTTGTTCATCAGTTAATTCAAACTTATCAATAGATTCTACCATGGCATCAATAGAACCATCGTTTACTGTATATACCGTAAATTCATAAAAGTCGCCAGGTTGTTTTAAGTCAGCTTCAAACTCAATACGGGTTTTAGCTCGATCGACAATTTTAGCATCATTTTCTGATTCAACTGAATCAATAGATTTTTCTACATCATCAAAATAGATAATCCAACTGCTCTTTTTAATTGTTGAATTACCATTAATTGATAATGTGCTTTTTAAAAATGCACTTCCTAAAGAAATAGACACTATTAAAAACAAGACTACGCTTGCTATTATAGTGAATTTATTTAATTTTAATTTTAAAGCTAACTTCTTAATCATATAAACCCATACCTTTACTATCTTATTATCTTATTATACATAATAATTTTATCACATTTTAGCCTAAAAAAAAAGCAAACTTGATAAGTTTACTTGATTTTTTCTATTATTAATTTATTATCCTTAACAGCAAATTCAACAATTACATCATTATCAACTTTTCCTATCTTGGAAATATTGTCTTTAGTAATCATTTTTTTAACTTCTTTAGCCTTAGCTTTTCCCTTTAAATAATCAGATATAGCCTTAGTATCAACGTTATTTTGGTTATCTTTAAATTTATTATTTAAAAGACTAATATCATTATAATAATTCAAGATTTTATAAGGATTATCAACTACATATTTACTAAATGTTACTTCAAATTTTTTGTTATTTATTTTTTTAATTTTCTTTAATTCAAATTTAACAATTTTAGTTTTCGCAATGTCTGATTTTATATTAGATTTATTATAAGTATAACTAGCATTACTAAGATCAAACACAATTCCCTTATCAGCCATATAAGGAGTAATTCCAATACTTGCAACTGCATCAATATCATATTCTTTATCAAAATATTTGTTAACAACTTCAATTATTTCATTAGCGCTAAAAACGTTTTTATCGGTATTATTATAAAGATATTCAATAGCAAAACAAATATATTTACCGCTTTCATCATCATGTTCTGTTATTTCCTCTAAATAATCAGCTATTTCATTACTAGTTTCTTCAACTTTTATTTTCTCTAAATTAGTCATTTTCTTTGATTTTTTAAAGAAAATGAAGCAAGCTAAAAGAATAATTAAAAATGCTATAGCTATTATAAAATACTTATTAGTTAATACTTTTTTCATACTTCACCTACTTTATCTTATCTATTAATAATTCATCATCTTTGACAACAAAAATAATACTAATTTTTTTATCATATTTAGCAAAATTCTTAATATCATCCTCATTGATTACTTTTTTAAATGATGATAACGAACCAGAACCCATTAAATAACTTTTTATTGGGCTTAAATCGATTAAATCTTGTTCTTTTTTTTGCGTATTTTGTTCCATATAATAATTTAAAACTTCATATGGATTTTCAATAACATATTTTTCATATGTAACCTTATATTTCTTACGGTTTACCTTACTCATTTTTTTTACTTTATAGTATGCTATTTCTTTTTTAGAAATAGTACTAGCATCAACAGTATTAAAAACTATTGAATAAGTATCATTTCCAGGTTCATAAGATACATTATTATCTAACATATATGGTGTAATACCAACATTTTTAATATCATCTTTAGTAATTTCTTTATTAAAATTATCCTTAATAAATGTTGCTATTTCTTCACCCGTTAACCTATTTTTATTTAATTCTATTTTATTATATATCAAAGCATAAACAATATATTTTTCGTCATCTTTTGCATCTACATCTAAGTAATTTAAATAGTTAATTATTTCACTATTTTTCTCTCTAATATTCTTCTTTTCTAATGATGATAAAGATCTAAAATGAAATAAATATATCAAAATAGTTACTAAGAATATAAAGCCTAATCCACATAATACTATTAGGCCTAATCTACGGTTATCAACGTTTATTTTATTTTTCATAATTACTCCTAACTAATTCTATTATACTACATTATTTCTTGATTAAAATAACTTTATATGTTTTATCATTACTTAATTTAACAATTGTATTTGAATCAATATCATCTGTTAATTTTTTCTCATCTATTAAATCTAAATGTTTGTTAATTTTTTCAACAAACAAGGATTTACTTTTATCATTTTTATAAAAAACATAATATAATAATTCCTTATCAGTTTTAACCATAAAAACACTAGAATTATCCTCGCCTAAGTACATAATAGGTGTATCTAATTGCTCATGAGCTTTTACAAGATCATTAAAACTTTTTACCTTTAAAACATCATCATTAGCAAAATTATATTCGTTTTCCAAATAAACAATATCTGAATTATATATACGCAATATTCTTTTTATAGTTCTTAAATAATTAGATTCGTCGTCTGTTTTTCTAATCATTAAATATACTAAATAAATAATTAGAATTGCCATAATAGTTACAAAAACAATGGCATAATTAATAGCATCATTTAAAAATGATATAAATGAAGCCAAAAATAATCCTAATATTAAAAATCCTAATACTATTATTTTATTTGTATTATTCATATTTCACCTACTTAAACATAATAGCCGGATATGCTATATAAGGTATACTAAAAACAACTTTACCTTTAATTTGCTCTTTTTTTACATATCCTTTATCAGCTACATTATTATAATCACCTTTGGTAATAAATGTATTATCACTATTAACTTTAATAATACGATGAACAATTAATTCTTTTTCATCAGTTTTAAAGGCAATAATGTCGCCTTCTTTTAACTTGTCAACACTAAAATTTTTAGATATTATAACCGCATCCCCAACATTTAATCTTGGAGTCATTGATCCAGTTTCAATACCCACTAATTTATAAGGCCCAATACCCGCAATTAAGCAGTATATTATAACAGCTGCAACAGCAAATGGAATATCACTCAATTTAAAGAATGAACGTTTTTCTTCTTCTAATTTGACTTTTGAATCCGTTTGTCTAGACATTGTTATAGTGATTAAAAATGGTAATAATAATAGGCCCAAACTATTAATATAATCATTTAAATCAGGTACAATTGGTACAATAAATATATATAATTCAGTTAAAAATCTATATAATAATGGTCCTTTATAATCAGCATAGTATACTGCATAAGTACACATTATATTTTTAAGAATTGATGGTAACATAATCGTAGATACTACATCAAACAATTCATAACTATCAGTTAAAACATCAAATCTTATATTAATAATTATATCTAATAAAGCTAATATTAAGGTAAAAACAATAATATTTGCTTTACTCTTTTTATTAGCTTTAATATAAACAAATCTAAGTATTTCCTCTAATATAATAATTAATATTAAAAAAAATGTATTATTTATAATTGATAATGGTTTTAAGGAATAAGCATTTTTTAAAAAAGACGAAGTAAAACCAATACCATATATTAAAGCAAAATACAAAGTTGCAAAAATAGCTATAATTGATATAAATACTTTATTGTGTTTTAAATTAACCTTTCTTTTAAAGCCATAAAAATAAATAGCCAAAGAAGTAATAATCATTAACACAGATGTAGTTATAGCATCAGCATATTTTAATACATTTGAGTACACAAAAAATCTATATATTAAAATATATATAAGAATACTTGTTAAAATAACTAAATTGTAAATATTTTTCTTCTTCTTCTCTATCATACTATCCCTATATTCCATTATAATTTTATCATTTTTTTGATATAAAAAAAAGAGCATTTAATACTCTTATTGATTTTGAACATAGTCTAATTCATATGATTTTGAGAATGTGAAATCAGCACCTGGTAAATCTTCAGCATTTATATCAAATGGGAATTCAACTCTAATAACAACATGTTGATAATTAGCTGATCCTGGAGCTAAAGTACTACCTTCAGCTGGCATACCAGTTACAGAATAAGTTACATAAGCTAAAGATGAAACATCATCACCATTTTCTCTTAAATCATCTAATAAAGCTACTAATGTACCATCATTAGCAATATCAAAACCAAATTCAAAAAATTGACCTGGTTCTTTTAAAGTTACATTAAAAGTAATTTTAGTATCATCTGTTGTATCAATTACAGCAGTATTTCCAGGTTCAGATGTTGTTGCATCTGGATTTAAATAAGAACCGTTTGTAATAGCTAAATTTTTGAAATGTACATTCCAACCTACTCTTGAAATCTTAGCGTCACCATTGATACTTAAAGTTGTTTTTAACTCTGCATAACCAAAACTAATTCCTGCAATTAATGCTATAAATAAAGCAATAAATAAATATCTTTTTTTGAAAACAACGTTTTCTCTTTTCATTACACACACCTCTATCTTAGTACATTATAACATATTAATTCAATTATTGTTATATTTTTTTGAAAAAAAACAAAAAAAGAGTTAAAACCCTTTTCCATATTTATGATATTGGCTAATTAAATAATCATCTGTCATACCAGCTATATAATCAACAACCTTTTGTTCATCAGATGTATTATTCATATAATCATCACACATATAATCAAGATAAACTTTATATATATCAGCATCTTTAATATCATTTTTAACATGATATAAACATGCTTCAAATAGTTTATTAAACATTAATTTATAATTATCAATTTGTTCTTTAGTATTAGCCTTACTATAAATATTTTCATAATTAAATTTCTTTAAATCAACAATTGCTTTATAAATATCATCACTTAATTTAATATATGGTTTATCCAAACTATTATTTAAAATATCCATAATAACTGTATTTATTATTTCTCCATTAGTAGTACCCAAAACCGCACGAATATTAGCAGGAATATCATTAATATCAATAACATTTAGGCGAATGGCATCCTCAATATCGCGTCCTATATAACCAATTACATCAGATATTCTCACAACACATCCCTCAAGCGTCATTGGTCTTAAATGTTTTAAGGTTTCCGTATCAGCATAACATCTTTCATATTCATCCAAAAATTCTTCTTTAGTTTTTGTTTTAGGATAATACTCATTGGAAACAAATTCCCCATTATGACATAATGCTCCATCAAGAACTTGAATACTTATATTAAATCCTTTACCATTGTTTTCAACATCCTTTAAAATACGCATACTATGAACATTATGATTAAACATACGACCAGTATATTTTAAAGTAATATCATTTAAAATATATTCACCTGTATGGCCAAATGGTACATGACCTAAATCATGAGCTAAAGCAATAGCCTCTGTTAAATCCTCATTTAAACCTAAACCACGACTAATAGTTCGAGCTATTTTACTAACCATTTGAACATGTGTCATGCGTTTACTAATATTATCATTTTCATTATTACTAAATACCTGTGTTTTATCAATATATCTTGTATAAGATAAAGAATAAATAATTCGATCAATATCACGAAAGAAACTAGGACGAATATCCGCATCAAATTTATCTAATCTAATACTTTCTTCGTCCTTTGTCGCATAAGGACTTAAATATAAATTGTGTCTATTCATGTTATCTTTAATAGTCATACAATCACCTAAAAATATTATACTATATTTTTTAATTAGTTCAAGCAAGATGTATTGTATTATTTAACTTTAAATGTTATAATTTTATATAGTAAAAGAATAGAGGAGTGATGATATGTTTAAAGCAAATATTGGGCATAGTACCATTTCTGATAGCTATATGAGTGGTCAACAAACTATTACAAGTGCCTTAAAAGAAATAGAAAATCCTAAAGTTGCTTTAGTTTTTACATCAGAGGAACATGATTTAGAAAAAATTAGTGAAGGTATTAAAAGTGTAACTGATATTCCATTTATTGGTTGTACTTCATCTGAAGCTATTGTTACAAATGATGGATTCCTATCTGAAGCAACTGGTCAAACAGCAGCCATGGTTTTTGCAGATGATGATATTAGAATTGGTTGTGGAATAGTTGAAAATGAAGGTAATGCTCGTGAAGCAGGTAAAAAAGCAACTATTGCTGCTATTAAAAATTCAAATTGTAGCATTAAACCATCTTACATCTATATGTTAGCAACACCAGGTGAAGAAGAAAATTATTTAAAAGGTGTTCAAGATGTAGTTGGACGTATTCCAGTATTTGGTGGTAGTGCTGCTGATAACGAATTTGAAGGTAAATGGAAAGTATTTACTAATGAAAAAATTGTTACTAATGGTTGTGCTATTATGTTAATTTATAACAAAAAAGGTATTAATGCTGTATATGAAGTTCCTTATAAAGAAACAGGTACTTCTGGTATTATAACTAAAATTGAAGATGAAAGAACAATAGCTGAAATTGATAATCAACCAGCATTAGTTAAATTCTCTGAATGGACTAAATTCCCACTTGAAGATGTTAAAGGTATTAATGCTTTAGATGCATCAGTTATTTATCCATTTAGTGTTAAAGATCCAATTAATTCAGTAACATTAGTAAGACAACCAGTATTCTCTAAAGAAGACAATACAGTTATTATGAGTAATAATGTAGCTGTTGGTACATGTATTAATTTAATGCATGCAACTGGAGAAGATTTTGTTGATTGCTTAGATAACTCTATTGATAAATTAAATGCTAAAACTAAAGGTGAAGCTGGAGCATATTTATTCTTCCATTGTGGAAAAAGAAAATATATTATGAGTGATGAAGAATTAATGTCTATGTATAACATTATGAAAGAAAAAACAAATGGAGCACCATTTATTTGTGCATTTACATTTGGTGAATATGGGTTTAATGATCACTCAGCAAACTCTTGTGGTAGTTTAATGTTATCATGTGTCGACATCGAAAAATAAATAAAAAAATCCAAGTAATCTTATTACTTGGGTTTCTTATTTTAACTGGATGTAATAGCAAAAAAGAAGAAATAAAAAAAGAAAAGAAAGAGATTAAACCGCAAGAACAAGAAGAGGTAAAAATAGAAGAAGAAAAATATGTAGACGATAATCCAATAACCATTGGTTTATATGAGGACTATTCTACATTGGTTAAAGATTATTATACAGATAAAACATCTTTAAAAGATTTATTCTTTAGTGCTTTTTATACTAATGATGAAAGCATCGTACAAGGATATGTTAAAAATAGATTTTTAAATTATATGAACAACTATGAAAATGTTAATGATTATAAAATAGGTTATACCATATCATTCTATGTTGGAGATGAATATATTTCTAAAACCATAACAGAAATAACAGATGAATATGTTTTTAATCCATATTTCTACGTTTATTTATATGATGACGTTAATCAAGAAATTGGTGCATGGTATAGTCATTTAACTAAAGATGATGTTAAAGACTATAATCTATTTACTTCTATTAAATTATATTTAGTAGAAATAGATAAAGTAACATCACCTATTGAATTAACTGTATTTACTTATGATACTGAAGATGACTTTGATGATAAAGGAAACTATAGAGGTAATAGTAAATATACTATAAATATAAATTGGAATTAAAAAAAAGAGAAATAATATTTCTCTTTTTTATATTGTTGGATATGTATTAACACCAATTTTAAATCCTAATAAATACCAACCTACAATTATTACTAACCAAACAATTGTTAAAATCAATGTAATTGGAGCAATTTTTTTCATAGTTGCAAACATCTTAACCTCTTCACCATTATCATCATGCTTATAAAGTAAACCAAGCATAACAATAAAGTAAATATAAATTGGACTAAAACATTTACCAGCAGAATCAGCAGATTGAAAAATCATCTGAGAAAAAGCAGGAGAAATATTTGCTCTTAATAATAGTGGTACCATAATTGGTGATAAAATCATCCATTTATCTGTTGTTGTTGGCATAAAGATAGTCATCAACATACAAATTATAAATACAGGAATAATTAAGAATAAACCATTAAATTCCAAAGATCCCATAAATTCCACTAGATTTAAACATATTACATCATCTATTTGCGTATATTCTAAAATACTTAACATAATAGAATAAAAGAATAATATTGCAAATAAGAACCCTGTATTTTCAAATGATTTAGATATAGATTTATTATATTCACGAGTATTTTTAATATTTCTTGAAATTCTACCATATATATAACCACATATCATAGCAATAGCAAGTATAGCTAATAAATGACCTTCTTTAAAAGGAGCATAATCACTTAACAATTTAGTTATATATAATCCATCTTCTTGATCAAGTAATAATCCTGAAAAAGGTAATCCTGGAATAATTGAATAAATAACAAATGCAATTAATAATGTAAAAACAACACTTGTTACTTTTAAAGCCGTTGGAGATTCAATAAATTTTTCTTCATCTGCTTCACTTTTACGTACTTTTTTATTAAATTTTTTATCAACAACATTTGTTCCAACTATTGCTAAGATAAATGTTGATATTATTTTTATATATATTAATGACATTGGTTCATATTTAAAATCTGAAATAACATCTTGTGCTGCTAATGCACTATAATCACTTAAGAAAATATCTTGATAATTATAAAATAAGCCAGAAGCATAACCCATAGTAATACCAACAAATGATATCATAATACCATTTTTAGGATTACGTCCTAAATATTTATAAACTAAACCAAATAATGGTAGTAACAATGCATAGCAATAATCACCAAAAAAGGTAGATATCATACTTACAAATAAAACTATAAATGTTATATAATTTGATTTAATATTTCTAAATGGTTTTAATAAATGATTTAAAAGACCACTTGCTTCTAATATTGATAAAGCTATAAATGACATAATTAATATAGAAATTGGTTCAATCATTTTAAAATGGAAAACTGAATTACCAAAAATATATTTTAGTCCTTCTTTACTAAATATGTTATTAACAGTTACAATGGTTTTTTGATGTGTTTGAGCATCAGTCATATAACCTTTAAAACCTATTTTATTTAGTAAGAAACTCAATATTAGTAATGCTATACTTATAAAAATAATAAGCATTATTGGCCCAATATCTAATTTTTTTAACTTCTTAGTCGCCATTTTTCCTCCTAATATGTTTCAACTTTTTTTAATTTTTTGTTAAATTCAATTCGTGGTAACATTATTGTTCTACCACAATTTAAACATTTAATTTTAATATCGGCACCCATTCTAACAATTTGCCATTTATTAGCACCACATGGATGTTCCTTTTTCATAATTACAACGCTATCTAATTTATAATTATTTTCCATTATGAACCACCACCTGTGGGAATGGTATTTCAATACCTTCTTTATCAAATGTTAATTTTACTTCTTCTTTGAATTTTCGTCCTAAAGATATTCTTTCTTCATAAGGACAAGTAATAGCTACTTTAATAACTACTCCATTATCTCCTAAATCATCTACACCTAAAACTTCGTATATATAGTCTGTTCCTTTTGCTTGTTTTTTACAAATATCATCTAATACTTTTTTAACTTTTGGAATATCATCTGAGTAAGAAACCATAACATCAATTAAGAAAATATTTTCATTAACTGTATAGTTAATTAATTCTGAAATATTACGGTTAGCAACTATTTTAACCTCACCAGTATAAGCTTTAATTCTAGTTGTTCTAACACCAAATTTAGTTACTGTTCCTTTAAATCCATTAATTTCTACAATATCTCCAATTGCAAATTGATCTTCTAGTAACACAGCTATACCAACAATAAAATCCTTTAAGACATCTTGTAGAGCTAAACCAGCTACTAAACTTAATACTCCAAGAGAAGCTATAATAGATTTAGTATCAATGCCATATACTTCCAAAATCATCGTTAAATCAACAACAATAATAAAGTATTTAATAATGTTATTGACTATACTTTTTAAAGTATTTCTCTTTTTATCATTTTGACGTGCTACTTTTATCTTATGAATACGATTAACAATATGTATTAAAATATAATAAATAATAACACTAACAAAAATAATTACAACAGGAGCAATTACTTCTTTTTTTAATAAAAAATCTACCATTTCTAATCACCTAAATTTATTGTATCTAAAATTCTATTTAAATCAGCTGTATTAGTAAAAGAAATAACAATTTTATTGTCTTGAATTCTTACTCTAGTATCTAACTTTTCTCTTAATAATTCTTCAGCATAAATATATTCTTTATCTCTTTCTTTAACAGGCTTATTTATTTTTACCTTTTTCTCTTCAACAGTTGCTTTTCTTTCAATATCACGAACTGGTAATTTATTGTCTACTATTTCATGAGCTAAAGCAATTATTTTATCATTATCTTCAAGCTTAGATAATACACGAGCATGACCCATACTTAATGAATTATTAGCTACCATTTCTTGTACTTCAGCAGGTAATCTAAGTAATCCTAAAGTATTAGTAACATGACTTCTACTTTTACCTACTTTTTCACTTAATTCATCTTGAGTAATAGCAAACTTTTCAAGCATTGCTTTATAAGCTAAAGCTTCTTCAATAGCATTTAAATTTTCTCTTTGAAGATTTTCTAGTAAAGCTATTTCCATCATTTGACCATCATCTAAATCACGGATAATAGCTGGAACTTTATCTAATCCAGCTTTTTTAGCAGCTCTAACACGTCTTTCACCAGCTATTATTTCATAACCTTTAATACTTCTTTTAACAATAATAGGTTGAAAAATTCCGTGTTCTCTTATTGAAGCAGTTAAATCATCTAAAGCTTCATCATCAAAAACACGACGTGGTTGATATGGATTCGGTCTTAATTCATTAACATCAACATCCACAATTTCTTCTTTATTTATTGATTCATAAACACTTTGTTCAAAACTATTTAAATCAATACTTTCATTATCAAATAATTGTTCTAAACCACGTCCTAAAGCGCGTTTTTTATTTTCCATTTCTTTCAATCACCTCTTTAGCTAAGTTTAGGTAAGCTGTTGTACCATGACTCTTAGCATCATATGCGTATATTGGTTTTCCATGACTAGGAGCTTCTGATAACTTAACTAATCTTGGAATAATTGTATCATATACCTTTTCTTTAAAATAACTTTTTATTTCTTCAACTACTTCCAAACCTAAATTAGTACGACTATCTAACATAGTTAATAATACACCTTCTATTTGAAGATTTGGATTTAATTTCTTTTGAGCTAATACAATTGAATTTAATAGTTGCATTATTCCTTCAAGAGCAAAAAATTCACATTGAACAGGAATAATTACTGAATTAGCAGCTGTTAAAGCATTAGTAGTAATTAAATTTAAAGATGGTGGACAATCGATGATGATATAATCAAATAATTTAGATATACGATCTAAATGCTTTTTTAATTGTCTTTGTGGAACAAATCCTTGTTGTGTACGAGCTATTTCAACTAATTCCATATCAGCACCAGCTAAATTAATTGAAGCTGGAATAACATATAAATTATCAAATTCAGAACGTACAATTACATCCTTTAATTCAGCTTTATCAGTTAATAATTCATAAACACTAGCTTTTATTTCGCCTTTATTAATACCTATACCTGTTGTTGTATTACCTTGTGGATCTAAATCGATTAATAAAGTTTTTTTACCTAACAACCCTAAAGATGCTGCAAGATTTATACTTGAAGTAGTTTTTCCTACTCCACCCTTTTGATTAACAAATGCAATTATCTTTCCCATCTTTTTCACCTTTTTTCTTATACATATCTAGTTTATCATAATTTTGAAAATAAATCTATTTTAAAAGCAATATTATCTTATTTTCACATAAAATTTATTAGGTGATTTATATAAAAAAAATATTAATTTTATTTGGCAGTAATTCTTATGAACATGAAGTGTCTTGTGATTCTGTTAATTTTGTAATTAAAAATATTGATACTAAAAAATACAATTACGATATAGTTGGTATTGATTATAACAATAATTGGTATTTATTAAATAAAAATATCAAAATAACGCCCAAATGGTTAAAAGAAGATAAAAAAATAATTGATAATACTATTAAATTTGCTAAAAAATATGATGTAGTAATTCCAATTATTCATGGTAATACATTTGAAGATGGTAAATTACAAAGTTTATTTGAATTAAATAATATAAACTATGTAGGTTGTGATTCTTATTCCAGTATAATTTCCTATGATAAATTACTAACCAAACTAATACTTGAAAAATATAATATTAAGCAAGTAAAGTACTATATATATCAAAAAGATATGAATTTAAATGAAATTGAATACCCAATAATTATTAAACCTTGTAAGTGTGGTTCTTCTTTAGGTATTAATGTTGCCAAAAACAAAAAAGAAGCTTTAAAATGTATTAATGAAGCATTAAAATATGATAATAGCATTATATTAGAACAATATATTGAAAATAAAGAAGAATATGAATGTGCAATTTTACAGGATAAAAAGAAAACTATTGTTTCGGATATTGGAATTATTTTAAATAATGGTTGTATTTATGATTATAAGGCTAAATATAAAACCAAAATTGAAACTGATATAGCTAATATAAATACTAAATTAAAAAAAGAAATTCAATCAACAGCTAAAAAAATATTTCATATTCTAGGTTGTAAAGATTTAAGTAGAGTTGATTTTTTATATGACATTGACAATAAAGAAATCTATTTTAATGAAATAAACACTATGCCTGGTTTTACTGAAATAAGTATGTACCCCAAATTAATGAATATTAAAGGAGTAAATGCTAAAAAATTAATATCAATTTTAATTGAAAATAATTAAAAAATATGGCCTAAGCCATATTTTTCTTTGCATCTGCTTTTTTTCTTAATTCAGTATTTAAGATTTTTTTGCGCATTCTATAACTTTTTGGGGTTACTTCAACTAATTCATCATCATTAATATAATCTAAACATACTTCCAAAGATAATACTCTTGGTCTTTTTAATACAACAGTATGATCTTTTGATGAACTACGTGTATTAGTTAAGTTTTTACCTTTAACAACATTAACAGCTAAATCGTTATCATGATTATTTTCACCAACAATCATACCCTCATATACTTCAGTACCTGGTTCAATAAACATAACACCACGATCTTCTAATGCACCAAGTGAATAAGCAGTAGCACTACCATTTTCCATAGAAACAAGTACACCAGCTTTTCTTCTACCTACTGTAGCACCAGCAAGTGGACGATATTCACGGAATGCATGATTAATAATTCCATATCCTTTTGTCATAGTCATAAACTCAGTCATAAAACCGATTAAACCACGCGTTGGAACAATATAATTAAGTCTAACTTGACCATTATTATTAACCATATTTTCCATTGTTCCTTCACGGTTACCTAATGCTTCAATAACAGAACCTACATATTCATCGGAAACATCAATTTGAACATCTTCAAATGGTTCACATTTTTTACCATCTATTTCTTTTTCAATTATTTGAGGTTTAGATACTTGAAGTTCAAATCCTTCACGACGCATATTTTCAATTAAAATAGATAAATGTAATTCTCCACGACCTGATACAATAAATGATTCAGCATCATTTGGAGCAACTTTTAAAGATACATCCCTTTCAGTTTCTTTTATTAATCTTTCTTCTATCTTACGAGCAGTAACTATTTTACCTTCTCTACCACAGAATGGTGATGTATTAACACCAAATGTCATTTGCAAAGTTGGCTCATCAATACGCAAAAGTGGAAGTGGATCTTCTTGACCAACATTACATACTGTTTCACCAACAGAAATATCAGGTAATCCAGCTATAGCAACAATATCTCCTGCCTCTGCATGATCTATCTCTATTCTTTTTAATCCTAAGAAACCGTATATTTTAGCAACTCTAAATTGTTTAATAGAACCATCTACACGACAACAACTAACCATTTCATTTAATTTAATTTGGCCTCTTTTAACGCGACCAATACCTATACGCCCAACAAAGTCATTATAATCTAGTAAAGCTGGTTGAAATTGTAATGATCCATTAATATCAGTATCTGGTTCAGGAATATATTTAATAATCATATCAAGAATTTTTTGCATACCTTCTTCTTGAGAATCAATTTCCGGTGAATATGATGATGTTCCATTAATAGCTGAACAATATACAACTGGGAAATCCAAATCTTCAATATCTGCACCTAATTCAATAAATAAATCCATTACCTCATCAATTACTTCTTTTGGTCTTGCTGAATCTTTATCTATTTTATTAACAACAACAATTGGTTTAACATGTGCTTCCATTGCTTTTTTTAATACAAATTTTGTTTGAGGCATAGTACCCTCATAAGCATCTACAACAAGTAAAACACCATCAACCATATTCATGATACGTTCAACTTCTCCACCAAAATCAGCATGTCCTGGTGTATCTAGAATATTAATACGATAATCATTGTAATTAATAGCTGTTGTTTTAGCTAAAATAGTAATTCCACGTTCTCTTTCAATATCATTAGAATCCATTGCTCTTTCTTGAACTTCTTCATTTGCTCTAAAAGTTCCTGAACATTGTAATAACTTATCTACTAAAGTAGTTTTACCATGGTCTACGTGAGCAATTATAGCTATATTTCTTTTCTTCATATTTATACACTTCCTAACAACCTTAGGTATTATAACATATTTATCCTTATTTTAAAACACTTTTTTTATCTTTATTTGACATTTTTAAATCATTAATTGAACTTTTAGGAGTAGGTAATTCTTCCGGCATCGTACCTCCCATATCTTTAATAGCCTTTCTGACCTTTCTACCAATCTCAAAATGCGTATCACAAGCTTTATATTCATTATCAACTTTATCCCGTTTTAATTTATCATCCGTTTGCACAATTCTAAATAAATTATTAGCTAGTTCAGTACTTTCCATATGATCTAAAATATCTTCACGATATCTCAAATCTTTTCTTTTGGCTATATCATCAGCAGTCTCTCCATTATATAATCCCTTATAACCTGCATTGGTAAATCTAGCCATATCTTTTACTCCACATCTTATAGCCGTTTGATTTAAACCTAAATTACCTTTTCTAACTCTTTTTCTTATTTCTATTCTTTTCTCATCTTCAGACAAATTTTCTAATATTTCTTGCTTACGGGTTTGAATGGCAAAATAAGTTTGTGCAAGTGCTATTACTTTCTTTCTTGAGTCACCATTTTGGGCAATCAGATAACATGCATATCTGGACAGTTTATAATCTAATATCATCATTCTAGCATTATTCCCTACTTTTAACTCCTTGTCCAATTGGACAAAGTGTTCAAGATGATCATTATTACTATAATTACATGAAAACATTGATTTTTTTATTACCATTTTAAATTTACGCCATTCTTTATACTCTAATACTTTTTGTAGTTCCCTTGCATACCAATACTCATTTCCTATTTCATCAGTATGTTTTATTTGTTCAAAAATTGTTTCAGCATATTGTTCAATATTTTCCATAATTAACTCCTCCTACTTATATTATTATTGTTTTTTTCTTGATTTCCTTTTTTTATGAAAAAATATTATAAAAATGTATTATAATATTTTTAGAGGTTGTGATAATTTGAAAAAAATATTATTATTTATTTTTATCTTTTTATTATTAATTTGTAATATAAATGCTATTAATATAAAAGAAGATAAAATAAAAGTTAGTTTAAATAAATGTATCGACGGGGATACTGCTAGATTTAATTATCAAGATGAAACTATAAAGGTAAGATTTTTGGCAATTAACTCACCCGAATTACAACATGAAAAGCAATTAGAAGAACCATATGCTATGGATGCTAAAAACTATACCTGTGATGAATTAAAAAATGCCAAAGAAATATATTTAGAATTTGATCCTAACTCCGATATTCAAGATAAATATGATAGATACCTAGCCTGGGTATTTGTAGATAATAACTTGCTACAAGAAAAAATAATCGAAAAAGGATATGCTAAAGTAGCATACCTATATGGTGATTATAAATATACAAATATCTTAAAAGAAAAACAAAAAATAGCTAAAAAGAACAAACTAGGAATATGGAAAGATAACAATGATTTAAATTATTACTATTTATTAGTTACAATAACAATAATAATAATTATATTTATATCTCTATTAATACTTAGTCTATTTATTAAAAAGAAATAAAAAACTTCAAGTTTAATTACTTGAAGTTTTTTATTTATGTTTTTTTAGTAATTATACATTTCTCTTGGAACTAAAGTATATGGATTTGATTTACTACCTGATCCATTATATATATTTGAATCAAATACTAGGATAGGTCGTACATATTCAGCTCCAGATCCTGTTTCCCAAACATTATTTCTATTACCTTTCATACCAATGTTTCCAACTGAATTATGATAATCATAGTAATCATATAACATTCTATGAATGCCAAATGAATAATTTGTAGCACTGGTATAAACATAACCACGTGACGCAATCCAATAATTTGCATATTCAGTTGATCCATGTGGTTTTGCTGATAAATCATCTGTTGTACAATTGTTATTTTGACAATATGCCAATACAACCAATGTATGATCAGTTGCATATCCTAAATCTCCACCACCATCTGGTTCACTTGGATTACAACTTTCACCAGTTGAACATGACCATGGAACATTATAGTTTGAACCATCATATGCTCTTGTAGAAACAAGATTTTCTGTTGTTGTTGATGAATCATATCCAAAATGTCTTGATCCTGATGTATAACTACTGCTTTCATACTGAGCTGCTATTTCATTCAATACTTGAACACCCATTTTATATCCTTTATTTCCTTTTAAACATACAAACGTACTAGATAATTCATCAGAAATTGCATCAAATGTTCCATCAGAATTAATTCTAATTACACGCCATAATGTTAACTCATTAGGAAATATAGTATTGCTACTATCACATCCAGTTTTATTTACATCTGTCGTAAATGACGTTGTTGGTGGTGTATAGCTTACATAATCTCCGACACTTATATAGTGTGCGTATAATGTTTTATTTTCAGCTAAATCCCATCTTCCTGATAATGTGTATTCTGAAACATCACCATCAGATGTATATAAATCCCCGTACTCTGTTACTACCCTATAGCCGCCTGTTGCAGAAGTAAACCAACCTATAAATAATGAATCGGCTTTTGATGCTGTTGGTATTGTTCCTGGAGTTGAATTTCTTACACCTGTATACACATTTACTGAATTCTTTCGAGTGTATAATGTTCCAGTTCCAGATAAAGTTCCACCATTTGCATCAAATGTTATAGCTGCATTATTAATTCTATGTGATACACAACTACTTTCTGCAGCAGCATAATTACCATTAGCAGTAACACTTGCTTTTACGTAGTATTGGCCTACATTAGCTGGTGCAGTCCCAGCAGCACTAGCTCCATCTGATGTTGAAGTTTTTGTTGTACAACTACTATTTGTGTAATATGTATATGTTATTGTTCCACCTGTTGCTGGTGTTAATGTTGCAGTATTAGCACTTATAGCACTTCCAGTATATATTGCTGTTTTTGCACTTAATGTTAATTTTGTAATGTTAATTGTGTATGTTGCATCTTTTGTAGCACCAGAATTACTATCCGTTGCTGTTATAACTATTGAATAACTTCCACCCGCTTTACTTGCAGGTATTGTTATTACTCCAGCACTTGATACCGTTATATCAGAAGTTCCAGATTTTTTAGCATATGTATATGTTCCAGTTCCATTTGTCGCAGCAGTTACATTTGCTGTTTGAGCACTTGAACTAAATGATTTCTTTATAATTTGATTATTAAATACTAATGCATTAGGTATCCAACGCGCATATAATGTTGTTGCCGTTTTTTTATCATAATTTCTTGCTGATGTTAAATTTGCATTATAGTATTTTGTTCCGCCACTATCTGCTGCAGTATCATAATATCCTTGGAATGTATAGCCTGCTCTTGTTGGAGCAGATACACTTATTGTTGGCATTGCATATCCATATCCAGCATATAATGTTGAACTTTGTCCTCCAGTACCGTTATTAACACTAAATGATACAGGATACTTTTTGATTATCCATGTTTGCGTTGGAGATGTACTATCAAGTGTTGAATATGAATTATTATTATTTATTTCATATAACGTTGTTGGTAATGTAATAGTTACTGTTGAAAGTGATGGATATGTTTGAGGGGTTTTTAATTTTTCTAATGATGATATACTTGTTAGCATATAATTAGCATTTGTAACATTACTCATATCAAAACTACTTAAATCCAGTATTTGTAATGAACTGCACATATTAAACATATATGTCATGTTTGTTACTTTGGATGTATCAAAATGACTTACATCCAAGCTTGTTAAGGAAGAACAACCATCAAACATATACTGCATATCTATTACGTTGGATGTATCCCAGTTACTTACATCTAAACTTGTTAAGGAAGAACGATCAGTAAATATATGATTCATATACACAACCTTTGATGTATTAAATTGGCTTACATCTAAGTCTGCTAACGATGTACAAATTTGAAACATAGCATGCATATCTATTACGTTAGATGTATCCCAGTTACTTACATCTAAACTTGTTAATGATATACATTGATTAAACATTAAAGACATATTTGTTACATGAGATGTATCAAAATGACTTACATCCAAACTTGTTAAGGAAGAACAACCAGAAAACATGTGCTGCATATCTATTACGCTGGATGTATCCCAATTACTTACATCTAAACTCGTTAAGGAAGAACAACCAGAAAACATGTGCTGCATATCTATTACGCTGGATGTATCCCAATTACTTACATCTAAACTCGTTAAGGAAGAACAACCAGAAAACATGCTACCCATATTTAACACCTTAGACGTATCAAAATGACTGACGTCTAAAGTTGTTAAAGAAATGTCACTATAAAACATACCATTCATATTCGTTACCTTAGACGAATTATATTTTGATAAGTCAATGGTTGTCAATGACTTTAATTGTGAAAACATATTTGATGCATTTTCATTTAAATATACTACAGCACCATCACTCCACCAATATATTGTTCCATTATCATACCACATGTATATTGGTACAACAGAGTCACTTGTTGATACAATATGATCGGATGTCATATTTGCAGCTGTTGGAGCTGTTGTAGATTTTTGAATTGCAGTTATATTATTATCATTTAAAGTATAAACAGCACTGGAATTACCAGCTAATTGTTTCATTTTAGCATTAACATTTTTTCCAATATCAAATGTTGCTGTTTTATATACCCATCCAGCATATAATGTTGTATTTGCTGTTTTATTATATGTTCTAGCTGATGTACCATCAGCATTATAATATTTAGTTCCTTGAGTGTAATCTGCATTATCATACCAGCCCATAAATAGGTAATTTGTTTTAGTTGGAGCTGTTGTATTTATTGCTGGCATATTAGCACCATATGTAGCTGTTACATTTGCACTTTGGCCACCTGTACCCCCATTTTTATTGAATAATACTGTATAAGTATTAGCCTTCCAGCCTGCATATAATGTTGTTGATGATGCTTTATCCCAATTTCTTGCGCTTGTACCATCGGCATTATAGTACTTTTTAGCGCCTGATGCAGCATAATTGGCATTATCATACCAGCCCATAAATGTATAGCCTGTTCTTGTTGGAGCTGTTGTGCTGATTGCTGGCATTGGTGAATCGTATGTTGCTGTTACATTTGCACTTTGTCCACCAGTTCCGCCATTTGGACTAAATGAAATAGTATATGTATTTGCAGTCCATTTAGCTTTTAATTTATATGTGTTATTTACAGTTGAATGATTTACGGATGTATCAATGTAAGTAGTAGCAGTTGATCCTCTTTCAAGTTTCATACCACTTATTTGAATATCTGAACTTCCAGCTGTATTACCAAAGTATATATTGGTTCTTTCATTCTTTAATCTAGCATTATTTTCTCCAGCTGTATCACCTGCAACACCATTAAATGTCATAGTATATCTAGTCCAATTGTTTGTTAAAGTAAATGTTGCCTCTTTATATGGAGTATCATTACCAACTTTAATAACAAGTGAACCAGTTCCTTTTGCCCATACAGATACTGTATAAGTTTGGCCACTTGCTAAAGGAACATTACCTTGGAAAATATATTTAGTTGCAGTTGATGAATTTGCTGGTATATTTATATATTTAGTAATAGCATTGGATGGTGAATCACTAATTGTCACAGCAGTTGCACCTGTAGAATTTGAATTCCAATATCCTCTATAACCATTACTGTTTGCTTTAATTGTTGGACTAGCTGTATTATATAGCAAGTTAGCATTAATATTAACACTTGCTTGATTATTTAGATTATTAGTACCATCTGTCCATCCAGCAAATGTGTAACCTGTTTTTGAATATCCATTAGCTGTTAATGCTGTTGCTGTACCATAGTTAATTGTTTGATTAGCTGTTGAACCGCTAGTACTTCCATTTCCATCAAATGTTACTATATAATCTGTTGGTCGCCATTGAGCATATAAATCAACTATTCCACCTGGCTCTTTAGTGAAATTTGAAACACTTTGAGCTTCAGTATAAAGTGTACTAGATCCTGGAGCATTCAAATTCCATGCAACAAATTCATAATTTGTTCTTGTGAATGCATTTGGTGTTAAAGTTGATGCTGTATTAAAGCTCATTGCTTGATTATTCATTGTTCCAGAACCATTATTAGCATTAAATCTAACATACCAAGTATTTGCTGTCCAATGTGCATAATAAGTTGTATCAGAAGCAGGTACAGCAGTTGAATTTGTAACTTGTGTTCCACCTGATGTTGCAGTATACCAACCATTAAATGTATACCCTAATCTTGTAACAGGATCTGGATTACTTAAGGTGTTTCCGTAAGTATATACTTTAGTAATCTTTAAATTTTTCATATATGATGTTTTAGCAAATACTGTATCATCACCACGATAGTCAGCTTTACCCATACGAAGAGTTTTAGTAGCTTGACCTGATGCAGCTGAATAAGTACCACTCATACTTATACTTGTATTTGAACCCGTTACTGTTAAAGTATATACTTTAGTAGATGCTGTCCATGTAAATGTATAAGTTAATGCCTTATTCATTGTTCCAATAGCTGTATCAGATACATCATCTACTGCATTACTACCCATATATATTCTAAATTTATTATCCGTATTTATTTCAATATTTAATGTTTTAGCACCATCATTATAGTTACCAATTACCAAATATCTATTTTTAGTTGTTGCAGGTTGATATACACCAGTAATTGTGAAATCATTATCCCAATCAATTAGGTAACCAGTGTCCTCATATTCACCAGCAGTATTATATGTTGAATTTACTGTATTGCGATAATCATATGTAATTGTATATTTATTTGCTGTCCATTATGCTGTTGCTGTAGCACCAAATGTTGATGCATTATAAGCAACATTAGCTGTATAGCTTGCACCCGCAGCATAATTAGTTGAACCTATCTTCCAACTACTCCAAGAATGTCCTGTTTTTGTAAATCCATTTGTTGCTAAATTTACTGATTGATTACTTGTTGTAGTTGAATTAGTATTCATATATACTGTTTTAGTTGTATTAGCTGTACTACCACCAGTATGTGAATTACCAGCATAAGTAATTGTTAATACGCGACTATAAACACCATAATATGTTAAATTTGTTTCATTATATGTTGGAGTTACTGTTCCGGTTGCCGTTGTTGAAGCAGCAACATCAGCAGTTGTTGCCGTAGTATCTGCTCTATAACCTAAAGCTGTCCAATTAGATATTGCAGTCAATTTTGGAGCAGTTACAGCAGTTATTTTATCCGTTTTATATGGATTATATTTTTGTTCTATATTAGAACTTGTAGCTTTATTAACACCTGATTTAAATGTAACATTACGTTTAAATACAGCATATAATTTAACTGTTGCACCACTTGTTGATGATAAATTTGTTACACTTTGACCATCTGTATATGTTACAGTAGTTCCATCTTGAGTTGTTGACCAACCAGCAAATGTCCATCCATTAGGTGCAGTTCCACCTAATGCTGCATATGTTGTTAAGGCCTTACTTGCATCATATGTATGTGACGAAGTTGTTGTAAATTTAGTAGTACCTGCTGTTGTTGAGTTATTACCTTGATAATATTCAACAGTGTACTCAATTGGAATCCATCTTGCATACAATGTTGTATCACTTGCTTTATTCCAAGTTCTTGCACTTGCGCCAGCAGCTGTATAGTATTGTGTTCCACCTGTAGCTGCAGATGTATCATACCAACCACCAAATGTATATCCTTCTTTTGTTGGAGCTGTTGTGCTTATTGTTGGCATTGTTGAACCATATGTTGCTGTTACATTTGTACTTTGTCCGCCAGTTCCACCATTTGGACTAAATGATACTGTGTATGTATTTGCTGTCCAGTTTGCTGTTAATGTAGTTGCACCAGCACCATAAGTAAATACTTGAGATGCATTTTCAGGTGTACCATTTGTTGCATCAAACATATTAGAATAAGCAACATACCATGTTACTGGATTAGAACTTGTTGCCGCTGTTCCATTTAAGTATACATGACCTAAAGATGAGAATGTACCAGTTGAACCACATTGATGTTTATAAATATACACTTCAAATTCGCCAGTTCCAGCCGTTGGAGTTAACCACTCTATTGTTCTACCATCTCCAGTTGCATTTGAAGCATATTGAATACTATATCCTACTGGAATCTTAGCTACTATTACATGATAGAATAATGCATTGGCATAAGAAGCCGTATTTTGATAATATCCACCTAATCCAGGAGATGCAGTTCCAGCTGTAGTTATTTGAATCATCTTAGAAGCATTTAACATTGGATCATCACTTGATTTATCTATTCTTGTATGTGTAACTGTTCCATTTTGAGAATTATTATATACAACCATGCTATTTGATGATGATGTAAATGTTTCATCATTATATTTTGGCGTACCATATTTTGTTACAATACCACTACCTGATTTTGTCCAACCAGTAAATGTATAACCAGTTCTTGTTGGAAGTGGTAACACTTTTAATGAATTATAATCTTGTGTATATGTTGTATTTGATGTACTTCCATTGAAACTTCCACCATTTGGTTTAACAGTAAGTGTATATTGATTAACTATCCATTTTGCATATAATGTTGCACTGGCAGTTGGTTTATATTTACCACTTGTTAAAGTTACAGCAGTAGTTAAGGCTTCATTTGTATACCAGCCATCAAATGTATATCCTGTTCTTGTTGGTGTTGGTAAAGTAAATGAATTACCTGTCATTGTAACAACACTTGCTGGTGTTACTGAACCACCATTTGTTTCAAATGTTGTTTTATAGAATACTTTACTTGAAGTAGTTCTATTTCCAGCCGCATCTTGTACAGCTAAATACCAAGTTCCACCATCATCAACTGTCTTTGTTTGAGTTGTACTTGTTGCACTTGTGATAGTTGTATAAGTAACGTTTGTTGATGTTGGATTTGATTTACCAAAGTAATATCTTGTTACACCTGTATTATCACCCATTGTTAATGTTGCTGTTTGAGATACCGCAACATTATTTGTTGATGTAATTGTTGCGGTTGATGGTACAGTTGTATCAACTTTAGAAATTGTTACTTCCTTATAAGCAGTATTTCCAGCATCATCAATTACCCATACATAATATTTTTGATTTGCTTTTAAATCACCAATTCTTCTTGTTAAATCAACTGATGTTGCATGGGTTAAATTATCAATTCTAGCCCATAAATTAACTGTTGAAGTAACATTTCCACTTGGTCCTGGGATACCACCACTATAAGCCTTATAAGCACCTATAGCATACCACCAGCTTGATCCAATAGAACCATCTATTAATGTATGTGTATTAGTACTTGATAAAGCTAATCCACCCCAACTATTTCCAGTCCAATCAACATGAACTGCAGAATAACCTGTAACTGAATTTGTAGTTGTTACTGGATCACTTGTTTGAATCCATCTATTATATTGAGTAGCTGATACATTAGGATATTGTAACAAGAATTCCCAGTTAGTTGTATTTTTATAATTTGCAATATTTCCTAATACTGAATATTTATCCACTGTATTACTTGTTTTTGCTTCAGCACCACTACTTGCACTACTATATAATACACTACCCCAGTGAGTATTATGATGGAATACTCTAGCCCATGCTGCATTTAATTCATACTTAGTTTCTGTTGTTGTTTCAACAGTTGATACTACTGGTATCCATTCTGTTGGTGCAGTAGTAGATGTCGTTATATTATATCCTACTATTCCCGAACCAGCATCTGTTGCATTAAAATCAACATAGTTTGCCAAATCCCATGTATTTGATGGAGTAGTTGTTACAACCACTGGGCTAATATCGTCAACCCATCGAGCATATAATGTTGTTGATTCTGTTTTATTCCATGTTCTTGCACTAGACATATCAGCATTATAGTATTTTGTTCCACCTGTTGCAGCAGATGTATCATAATATCCTTGGAATGTATATCCAGCTTTAGTTGGAGCAGTTGTGCTTATTGTTGGCATTGCAGAACCATATGTTGCAGTTACATTTGCACTTTGTCCACCAGTTCCACCATTTGGACTAAATGAAACAGTATAAGTATTTGCTTTCCATATAGCATATAAATTAACATTTCCACTTGTTGCTAAATTTTTTACAGTTTGACCATCAGCATAAGCTGTTGATGTTGAGCTTACTTTATAGAATCTTACATTTTTAACATAAGCATTGCATCCTGCTTGTGCTCTAAATAATAAGTATTTATTAATACTTCCATCTCCTGATGATCCTAAAGTAAATCTTACAGTAATATGTCTATATGCACTAGTTAAAGTAATATTATTACCACCATCAGCTGATGTACCATTTGTAACAGTATCACCATCAATTTGTGTAACACTGCTTACTTTCAAGTATCCAGATGCACCATAGAAGAAGTTTGTTAATGTTCCACTACCTTTTACATCAAATTCAACTTGATATACATCACCTGCTGCAAATGGAGCATTTATTGTCCATTGTTTAACATTACTATATGTTGTTCCAGCTGAATTATCTTTACTATATTCAGAACTATCAGAGATTATACCTATATCGCTATTAGATGTAGACCATCCCATAAATGTATAGCCTGTTCTTGTAAATGCATTTGTTGTTAATGCCTTAGCAACATCATATGTCATTGATAAATTAGACATTGTGCCTGTAGCATCACTTGCATTTTTGTTAAATACAATTGTATAGCCATTTGGTGTCCATTGAGCATATAATGTTTTATCTTCAGTCACATCCCATGCACTAGCAGTTGTATAGCCTGATACTCCTGTTCCCGTAAATGTGCCATCTGCATTTAGGACTTTTGAACCACTAGTTGCAGCTGTATACCAGCCAGTTAATGTGTAGCCTGTCTTTGCAGCTGTTGGTATTGTTCCAGCTGTTGAACCTTGAACATTTGTATATACTCCTGTTGAATTCTTTCTAGTATATACTGTACCTCCACCTGATGTTCCTGTATTTTTATCAAATGTCAACTTAGCATTATTGATTGCAAATGTCTTAGTTGTTGTACCCGTATAGAATGCTTTTGTTGTTGAATTATATGCACTCTTACCACTTATTGTTGCTGTTGCGGTTCCAACATTCGTGTTATTTGTATAACCAACAGTATAATCAGTATTAACTGCTAATGTAGTTGATCCATCTTTTACTGTTAATGTTGTAAATGTTAAAGCAGAACCTGTATATATCTTGCTTGTTGGAGTTGCAGTTATAGTTAAATCTCCAACTGCTTTTGTCCAATGTGCATACAAGGTTCCATTAGCACTAAATTGTGTTGTTGATGCACTAGAAGTTAATTTACCGTTTGCATCAATATATTGTGTTCCACCTGATGCTGTTGTATAGTATCCAGCAAACGTATATCCTGTTCTTGTTGGAACTGTTATTCCATTTGATGTTGTACTCATTTGCGTTGTTGCAGCAGAATCTGTATAGTAACCTGTATTATATTTTTCATATATTGTTGCGGTTCCAGCACTTGTTGCACTTTGATTATTTAATGTAATTGTATAAACATTTGGTTCCCATCTAGCATATAATGTTAAATCTTGAGCTGGCGCAGAAATTGAGTTATATGTAGTACTTGAAGTTATTGTACTATTGTTATTTATTACTATATTTCCAATATAACCATTAAAGTTATTACCACTTGGTGTAGTTGGACTTGATACAGCTTCTCCACCTACAAATAATGAGTTGGTAGCATTGTATCCAAGTGCACCAGATGTTAAAGCAGCAGATTTTTTATCTAATGTTCCATCAATATATAAATATACATATTCTCCATCAAATATATAATCAAAATCATGCCATCCTGCTGATAAAATAGCTAATGTAGTATTTGATGTAAATGATTTATAACCTACACCTGAATCATAACCATAAACGATAAATTTACCGCTTTCAATTCCAATTTGAATTCCACCAGTTTCAGTAGATGAATATATTTTTCCGCTTGATGATGACCAATTACTTGAATAAACAGATGTATGAATACTTATTGCATCAGTATAGTTATATTCACGACCATAATTAATATAGTCACTAGAACCAGTTAAATCGGCATACCATCCTTTAAATGTATATCCAGTTCTTGTTGGAGTTGGTAAATCTGCATAAGTTGTGCCATATTGAACACTCTTAGTAGTAGTTGATACACTACCTCCATTAGCATCAAATGTTAATGTATAATTATTTTTTGTATATTGAGCATATAGTGTTTTATTTGCAATTGCATCCCATGCTTTTGTTGTTGTATATCCTGATACTGCTGATCCAGTAAATGTACCATCAGCATTTAACACCTTAGTTCCACCTGTCTCAGCGGTATACCAACCAGCAAAAGTATATCCTACTTTACTTGCGCTTGGAACTGCACTGGCAGTAGTATTTTGAATTCCAGTATATAAACTAGTTGCACCTTTCTTTGTGTATAATGCTTTTGTAACAGTTGTTCCTGTTATTACACCACCAGTTGATGCATTAAATGTTATTTTAGCATTATTGATTGCATAATTTACTGTTGTTGTTCCTGTGTAATATGCTTTTGTTGTTGAATTATATACATTTTTACCTGTTATTGTTGCAACAGCTGTTCCAACATTTGTATTATTAGTAAATGCAATAGTATAATCTGTATTATTTACTAATGTTGTTGAACCATCTTTAACAGTTGATGTTGGTGTTTTTGCTGTTCCATCATATATATAACTTGTTGGACTTACTGTATTTGTTAAATCTGATACTGGTTTTGACCAATGTGCATATAATGTTCCTGCTGCTGTGAAGTTTGTATTACTTGCTGAACTTGTTAATTTACCAGCTGCATCAATATACTGAGTACCACCATTAGCAGCTGTATAGTATCCCTCAAATGTATAGCCTGTTCTTTCTGGTACTGTTATACTATTGGCTGTTGTACTCATTTGAGTTGTTGCAGCAGAATCAGTATAGTAACCAGTATTATATTTTTCATAAATTGCAGTTGTTCCAGCAGTTGTTGCATCTTGATTATTTAATGTAATTGTAAATATTGTTGGAGTGCATTGAGCATATAATGTTTTATTTGCTGTTACATTCCATGCACTTGCAGTTGTATATCCTGATACAGCTGTTCCAGTAAATGTTCCATTAGCATTTAATACTTTTGAACCACTACTTGATGCAGTATACCAACCATTAAATGTATAACCTGTCTTAGTTGCCGTTGGTATTGTTCCAGTTGTTGTATTTTGTATTCCTGTATATACTACAGTAGCACCTTTCTTTGTATACAATGTAGCTGTTCCAGATACACTTGTACATGTTCCTTTATTGAACGTTAATTTAGCATTATTAATTGCATAATTAATAGTTGTTGTTCCAGTATAATATGCTTTTGTTGTTGCATTATAAGCATTTTTACCAGTTATTGTTGCTACTGCTGTTCCAACATTTGTATTATTTGTAAACGCAATTGTATAATCTGTATTTTTAACTAATGTTGTTGATCCATCTATTACTGTTTCTGTTGGTGTTTTAGCAGTACCATCATATACATAACTTGTTGGATCAATTGAATTTGTTAAATCTGATACTGGTTTTGACCAATGTGCATACAATGTTCCAGCATCACTAAATTGAGTTGCTGATGCACTAGATGTTAATTTACCATTTGCATCAATATACTGAGTTCCACCATTAGTTGCTGTGAAGTATCCTTCAAATGTATAACCTGTTCTAACTGGAACAGTTATTCCATTTGCAGTTGTACTCATCTTATTAGATACTGTACCACTACTATTATTTAAATAATAACCATCGGCATATTTTTCATAAATCGCAGTTGTTCCAGCAGTTGTTGCACTTTGATTATTTAATGTTATTGTATAAACATTAGGTGTCCAAATAGCATATAAGATTTTAGAACCTGTTGGTGCTAAATTTAAAACCTCTTGTCCATCAGAATACTCAACATTTCCAGATGCACTTGAAGACCAACCTTGGAATGTATAACCTGTTCTTGAATATCCTAATGTAGTTAAATTCTTAGCCTCATCATATGTCATTGCTAAGTCAGCCATTGTACCTGTTGCATCACTTGCATTTTTATTAAATACAATTGTATATGAATTGGCTGTCCAATTTGCTGTATATGTTCTATTACCAATTGATCCTTTTGCAATAGTTACTGTTGTGTTTGTATTACCAGTTAATCCAGTTCCAGACCAACCTTTGAATGAGTATCCAGTCTTTGTTGGATTATTTAAAGTAAATGTAGTGGTTGTAACATTATAACTTTCTGGATTTGCTGTTGCAACAGAACCACCATTTAAATTATATGTAATAGAATATGTATTTGTTGTTCTAGTAAAATTAGCTGTTATAGTTGTATTTGCTGTTATAGTTCCAGATGTTGATGACCAGTTACTAAATGCTGTTGTATATCCTGTTGCATCCTTCTTAGTAGCTGTTATAGTTTTTAGTGTTGTAGAACCACTTTTTACTGTTAATACATTAGTTGCTGTTGAATATGTTACACCACTAATTACATTATATGTACTAGAATTAACAGTACCATAGTTTGTATCATTTGAATTAGTTGTTAATGTAACTACTGTTACAGCCTTTGTAGCATTATCTGAAGTAATATAGTTTGTTGTATCAGAGTTAATTGCTCTAACATAAACAGTTCTACTACCAGCTGTTGATGTAATTGTTGATAAATAATTAACACCACTTGTAGCAGATGTCCAATTTGTACCATCAATACTTATTTCATAGCCAGTTGCATTAGAACTATTAGTCCATGTAACTTTACCTGCTGTTGATACAGCCAAACTTGTTACAGGATTAACTTTTTGCTTGTTAATAGTAAAGTTAAGATCAGTACTTCCTGAATAATAAGCTCTAGTTGTTGAGTTATAAGCATTACTCATTGTAATAGTTGCAGTTGCAGTGCCAGCATTTATATTATTAGTATAACTAATTGTATAATCTGTTCCTGCAGTTAAGACAGTATCTCCATCTTTTACTACAGCTGTTGGAGTTTTTGCACTTCCATCGTATGTATATTCAGTTTCTGATAATTCGATTGTTAAATCAGAAATATTTTTTTGCCAATGAGCATACAATTTTATAGATTTTGTTGGAGTATAACTAACATTTGCATCAGCAACCTTAGTACCTCCAGCAGCTTCCGTATACCAGCCTTGGAATGTATAACCTGTTTTGGCATCAGGCGTTCTAGCAGTTGTAGATGGAACCGTTGAGTAAGTATAAGCACTAATTGTTAAATCTGCATTACTTACAAGATCATAATATCCTACACGATATCTTAATCTAAATTTTTTTGTTGTAGCATAACTAATATTGCCATCAGTATCAGTTGCCTTAACGTGTAAGTAATATATTCCATACGATTTAGTTAATGATAATTTTGTTCCACTTGTAATTGAAGTCCATCCAGATTCAGGTGTAGCATCATTTTCATCAATTACATATTCTAAAGATGCTAGACCACTGCCATCATCAACTGCACTTACAGTTGGAGTAAATGTTCCACTTGTTGAATTCCAACCAGCAGTTGCATTATAAACGTTGCTTAAATAACTAGTTGTACTACCATTAGTAACACTTATAGTTGGACCTGTTTCATCAGCCCATACAGCATATAAAATCTTAGATCCTGATGTTGCTAAATTACTTACAGATTGACCATCTGTATAAACTACATTACCTGTTGGTGTTGTTGCCCATCCTTTAAATGTATATCCTGTTTTTGTATAGCTATTTAAAGTTAAATTTTTAGCTACATCATATGTCATTGATAAATCAGCCATTGTACCTGTTGCGTCTTCATCATTCTTATTAAATACAATTGTATATGTATTAGCTGTCCAATTAGCTGTATATGTTTTATTTCCTGTTGAACCCTTTGTAATACTTACACTAGTTTGTGGTGTAGTACCATTTGATCCAGTCCATCCAGCAAATGTATATCCTGTTTTTGTTGGATTTACTAAGGTAAATGTTGCAGTTTCAATATTATAGGTTGTCTTTGGATTCGTTTGAGTTCCACCATCTAAGTTATAGGTAATTGAGTAATTTACTGGTACCCAATTAACATATATTGTTACAGTCTTATCGCCAGTTGCTAAATTTGCACCAGCAAAGCCATTGGCATCATAGTCTTGACCATTATCAAAATAACTTGTTCCTGTACCATTAGCTGATGTATTATATTGTTCATTATCTTTTGGTAAATATCCTTCTTTGACTAAATTAATATTAGAAGAACTATCTGGATTTAATAATCCCGCTCCTGATGCTACATAAGTATCAGTATTTACTGAATTATTTACCTTACCACCATAAACACCTGATAGGAATTTAGTATCATTATTATAAGTTACTAATGAACCTGATGTTGAATATCCTTCTCCGTGTGATGAAGCCAATGATCCACCATTCATATCATATTGAACATATAAATAGTTTCTTCTATAGTATAGATTTATCACTCTTGTACCATCAGCTAAAATAGTTGTTGTTGTAACAGCTCCACTGGTTGGTTTTGTTGTATTTCCTGTTGTATATCCATCGACATAAGTAAAACCAGCAATTGTTTTCTTTAGATTTGCTAAAGTTACTGATGATGCTGTTGTTCCTGTTAAATTATCTGTTGAATTTAAGGTATATGTATTTGTACCTAAATTATGTACATAATGATTTACTTTATAAGCTGTATTTGTATTAGCAGCAAATGTTGCAGTTATACTTTTTGCAGCACTGATAGTTCCTGATGTTGATGACCAACTATCAAAATGATATCCTGTTTTAGCTGTAGTAGTTACAGTACGTCCATCTGATAATGTTAAAACATTAGAACTTGTTGAATATGTTACACCGTTTATTACATATAAAGTTGTTGGACTTACTGTACCCATTGTTGTTGAATTACTTGATACAGTTAATTTTCTGATTGTTACTGCTTTTGTTAATTCTGTTGATGGACCATCATAGTTAGTGGTATCTGAATTAACTGCTCTTACATGTACTGTTTTATTAGAATTTGTGCCTGTTAATTCTGTTAAGAAATTATCTCCAGATGCTGCTGGTACCCATGTTGTACCATCAAAACTTATTTCATAACCAGTTGCATTACTTGAACCAGTCCATGTTACAGCTCCATTTGTTGCAACTTGTAAATTTGAAATTGGTTCTACTGTTTGTTTATTAACAGTAATTGTATATGTTGCAGTTTTTGTAGCACCTGAATTATTATCAGTTGCTCTTATAATTACAGTATAAGGAGTTACAGTGTTTGCTGATTTATTACCAGGAATAGTTATTACTCCGGCAGCAGATACTGTTATGTCAGCATCTGAACCATCTGCAACTTTTTCATATGTATATGATCCTGTTCCATTTGTTGCAGCTGTTACATTTGCTGTTTGATTACTTGTTGAATAAATTACTGCTATTGATTTATTATTAAATATTAATTCATTTGCTGTCCATTTTGCATATAAATCAAATGTACCTGATGTTGCTAGATTTATTACTTCAGCTCCATCTGCATAAGCTACTGTACCTGTTGTTGATGTTGCCCATCCAGCAAACGTATAACCAGTTCTTGCAAAAGCATTTGCTGTTAAATTCTTAGCTACATCATATGTCATTGATAAATTAGACATTGTACCTGTAGCATCGTTTGCATTTTTATTAAATTTAATTGAATATGTATTTGCAGTCCAATTGGCTGTATATGTTTTATTACCTGTTGATCCTTTTGTAATACTTACACTAGTTTGTGCTGTTGTACCATTTGATCCAGTCCATCCTGCAAATGTATATCCTGTTTTTGTTGGGTTTACAAGTGTAAATGTTGCAGTTTCAATATTATAGGTTGTCTTTGGATTTATTTGCGTTCCGCCACCTAAATTATAAGTAATTGAATAGTTTACTGGTTCCCAATTAACATATAATGTGATTGTTTTATCACCAGTTGCTAAATTTGCTCCAGCAAAATCGTTAGCTTCATATGTAGTAGTTGATTGATTATAACCAATACCACTACCATCAGATTTAGTATTCCACTCAGCATTATTAATAGCTTTATAACCATTTTTAATAATGTTTATAGCAGTAGAATTGCTATAATTATGTAGACCATTAGATGAAATTCTATATGTATTTAAATCAACATCACCAACTTTACTACCATAAACACCTCGTAAGTGATTAGAATTATTATTATATGTTACAAGTGTTCCTGATACATCATATCCCTCACCATGGTTAGATGATAAGGAACCACCATTCATATCATATTGAATATATAAATAGTTTCTTCTGTAATATAAATTAATAACTCTTGAACCATCAGCTAAAATTGTTGTTGTTGTTACTGCTCCACTTGTTGGTTTTGTTGTATTTCCTGTTGTATATCCATCTACATAAGTAAAACCAGCTATTGTTTTCTTTAGATTTGCTAAAGTTACTGATGATGCTGTTGTTCCTGTTAAATTATCTGTTGAATTCAAGGTATATGTATTTGCACCTAAATCATGTACATAATGATTTACTGTATAAGCAGTATCTGTATTTGGTTCAAATGTTGCTGTTATAGTTGAATTAGCACTGATAGCTCCAGATGCTGATGACCAACTTACAAAATGATAACCAGTTGCTGGTGTAGCCGTAATAGTACGTCCATCAGATAATGTTAAAACATTACCACTTGTTGAATATGTTGCTTTATTAACAACATATACCATTGTTGGACTAACTGTACCCATTGTTGTATCGTTTGATGATACTGTTAATGTTCTAATTGTAACAGATTTAGATACTACTGATGATGGAGTATTATAGTTTGTAGTATCTGAATTAATTGCTCTAACTTGTACTGTTTTATTTGCATTAGTACTTGTTAATTCAGTTAAATAAGTTGTCCCACTTGTTGAACTAGTCCATGTTGTACCATTATCAAAACTTATTTCATAACCTGTTGCATTGCTTGAATTAGCCCAAGTAACCTTACCATTTTTATTTACAGCTAAATTGGTTACTGGATTAACTGTTTGCTTTCCAATTGTAATTGTATATGTAGCTGTATCAGTTTTGCCTGTTTCAGCATCAGTTGCTCTTATTACAACTGTGTATGTACCTGCATTTTTACCTGCTGGTATTGTAACACTACCATTTGCTGCTACTATGATATCAGACTCACCTGATACTTTTTCAAATGTATATGAGCCAGTACCATTAGTTGGTTCATCTACATTAAAACTAATAATACCTGTTGAATATGTCGGCGTAACTGTTTTATCAGCAAATACTATTTCATTTGCTTTCCAACCGGCATATAAAGTTGTAGCTTCACCTATATTCCAAGTTCTAGCACTAGTACCATTAGCTTTATAATATTGTGTTCCTTGAGTATAATCTTGATTATTATACCAACCCATAAAAGTGTAACCTTGTCTAGTTGGTTTTGTTGTAGATATTGCTGGCATATCATAACCATACTTTGCGGTTACACTGGTACTTTGTCCACCGGTTCCACCATTTGCGTCAAATGATACAGTGAAACTAGGTGATGTAATTGTAATTTTTATTTTTCTAGTATATGTTTGAGTATACTTACTATAAGTTAAAGGTATAAGAATAACAGAAACTAAAAACAAAACGGCTAATGCATACCATTTTATATTTTTTTTCTTCATTTCTTACACCTCATTTCTAATTACTTATTATTTATATTTCTTTTTGTGTGAATTTTACTTCTAAATCTATTTCATGATCTGTTATTTCGCTTGTTCCAAGTGGAGCTTTAAATGTTAAGGTATGTTCCCTTTGCCTATTAGCAGATGATGCATCAAATTCTCCTACATTGGAAAATGTTATTTTATTACTTGAAGCACTTTTATAACTTCCACCATCAATCTTGACTTGAACACCAGATGGCACATTTTTCAAAACTACATCATAACTCGTTGCAACATCTGAATTACTCTTTACTTTTAATTTATATATCTGAGTAGTCGTACCAGACACAATATCTAAATCATCCGATGGAGTTACTGTTGTATCTAATTCAACATCCCATAAAGCTACTTCAACCGTTGCTCTTTTAGATACAGTTCCAGCATATTTTGATAAAGTATAAATTGAAAAACTAAAAGTTAAAAATACAAAATATATGATCAATAATGATATTATTTTTTTCTTTTTTTCTTTATCTAATTTCATATTTTTAACTCCTTTCTTTTTTATACTTTTTTATTAGGTAAAAATAATATTACTAATATGCCCATTATAAATATTGCTGTTAAAACTATATAATTTCTAAGTATTTTATTAACAATATTTATAAATCTAAATTTAAATACTACTTTACCAATAATTTTATTTTTACTAATCGGTTTATCTTCTGTATTGTTAGCATCACCTTTAGCAATTACTTCTTTTTTTGTTATTTTAACAATGCGATGTGTTACATAATTATTGTTTTCATCTTTATATGTAACAATATCATTTTTTTTATAATTTCTTTTTTCTTTAATTATTATTAAATCATTAATTTTTATTTTAGGCTCCATTGAACCAGTTTGCACTTGAAATAATCTATATCCAAAAAAAGATAACCTTAAAGCTGAAAAAATATTTAATAGTAATATTATTGATACAACAAATATTAAAATTGAACTAATTATTACTTTAAATTTCTTCATAAGTTATTCTTATATTTAATTTAAATTCGCTAGTCATATTTTTTCCAGCTATATTATCGTTTTCATCATCATCAAACCATTTCCAATCTAGGGAATAATTATCTGATTCATTTATATTTAATTTAGAATATTCAGTTTGAAGTTCTTCAAATGTTACCCAATTATCATTATCACCTATAATGTATTGATTATTTTTCTTTAAGCGATATTTCATATTTATTTTATATTCACTTTCTTCATACATTAGGATTTTATATTTAACGTTTATATTTGAATTATTATGGATAACAAATTGATATGAGTTTGATACACCTGGAGCTATTTTATTTTCAAATTCATAAGCAGCATTTTCAAAAATTCTTAGATTTTGTTGAAATAAATAATCACCATTTTTATCACTAACAAATAGTCTACCTAATACTTTAAAGTCTTTGTCTTCATCAAATTCAGGTAATTCAGCAGTATCACCTTTAACATCTTTACAACCACAATCTTCAATGTTAAATACATCAACATTTCCTGTTGGCATCAAACATTTTTCATTGGTTTTTCCTATTTTTAGAAAAAATAATAAAATTATAATTATTATTATTAGTAAAATTATTATTAACCATGTTAATTTATTACTACTCTTTTTTTCAGTTTGATTTTCCATAATTATTTTTCCTTTCTATTTTTAATTAGTTTCCATAAGTAAAACAGTTAAACTATTTTACTTATGGAAGTTAATTAATAACTTCCTTAATTACCATTAATTAATATTAATTAATATGTGTTGTAATTGCAGCACCTGGTCGAGTTTGAACACCTGTAATTGTTAAACCAATTGTAAGTGTTTTAGCTGCTTTACCATCAGTAGTATCAGCTGAATCACCATTAGTTGTTTCATATGCCCATTCCCAATAAATTGGTACAGCAATACCAGTTGAATCTTTAGATTTGATTTGACCAGTAATTGTACTAGTACCTGGAGTTAATGGAACAGTATGTTGTTCATCTTTATAGAATTTTAAATTAGTTGGTTTATCAGCAATTGAATCTAATGCTACAGTAAAGTCAACACCTACTTCACTATTTGGATTAGTTAAAGTAATTGAGAATGAACCAGCAGTACCTGGAGCAATTCTTTGTTTTCCATCAACTTTTGCTAATGTAGTTGTATCAGCAGTTGTTGATAAATTAACATCAAATGTAGCTGATCCAGAATTATCGGTATCAAATGCCCATTTAGCAACTGTTGCAGTTCCAGATTTACTTACTTCGCCTGTATATTTAGCAAATGTTCCTCCTACAAAACCACTTGTTAAACCAACTAATAAAAGTAACACCATAAACCCTATTGATTTTTTATTCACTTCTTTCACCACCTTTCAAATATATATGTAAAATTCCCTGCAGGAAATATTACAACTGATTTAAGTTAGAAGAATCATTATCTTCTTGCATCTTAGCTAATTCTTTAGCTTTCTTAAATTCTTCAAATTCTTTTAATTCTGCTTCACTCATTTTTTTCTCCTTTTTAGAAGATGTCTTATCTTGAATGATGTAGATAAGAACACAAATGATAAATAAAGTCATCATCATAACTGTAAATCCTAATGGTTTTTGAATAAATAAAATAAAATTACCTAATTTAGCATATCTTTTAACATATTTTCCTTCGATGTTTTTCTTACATGCTAATTCTTCATCTTTAACGTTGTTACTATCACCTTTAGTTTCAAAACATTTTTCATTTCCTTTTTTTACCACTTTAATAATTCTGTGAGTAGTAACTAAATTATCTTTATCTCTAAAAGCAATAATATCATTTTTCTTTAATTTATTAATATCTGTTTTTTTAATAAATATTAAATCCCCTACCATAATATTTGGTTGCATTGAACCAGATAAAACTGCGAATGGTTTATAACCAAATACACTTGGAACTCTATTAGGTTTTAATTTTGATTGAGCTATTATATAAATGTTTATTAACAGTATCAATCCAAGTATAGAAATTACTATCCACTTTAATGTCTTTAAGACTATTTTCATATGTACCTCGTTTCTTAATAAATGGGTTTTTCGACCCTATACACACTCATCTATTATATATAATATATTGTACCATAATTCGACAAAAAAAGACAAGTTTTTGACCTCTTCTAAAAATATTTTTTAAATAAAAAAAATAGTAAGTTACCTTACTACATTTTTTAATAAATAATCCATGGTTATTTTTATATCAGGAAAGCAATCTATATGATCTAATTCTTCTCTTGAAAACCATGCAATATCGTCACTTTCTTCTTGATTTAAAACTTCATCTGTACTGTGATTTGGGACAGCAGCATAAATAATATCAACATGAGTTTCACCATTAGAGTGTCTATTTTTTTGAATTCCTAAAGGACGAATATAATCTTCTTCACGAGGAAAATGATCACCTAATAATTTAACTCTTAAGCCAGTTTCTTCATAAGCTTCTCTTAAAGCAGCATCTTCAGGAGTTTCATCATATTCAATATGTCCACCTGGTTGAGTCCATCTTCTATTTTTTTTGTGTTTTACTAATAGTATTTTTTTATTTTCAGGATTAATTATAAATACTGAAGCACAAAAATGTTTTGCCATATCATCACCATAATAATTATAACAAATTAAATAATAAAGAAAATAGTTTATTCAAAAATATCAGCATATTTGACATTATTTTTTTCAAATACACTTAGCTTTTTATTTGAATCAACGGTACATAAAAATATTTTTTTATAGTCTGTAAAACCTAATGCTTCTAAATTGTGTTTTAACCAATCATTATCTAAACCTAAATTACTTAAATTATGTTTCATAATATTTCCATCTATAATAACGTTGGCACATAATCCTGATGACGTTCCATTAATAGCCATATCTTGATTAGTTACAGGTTTATATTTAGCAAATGGTAAAAAACTAATATGACCATTAGTTTCTAAAACTGCATATTCAATTTCTTTTAAATCAAAATAACCATTTATACGAGCTTCTTCTAATACTTCATTTAAATCCACATTAGCTTTTTTCATATTTAATTTTAGTATTTTACCTTTATTAATAATAACTGTTGGTTTACCCATAAAAAATCTTCTTAAACGCATGCTTTTTATACTTAAATATGATACTAAATATGACACTAAACCAAATAAAAATACAGCATATACTCCATTAACTTCATTTGCTTCAAAATTAATAGTCATTTCAGCTGCAAAATTACCTATTGAAATACCTATTACATAATCAAATACTCCCATTTCAGATACTTGTTTTTTACCTAACATTTTAGTAACTAAAAAAAGTATTATCAAAGAAATAATACCACGATATGTAACTTGTAATAGATCCATATAATCACCAATTATATTATGGTCAAAAAAAAATTAGAAATACCTTTCTAATTTTCTTTTTTATCAAATCCATATTTTTTATTGAATTTTTCAACACGTCCTGCTTTAGAAGTATTAGCACCTTCTTTTCCACCTTTGAAGAATGGATGACATTCATTACAAACTTCTAAGTGTAATTCTTCTTTATTTGATAATACAGTGAATGTATTACCGCAAGCGCATGTTACTTTAGTTTCAACATATTCTGGATGAATATTTTTCTTCATAACTTACTCTCCTTCCGCCATGACAAACTTTTGCCATAGAAATTCAATGCTATTTCATTTTAACAAATTTTATTTCATTTTGCAATACTTAATCTCTTCTTTTTCCAAATAGTTCTAATAAACGTATAAAAATGTTAATAAAATCTAAATATATTTGGAAAGCGCCATATATAGCTAGGTTTTCTTCATTAATATTTCCATACATTCCTCTTTTAATTACTTGAATGTCATATGCCATATAACCAATAAAAATTACTAATGATAAAATGCATATTCCAAGATTAAAGGCATCACTACCAATAAAAATATTTATAATACTTGCTATGATTACAGCAATTAATGCCATAAATAAGAATGTTCCAAGTTTAGTTAAATCTATTTTTGTATAATATCCAATAAGTCCAAATATTAAACAAACAATTGATGTAATACCAAATACAAACATAATTGATTCTAATTCATAAATAATAAAGATTACTGAAAAAGTTAATCCAGTTAGACCTGCATATAAAAGATACAATGTTTTAGCAACTAATGGATTCATTTTACGTATTCTAGCACTTAATACAATACATAATACTATTTCAACAATAGCTATTATTAAGAATGTTGAATTTTTATGAATATTTTCTACCATTATTTCATTTGAAGAAACATAGTAACCTACACCAAATGTAACTAATAAACCAATAAACATCCATAAAAATATTTTAGCAAATATTTTATTATTATCATAATTTTCTACCATATTCATATTGTCCATTTTTTTCACCTCATTGTTATTATATCATATTTTTTTGCTAATATCATAACTTTTTCATTAGTATAATTTGCTATATCATTTTGATTATTTAAAAGTCTAATAATTATTCTTTCTTTAGAATATAAACGCATTAAAATAAGCAATTTTTCTAAATCAGAAATATTGGTATATGTACAATTATAGTTCTCACAATTAATTAAATTATTTAAATCTAAATAAATAGTGGAAGATTTTACTAAAATATTTTGAATATTACGATTGTCAATTGTTTTATTGTTTTTAATATCATTTATAATATCAGTTACACGTGTATTATTATACTTATATATATAGTTACCATTAATAGTATTACCTAAAGAAAAAACAAGAGGTTTTTGATAGGAAAATTTATTGTAGATAGTTATAATTAATACAATAATAATAAAAACATTTATAATTCTTTTCATTTTATCACCTAAAAAAAATAGCCTAAGCTATTTTTATTATATTTCTTCAATTTCTAATTTAGCACCAACACTATTCAATTTTTCAACAATATTTTCATATCCTCTTAAAATAAATTCAACATTATTAACAATTGTTGTACCTTTTGCTTTCAATCCAGCTAGTACTAAACAAGCTCCTGCTCTTAAATCGGTTGCTGTTACTTCTTTTCCAATTAATTCAGTTGGTCCATTAACATATATTTTTCTTCCATCTATTTTAATATCAGCACCCATTTCATTTAAATATGGAATATTTTTAAAACGATTTTCATAAATTGTTTCTTCAAGTTCAGATAATCCTGTTAGTTGTGTTAATAATGGAGTTAATGGTTGTTGCAAATCTGTTGCAAAACCAGGATAACCTAATGTTTTAACTTTAACACTTTTTAAATTATCTGAGCGTGATACAATTACATTATCTATATTAACCTCAATAGGTACTCCCATTTCCTTCAATTTTAAAATCAACATTTCTATATGTTCAGGTATTATTTGATCAATTTTTAAATTATTACCCATTAAAGCACCAGCTATAACATAAGTTCCAGCTTCAATACGATCAGGTATTACCTCAATAAAGGCTTTTAATAGATATTCAACACCCTCAATTTTTATTTCACTAGTACCAGCACCAGTTATTTTAGCACCCATATTGTTTAAGAAAGTAGCTAAATTAACTATTTCTGGTTCTTTAGCTGCATTTTCAATTGTTGTTATACCTTTTGCACGAACAGCAACTAAAATTGTATTAACTGTTGCACCTACACTAGGCATATCTAAATATACATGTCCACCAATTAGTTCCTTAGCATGAACTGTGTATTTAGTACCATTTACTTCTACTTCAGCTCCTAAAGCCTTAAATCCTTTTATAGTTTGATCAATTGGTCTTGCTCCTATGGAACACCCACCTGGAAAATGCATCTCAACATGTTTATATTTACCTAATAGAGCAGACATGAAGTAATATGAAGCTCTTAATTTAGATGAAATTTCATCTGGTATTTCCTTATTATCTACAGTAGTTGGATCTATTTTAATTGATGAACCATTTTTTTCAACAGTAGCTCCTAAATGAACTAATATTTCTTCCAAATCATCTATATCTGAAATATTAGGAATATTATCTATTTCTACTGGTTCATCACATAATAATGAAGCTGGTACTAAGGCTACTGCCGCATTTTTAGCTCCACTTATTTTTATTGTTCCCTCTAATACTCTTTCTCCTTCGATTTTAATTCTCTTCATATATACCTCCTGCTTTAATATATGATTTTTATTTTTTTATGTTCTTTTAAAATAATGATAATTTTTCTTTTATACATTCTTTTAAAGCTTGTTCACCAAAACCTATTACTTTACGTGGATCATAAACATTAGGATTTTCAGCAATCCCTTTTCTAACACCATTATACCACGCTAATTGTAAATCCGTATTAATATTTATTTTACTAACACCTAAACTAACACATTTTTTAAGCATTGGCTCATTAATACCAGAAGCACCATGTAATACTATTGGCTTATTTATATTTTCTTTAATACTTTTTAATAAATCAAAATCTAAATTAACTTCACCTTGATAAATACCATGAATATTTCCAATAGAAGCTGCTAAGATATCTACATTTGCATTTTTAACATATTTGATGCAATCATTTAAATCAGCATGTGAACCTTCTTTGATTGGTCCAATTTCACCTTCTACTAAAATATCACGTCCATTAATGTAATTAATTAATTCATTTGTATATTTTATATTTTCCTCAACACTATGTGATGAATAATCTAGCATAATAGATGTAAATCCAGCATCAATTGCTTTTTTACATTCTTCTATATCACTTGCATGATCAAAATGTATAGAAACAGGTATTGTAATATTTAAACTATCTAGCAAATTTGTTACCATACTATACACATTTTTATAACCACACATATATTTAGCAGCAGAAGAACTTACACCCAATATAACTGGTTTACTCTGATTATTACATTCTTCTAGAATGTATTTAATCCACTCTAAATTATTAATGTTAAATTGATAAATTGCTTTACCATTTAAATAAGCATCTTTTAGTTGTTCTTTCATACTAACAAGCATATTATCACCTATATAAATTATATTATTAATCTAAAAATATGCCTAGATAGTTTTCTTTATTTTTCATATCATAGGCATATATTTTACACTATTTAAAATACTTATTAATTATCTCACTTACATATGTTGTATACTCAACGTCACTATATTCTTTGCCCTCAAGTAAACATAAGGGAGGAAATAAAACACACCACCAATTATCACCTAAGCCATCTCCTAGAGTAATTAAAAGAGAATCATAGTATCCTTCATCATATGTTATACCCTTATATTCTTTTTTAGGAAAGTAATTTTTTCCAAAATTAATACTATAGGTTTCTTGATTATTTAAAGATAGTTCAATATTATTTTTTATATTATCCATATTATTTATAATAGTAGTTTTGGCTTCAGCAGGATTTTTATCATTTATTAGTATTTTATATAAATAGGGTTCTAAATTATTCTTTACTTTTAATTTTAATTCTTGATCTTGAGGTAAATTGGAATTAGCAAGTACTCTAATTCTAATAGCTGATGCTGGTATTATATTTTTCTTTTCTAAATAAGAACTAATAAAAACATAAATAACTATTGGAATAAGTAGGAATAATATTTTTTTCATTTTATCACCAATTAAGTTATGTTACTTATTTTTCTTTTTTATACAAAAAAAGAGTCTTATTTATGATAAGACTCATTATTTATTATTTTATATGCTCGATATATTTGCTCTAAAAGAATTATTCTAAATAATTGATGGGGAAATGTTAATTTAGAAAATGATAGTTTATAATTACTTCTAGATTTAACATCATCATCTAGTCCATATGAACCACCTATGATAAAGGTTAAATTAGAATTAGTAGTTAAAGTCTTATCAATTAAATCTTTAAATTCAATTGAATCTAAACTTTTTCCATCTATTTCTAAAGTAATAACAAAATCTTTATCATTTATTTTTTTTAATATTTCTTCACTTTCTAATTTCTTGATGTTATCAATACTACCAATATCATAATCCTTACACTCAATTATTTCTAATTTAGTATATTTTGATAATCTTTTTTGATATTCATTTATGGCATCTATGAAGAATTTTTCTTTAATTTTTCCTACACATATTATTTTTATCATATTTCAAATAACTCCGATTTTTCATTTTGACGAGCAATTGATATTCTAACAGTTTTATCTAATTTACTTTTTAAAGTATTATATGCTAGTTCTTCTGTATTATTTTCTTCACTTAAATGAGCTAGAACTACTTCTTTAGTATCATTACCTATTAACTTAGTTAAATAATAAGAAGAATCCTCATTAGATAAATGTCCTTTATCACTTAATATTCTTATTTTAATATGATGTGGATATTTAGGATTATTCATTAATTTTTCAACATCATGATTACTTTCAAATATATATAGTGATCTATTTTTTAAAATATCAAAATAATTTTTATTAATGTAACCAGTATCTGTTATATATACCATTGAAGATTTATCTTCTTCAATAATAAATCCTTTAATATCAGTTACATCGTGAGATAACTTAATTTCACTTATTTTAATATCAGTTATATCATCTAAATTATCTAATACATCATAATCATCTTTATTTAATTTTGCTTCTTTAATAATTTTATCTGATATATATACTTTAGGATGATATTTTTTATTGAATACTTTTAATCCACCCGTATGATCTGTATGTGCATGAGTTATTAAAACTAAATCTATGCTTTTAGGATCAATACCAATTTCTTTTAAATTTGTTTCAATATATAAAGTAGTAACACCAATATCAATTAAAATATTGTGATTTTTAGTTTGAATAAATGTGGAATTGCCTTTACTACCACTTGCCAAATTACATACTTTCATATTTACCTCATCATCAAGTATGGCCATGGATCAACATAGCATTTGTAGTATGTTGGACAAGTATTCATCTGATAATGTAAGTGTGTACCATATGCCCATCCAGAAGCACCAACATAACCAATTACTTGGCCACGACCTACAACTGTATCAACATCAACACCAGGTGCAAATCCTGATAAGTGAGCATATAGTGAATAGAATCCATTATTATGGTCTATCATAACATGGTATCCTAAATCATTTGAATATCCGCTTCTAATAACTACACCATTATTTGTAGCATATACATTAGAACCATATGGAATACCGGCAATATCAATACCAGAGTGGAAGTTACTTCCATCAAGATATAGTGAACGATATCCAAAGTAAGATGATATAGTATAACCTTGTTCAGTTGGCCATCCCCAACTGCCTGTACTACCAACATATGGAATTGACTTAGTACCAATTTCAATAATCTTATTAGTTGTTCCTACAAGTGTTTCTTTAGATAATGGTTCAATGGCTACAATAGTACCATTAATCTTTGTAACATTTTGACTAACTCTTTCAACACCATTGGAACCTTCTTGAACAACAACACGACTACCCATATTAAGAGCACCATTATAGCGTTCTTCAACAGTATATTCTGTCTCTTTATCCTCAACAGAATATTCGTTAACTACTAAACTAATTTGTGGATCAAGTTTAGCAATTGTTATTTCTTGTCCCTCATAGAACATGTTATTAATACTTGTAAATTCGCGGTTGAATAAGAAAAATTCTTCAACTGATATTTGATTTTGATAAGCAAATGATGAAATTGTATCCGTTGCTTTGGCATAAGCTTTGGTGATACGTACATCATCACCATATAATAAGAAACTTGATAAGTCAGCGGCATTAGTATATATTTTATCTTTTACAGATATATTAGTTGGCTTAAATGTTATTTCTTCTTCAATATACATTGATTCAATATTTGTACCAGTTGTTACTATTTCTTCTTGTGTTTCTTCTTTATAATTATTTAAATTTTCTTCACCAACAAATACCTCAACAAAAGTATTAACTGCTTCATCTAATATTTCTTTATCAGTGACATAAAGTATAACATCATTTGAAACACTTTCTTTTACTTTACTATATTTTGTATTAGCTAAAGTAGCAAATAATACATCAGTATTTATTTCATGACTACTTTCTTTTTTAATTCTAATTTGATATCCTTCTATTGTACATGGTTTTAAAGCAATTATTTTTTCATATATTTCTTTTTCACTAATATAATCATTATTATAGGTATTAATTTTTTCAATATCAATTCCTAATGGTTTATATATATTATCAACATGAGTATATACTTCATTTTCCTTAACATAATCTTTCATATATACTATTTTTGAATAATCATAATCGGAGATTTTGTTAGTAAAATATTCCTCTATTGAATATCTTTCTGCCTCATTCAAAGCACTACTATCAATAATTAATACCTGTTCTTTATATTGTTTCTTTATTTCTGAATCTAAATATTCAACAATATCATTATAATTACTTATTTTATTATTTTTAATTACTACATTATAATTTATAGTACTTAAAAGTTCTAGTATTTCTTCTTTACTTTTTAATATCTTATGATTCGAATCAGTATTATTAATTAAATCTTCATATGCTTTTTTATAGATATTTAGTGTAATACAATTATCAGCATAACGAGTATTTAATATATCGTTTACCTCATCAAATGGTTTAATAATTGCTTGATATTTTAATACTTGATCTTTTATTAATTTACCTTGTTTATTAATGTAGTTTTCAAATTTTTCTTTAGATTTAATGGTACCAATTACATTACCATCAAGATAGACTTGATAATAAGTATTAGGTCCTGTTTTACGTTCAACACTAAATCCAAATATAACAAGAACCACAACTAGGATAGCAACTATTAAATATCCTATTTTTTTCATATATATTAATTCTCCTCTTCAATATTTGGATTAGCAACATTAACAAATGTCGATGTATTTCTTCTAAATAATAATGGAACATCTTTAAGTGGACCATTACGATGTTTACGAATAACAAATTCCATTAAACTATCATCTTTTTCTTTTTCTTCATCATTACAATGTAAGAAAGCAACTAAATCGGCATCCTGCTCAATAGCACCTGATTCTCTTAAGTCACTTAACATTGGCTTTTTATCTGTTCTTTGTTCAATACCACGAGAAAGTTGTGATAAAGCTATAACTGGTATTTCAAGTTCCATTGCCATAGTCTTTAAAGCACGAGATATATCGGCTACTTCTTGTTGACGATTTTGACCTGTACTACCATTTTTATTTGCACTTTGAATCAAAGTTAAATAGTCAATTATAACAATATCTAGACCAGATGGAGAGTTTTTTAAACGACGACATTTTGATCGAATATCAGCAACTGTTTGTCCTGCTGTATCATCAATAAATATTTTAGTATCAGATAAACGGCTAATAGCTTCATTAACGCGTTTCCAATCACTATGTTCTAAATTACCTACACGCAACTTAGAACCATCAATGCCACCAACTTGTGAAAGCATTCTGGTTACTAATTGTTCAGCACCCATCTCCATATTAAAGATTGCTACAGATTTTTTAGCATTCATAGCAATGTTAGTTGCCATATTTAAAGCAATAGCTGTTTTACCCATACCTGGACGAGCAGCTATTATAATTAATTCATTTGGATGAAAACCAGATGTAATTTTATCTAAATCATAAAATCCAGTTGGAATACCTGTAATATCCCCTTTATTAGCAGCCAAAGTTTCTAAATCAGATTGGGCTTTAGTTAAAACTGTTTGAATTGATTTAAATTCAGAAGCTCTTAATCCTTCAGATACTTTTGTTATCTTCTTTTGTGCTTCATATAAGTAATCTCCAACATCATTACCAACACTATAACTACCTTTAACTATTTCTGTTGCTTCATCAATTAAACGACGAAGAAGAGATTTTTCTAAAACTATATTAATATACTCATCAATATTTGCAGTTGTTGGTACACTATTAATAGCATCAGCAATATATTCAACGCCACCAATTTGTTTTAACCAACCTTTATTATTTAATTCTTCTGCTAATGTTGTTAAATCAACAGGTTTTTGACGATCATTAATATTTTTAATACATTCAAAAATCTTAGCATGCGCATCCAAATAAAAATCTTCACTAGATAAATTTTCTAGTGATTTTTGTAAGGCTTTTTTAGTTAATAACATTGAACCAATTACTGATTCTTCCGCTTCAATATTATTTGGAATATTTACTTCTTTCATTTTTTCACCTCTACTTTAAGAGTTCCACTGATATCTTTGTATAAATTTATTTTTACATCAAACATACCAATAGATGAGATAGGAACATCAAGAATAATTTGTTTTTTATCAATATTATATCCTTTATTTTTTAATTCTTCACATATCTGTTTAGTACTAATACTACCAAATACTTTATCATTTGCACCAGTTTTAACGGTAAAAGATATTTTTTCTTGAGCTAATTTATTTTTTAAATTTTCGGCATCATGACGATTTTTTAAATCTTCTTCTTTTGCTTGTTGTTGTTCATTATTCAATCTTTCTACGCTTGTATTAGTATACATAACTGCTTGATGATTACTAATTAAGAATTTTCCAAAACCATCTTTTACCTCAAGAATATCTCCTTTTTTACCTTGTTTTTTAACATCACTAATTAATATTACTTTCATGTTCTACCTCCAATGCTTTCTTTATGGTATCTAAAATATTTTTTATATTACCATTTGCAACTTGAGCAGCAGCCTGATTAAAATGACCACCGCCATTAAACATTTTCATATATTTACATGCATCAATATCACCTATTGATTTAGCACTAATACCAATATATTTATTTTCTAATCTACCAATAGCTATAGCAAATGTAACATTCTCAAATTTTAACATTTCTTCTGCAACTAAAGATAGAGCTTCACCAGCATTTTCTTTATTATTTAAAATACAAACAGCTGTATAATTATTAATCATAAAACTACTTTTAATATAATCTGCTCTTTTTAAATATTCCTCTTTTGTTTCTTTTAATAATTCTTGTTTAGTTAAATTATCTGCTCCAAATTCCATTAAATAACTACAAGCTAAATAAGTATTAGCTGTTGTTTTTAAGTTATAATCATTTGTATCTGTTTCAATACCAGCAAGCATAATTGTTGCTGTTGTACTTGATAACTTACAATTTAAATATTTAGCACAAAAGACAATTATTTCAGTTACACTGGATGCTAAAGAATCGTTATAAAATATTTTAGTGTTTCTAATATAGTTTTTGCTTTTTATATGATGATCAATAATAACTACATCTTTAATTTCTTCTATAATATTTGGATAATATAATCTTTCTTGTTGATGAACATCTAAAATTATTAATAAAGTATTACTAGAAATATAATCTTTATAATTATTTACAGATATATACTTAACATTATCTAACAAACCAGTTGCTTCTTTAACAGAGGAATTAATTTCATCTTGAACATCTAAAAATATAGCTACATCTTTTTGATATGATTTAATTATTTCATATAAACCTAATGAAGAGCCAAAAGCATCTAAATCAGGCTTTAAATGTGCCATAATAACTATTTTATCATAATTATTAATTATTTTTACAAGTTGTTCAAATAATGAATTCATAATACACCTCTATTTTTCTTCTTGTTTAATTTTACTTGCTAAATCTTTTATTTTACGAAAACGATGATAAAGTCCTGATTTAGTAATTTTATTACCCGTTTCCATTGATATAATTTCACTTAATTCAAGCAATGATGTTTCTGGATATTTTAAACGATAAGTAGCTGCTATTTGCTCTTTTTCATCTAAAAGATTTAAACCACCTATTGAATTAATTAAATTAATATCTTTTATTTGTTCATTACAAGTAGCAATAATTTTATCTACATTAGCTTGTTCACAGTTGTTTAAACGATTAGTCATATTTTTATGATCACGATATATACGAATATCTTCAAAGTAGAATAGTGAATTAATAGCATTTATCATACGCAAAAAATCACCAATTTTTTCTGCTTCTTTAACATAAATCATATATTTACTTTCACGTTTAATAATTTTGCTATTTAAACTATACTGATTTAATAAATCTTTTATAAAATTAGCATAATCATAATCACTAATAAAAAATTCTAAATGATATCTAGATTTTTTAGGATCATTAATACTACCGGTTGTTAAAAACACACCACTTAAATATATTCTAACTAATTCATCATCAGATAAAATGTAATCAGCTGGAATATTTGTATCTAAACTTAAATCAGCAATTATTTCCTTAGTTTTTTTATTTATTTCCAAAATATATATATAATTCTTCTTATAATTATATCCTTGACGAACGGTAATCTTAGAACTTATATCATATAATTCTTTAACTAAATTAAATATCAATCTAGCTACACTAGGATTTTCTGTTGATACTTTAATATTATCACCAATTATAGCCGCATTTTTAAATATGGCTGAAAGTAATGTAATACTAGCAATCTTATCTACTTGCAGTTTACTAACTTCATTTTTTACATTACTAGTAAAAGACATACTATCACCTACATTTTATTAAATATTCAAATATATGAAATCCAAGCAACATATAATCATGTCTTATTATTTCATTTTCAATACATACTAAATCATCCTCTATTAATTTAATATCAGATAAATTTTTATAATCTATAATAACAGGATTTTTTTGTTCTTTTGTTTCATATTTTTTAGCTATTTCTTTACTAATAACACCATTATTAGCAATTACAACATCTATTTTATGTTTTCCTAAATAACCATTTATCATTTTAACATGATCAGATACTTTAAAATTATCAGTTTCACCTGGTTGGGTAACCATATTACATACATATAATATTTTTGCTTTACTATTATCTATAGCTTCAATTATTTTAGAACATAGTAAATTGGGAATAATACTAGTAAATAAACTACCCATACTTAGAACAATCAAATCAGCATGGGCTATTGCTTTTAAAGCCCCTTTACTTGGTATTGGATTGTTATCATAAAAAACTCTTTTAATTTTTCTTTTATCTTCAGTTATATGATGTTCACCTTTAACAATATTGCCATCTTCCATTTCTGCATTTAAAACAATATTTTCTTCAGTTAATGGAACAACTTTACCTTTTAAATTTAAAACATGACTCAAAGCCTCAATACCATCGGACATATTACCAGTAATGTTTGTTGTTGCAGTTAATAGTAAATTACCGACTGTATGACCATTTAAATCACTTGTTGTTTTAAAACGATAATTAAGTAAATCTTGAACTAAAGGTTCAGTTTCTGCTAAAGCGGCTATTACTTTTCTAATATCGCCAACAGCAGGAATATTAAATTCTTCTCTTAGAATACCTGTACTACTTCCATCATCACATACAGAAACAATAGCCGTAATATCAACAGGATATTCCTTTAAACCCCTAAGTAAGGTTGAAAGACCAGTTCCTCCACCTAAAACTACAACTTTTTTATTCATATAATCACCTAATTATAATTATTATTATTTTTTAGAGAATATACTAGTAAACCAATACCAGCTATAATACTAAATAATGATACACATTGTGCAATTTTTAAATTCATAAACATTAAACTATCTTGTCTTAATCCTTCAATTAAGAATCGAATAATGCCATATAAAATTAAATAAATTGAAGACACAACACCAGTTTTAACATTTTTAATACGACGAACAATTAATAGAATAATAAAAATTATTAAACAACCAACTGATTCATATAAAAATGTTGGATGATGATAAAAACCACCAATCTTCATATTTTCAATTATAAAATTTGGTATATGGTAACTTTTTAAATTTGCATAAGTTGTTACTGGTCCATATGCTTCTTGATTAAAGAAATTTCCCCAGCGACCAATAGCTTGACCAAGCACTAAACTTACAGCAGCAATATCCATTAATTTAATTGTATCAACTTTATTTTTTTTAGTATAAAATATAAGAAAAATTAAACCTGCTATAACCCCACCATGAATAGCAAGTCCACCATTCCATACTTTAAATATATCAACTAAATTATCTTTATAATCATTAAAAGAAAAGGCAACATAATATAGTCTTGCTCCAATTATAGTTATTGGAACTAAATAAAACAAAAAGTCTGTTAAGAATTTTTCAGATATACCTCTTTTTTTTACTTCACGTAATGCTAAAAAATAGCCTATTACAAAAGCTGAAAGCATACATAAAGAATATTTATATATAACTATGTTTCCTAATTTAAATGCAATAGGACTCATTTTTTAAACCTCCTTAAGAATGTATCAATTATTAGATTATCCATAATTGCATTCATAATTGAGATAATTATTGATACTAAAAATACAGATATAATTCCATTCATTTCAAAATGACATAATAAACACCAATCAGCAATTTTTAAAATAAATACATTTATAAGTGGATAAAATAATCCTAATGTTAAGGCTGTTAATGGTAAAGTTAACCAAAATAATAATGGTTTTACTAGTCTATTAGCAGCAAAAATAATTAATACTGCTAAAAAACCCCATAATCCATAATATTGATTATCAACATAAACAACATTTTTAAATAATACTGATACAGTTATTAATACAAGTGTATATCCAACTAAATGAATAAATATATCTAAATATTTATTAATTTTCTTTTTGGCTTTTGTTGTAATATTTTCTTCTTCTTTAATTTTTTTTGTCATACGCATCTCCTATTAGATTATATCATATTTTATTAAATAATAAAAATAAAAATAGGTTTTTCATAAACCTATTTTACTTTTAATTCAAAAATAATATCTCTTAATTCCATTGCTTTTTCAAAATCAAGATTTTTAGCAGCTTCATGCATTTCATTTTCTAATTCGCTAATTAATTTTTCTACATCAACAACCTCAGTCTTTTTGTCAGTTGTTTTAATTAATTCTTCTTCATTACTTATTAATTTTGGCACTTCTTTAATAATAGTTTGAGGTTCGATATTATTCTTTAAATTATATTCTGTTTGAATTCTTCTTCTTCTTTCAGTTTCTTTAATAGCTATATCCATTGCCTCACTTATTTCATCAGCATACATAATAACATGACCATCTTTATTACGTGCTGCACGTCCTATTGTTTGAATTAAACTGCGTGAACTTCTTAAAAAGCCCTGTTTATCAGCATCCATAATAGCAACAAGTTCTACTTCTGGTATATCTAATCCCTCTCTTAAAAGATTTATACCAACTAAAACATCATATTTTCCTAATCTTAAATCACGAATTATTTTAAGTCTTTCTAAAGTATGTACTTCTGAATGAAGATAAGCTACTTTTATATTTAATCCCTTTAAGTAATCTGTTAATTCTTCAGCCATTTTAATAGTTAAAGTTGTAACTAATACTTTAGAATTATGAGAAATACACTTATTAATATTTTCAATTAAATTATCTATTTGATTTTCTGTCTTATGTACTTCAATTAATGGATCAAGCAATCCTGTTGGACGAATAATTTGTTCAGTAAATTTGTTATTACATAATTCAAGTTCATAATCTCCAGGGGTAGCTGAGATATAAATAACATCGTCTAATTTTGATCTAAATTCATCAAATTTTAATGGACGATTATCCAATGCACTAGGTAACCTAAAACCATATTCAACTAGAACTTCTTTGCGGGCTCTATCACCATTATACATTCCTCTTACCTGTGGTAAAGTAACATGTGATTCGTCAACAACAAGTAAAAAGTCTTTTTGAAAAAAATCTATTAAAGTTGTTGGTGTTTCACCTGGTGCACGAAGAGCTAATGGTGCAGAGTAATTTTCAACTCCACGACATGTACCAGTTTCTTTTAACATTTCCAGGTCATAATTAGTTCTTTCAGTCAATCTTTGACACTCTAATAATTTGTTTTCAAATTTAAATTTTTCTACTTGTTTATCAAGTTCATCTTTAATATTTATTAGGGCCTGTTCAAGTTTTGCTTTATCTGTTACAAAGTGAGTTGCTGGAAAGATACTGACAACTGTTTTTTTACTTGTCACTGTACCTGTAACAACGTCATACTCACTTATTGATTCAATTTCATCTCCAAAAAAACTTACCTTTAGCCCTTTATTATGATAGGATGATGGTAATATATCTATAATATCACCATGAACTTTAAATGTACCTCTTTTAATATCTAAATCATTTCTAGTATATGAAAGTTCAACTAATTTTTCCATTAATTTATTTCTTTCATATTCTTCGCCAACTTTTAAAGTAATAATACTATTTCTATATGTTTCCATTTCACCAATACCATAAATACAAGATACTGATGCAACAACAATTACATCTCTATAATTTAAAAGAGAAGATGTTGCCGAATGTCTTAATTCATCTATTTCATCATTTATGGAAGCATCTTTTTCAATATAGGTATCAGAAGCAGCAACGTAAGCTTCTGGTTGATAATAATCATAATATGATACAAAATATTCTACATGGTTATTGGGAAATAATTCCTTAAATTCGGCATATAGTTGTCCAGCCAAAGTTTTATTATGAGCCAAGACTAATGTTGGTTTATTTACTTCTTTAATTACATTAGCAATAGTAAATGTTTTACCAGTACCTGTTGCACCTAATAATACCTGGTCTTTTTTACCATTTTTAATTCCATCAACTAATTCTTTAATTGCTTCTGGCTGATCACCACTAGGTTGATATTTTGATACTAGTTCAAACATTTTATCACTTCCTTTTTAGTATTTTTTTAAATATCCTTCATAAACGACATCATATTTTTCTAATTTTAAAAAATCCATTGGTTTTACAACCCCTGGTAAATTATTATCAATATTTGCATTATCTAAAACATATTTAACAAATTCAGAACAATAATATTTATTTTTTTGTCTTATTATTTTATTAAAAGCAGCATACACAATACCCCTTATATTGAATTTATAGTATTTTTGTCCATTATCAATAAATTCTTGAATAATATTTTTCACATCATTATACTGTTTTTTCGTTACATCCATTGATATTATTATACATTTTGTATTGTGAAATCTTTTTAGTGTTCCCCACTTAATATTTTCATGTACAAAACTTCCTTTAAATGGATTATATGGATTCACACGACCAAAACTATACATTTCATTTAATTCCTTATCTAAGGATATAGATGTATGTGAATACTTTCTACAAGTCCAAAATCGTACTATTCTTGATAATAATGTACCCGTAAAACTAATTATTATATATATTTTTTCCTTCTTTTTTTCTATCATAAATTTATTATATCATAAGACAAATATAATTGACTTTATTTTTTTTAGATAGTACTATATTATTGATAGTAGGAGGTTAAGATATGAATTTAACTTTTAATAAATTATTTGAAAATAAAGAAGATTTTTCAAAAATAACACGTACAAGTGCTGAAAATGTAGCTGCTTTAACAGTTCAAGCAATATGTTTATATTCTAAAGATAAAAATATATTTTTTGAAGTATTACAAGATTTAATGTCAGAATTACAACCACTTTCTAATATGTTAAAATCTCAAATAGAAGACCGAATGAATCAAAATAATAAAGCTGAATATATTGGGCTTTCATATTTTAATGGAGCAACTAATTTTAATAATTATGAACCAGATAAAACCTATACAGTTGAAGTAACTGATGGACCAAGTTCATATGTTAATGATGGATATGCAGTTCTATATTTAAAAAGTGGTGGTGCCGATTCCAAAAGACCTATAACACTTCGAAAAACAAAAGAAGGAAACTGGGTTTTATGGAGTGATTCTATTTTAGGATTACTATCCGATATAAGATTACCAGAAAATCAAAATCCATGGGCATAAAAAAATTCACAAATGTGAATTTTTTTAGTCTTTCTTAATTGTTATAATAATACGATATTCTGTACCTAAATCTATTTCATCAGTATCAACTGGATATCCAGCTTTTTCAATATCTGAAACTGAATTTCTAACATTTGTTAGCACTTGAGTAAATGGAACTTTACTACTTTGTGATTGAATAGTTTGAGGCATAATTGGATCGTATTGTTTATCATAATCAGTAATAATAATTGGAGATTGTGGAATAATTGGTTCTGGTTTTACTTCTGGTACCACTGGAGTTGGTTCTACTGGTGCAGCAGGTACTACTGGAGTTGGAACAACTTCCTTACTTATATCTATACTATTATTATCGTCAAATTTTGATAAATCTATTTTTGGCATAACTGGCTCAATTAGTTCAATATCAGCTGGTTTACTAACTGGTGTAACATCAATAGTTGGACTTACTGATGCTTGAGCTGGTTCAGTAGTTGCCGGTTTAATATCAGTAGGTACATTGAATAATGTTGGTTTTTCCACATTACCATCTAAGTTAGGAAGTGGTTGGAATGTATATAATGGGTTTGGCTCTTCCTTCAACTCATTTTCTTGAATTGGCTTATTATCAAATGAACCATATGGATCACTATAGAATGGTTTTTCTTCAACTTTACTTTCAGTTGTTCCAGTTTGCTCTAATGGTTTTTCTTGTTTTGAAAATAAATTGAATAATGAACTTGTTATTCCATTTGGTTTTTCTTGTTTTGGTTGCTCTTTTGCTGGCATTCTAGTTGAATCTGGTGCAAGTAAAGCATTTATATCAACCTTTTCACTATTATTATTAGTTGGTATTTCCCTAGCTTGTGTTTCTATTCTATTTACATCAACAAAACCTGGATTACTATTTACAAAAGCAGCTGTATTAATTGTACTATTTACTTCAGCAACTGGGCTTTGGTTCATTGGACTAACGCTCATTGGGCTTTCATTCATCATTTTATCAATCTCCTCATCCGTTTTTCTTACTGTTAATCTTTCGTTGATAATTCTACTTAACATTTCATTTTGCTTTTCAGGTGATGTTAATTTAAGTAGTGATCTAGCATGTCTCTCAGATATTTTTTCTTCAACTAATGCTTCTTGTACTTCATCACTCAAATGAAGTAATCTCATCTTATTTGCTATAGATGATTGACTTCTACCAAGTTTTAAAGCAAGTTGTTCTTGAGTTAAATAACCCATATCTAAGATTTTCTTGTAAGAAACGGCTTCCTCTATTGGAGTTAGATTTTTTCTTTGAACATTTTCAATCAAAGCTATTTCAGCACTATCTTTATCATTAAGATTTGTTACTATTGCTGGAATACTATCTTTTCCTGCTAAAATACTAGCTTTGTATCTTCTTTCACCAGCAATGATTTCAAACTTGTCACCAATTGGTCTAACAATGATTGGTTGAATAATTCCATGCTCTCTAATTGATTCTGAAAGTTCAATTATAGCATCCTCATTAAATTTTACCCTTGGTTGAAATCTATTTGGTAACACATCATTAATATCAAGATCTACAACTCTTTTATCTAAATCATTCATAAGGAAACCCCCTTTTCATTCTTTTATAAAAATATTATAGTATAAAATTTATTTTTTTACAATAATTTTTGGGAAATAAATTAATTTTTTGGGAAATAAAAAAATAAACCTTTATCCTATAAAGGTTTATTAATAATATCACTATTTTTTCTGGGAAATAATTTGTTTGTAGCACCAATTTTTTTAAATAAAATAATAGTTCTTTTACTATTTTCATATGGAAGTAAAAATTCTATCTTCTTTTCCTCTTTCATACTTAATTTATTAGCAGCATTTTGATAATCATTTTCATTATCCATACTACCTTTCATACAAATAAAACTACCATTAACTTTTAACATTGGTGCAGCATATTCAAGTAAAATATTTGTTTGAGCAACAGCACGTGATGTTACAATATCATATTTTTCCCTATTATTTTTACCATAATCCTCTAAACGAGCATGAATTGTTTCTATATTATCTAATTTTAATTTTTTTATTACTTCATTTAAAAAATTAATACGTTTATTTAAAGAATCAATTAAAGTAACATGAAGATTAGGATAAAATATTTTTATCACTAATCCCGGAAATCCAGCTCCAGTTCCCATATCACAGAATGACTCATAATTACTTAAATCTATTATTTTAAAAATAGTTAAGGAATCATAAAAGTGTTTTAAATATACCTGATTTTTTTCAGTTATTCCAGTTAAATTCATTACCCTATTATATTCAATTAACAACTCATAATATTTATTTAAATCTTCCAATTGTTTTTCTGTTGGATTAATACCAATTTTATTTAATTCAATTATAAAATCATTTATTGTCATATAAATACTCTTTCTTTAAATATACCATTAGTAATGAAATATCCGTTGGATTAACACCACTAATTCTTAATGCCTGACCAATTGATGTTGGTTTAATTTGTTTTAATTTTTGTTTGGCTTCTGATGCTAAATTATGTATTTTATCATAATCAATATTATCAGGAATTAATTTATTATCTAAATCAACCATTTTATTGGCTTCCTTTAAAGCTTTATTAATATATCCTTCATATTTAATATTAATAGCAACTTGCTCTTTTTCCTCATCAGTAAAATCTATATTAATAAAATGTTCAATATTTGAAAAATCTATTTCAGTTCTTTTTAATAAATCAAATAAAGTAATACCATCTTTAAGTGGTGTAGTACCAATATCTTCTAGATATTTATTAGTTTCTATAGTTGGTGTTATTTTATTATTTTTAAGTAACTCTACTAATTTATTAATATTTTCTTTTTTCTTATTAAAATTATTATATCTATTTTCACTAATTAAACCAACTTGATAACCATAATCTGTTAAACGCATATCAGCATTATCATGACGAAGTAATAAGCGATACTCAGCACGTGATGTTAATAATCTATATGGATCTATTATTCCTTTTGTTACTAAATCATCAATTAATACACCAATATATGCTTCATTTCTTTTTAATATTAATGGCTTTTCACCTTTTAATTTCAAATTAGCATTTATACCAGCTATTAAACCTTGACAAGCAGCTTCTTCATAACCACTTGTTCCATTTATCTGTCCAGCTGTAAATAAATTTTCTATTACTTTTGTTTCAAGTGATTGTTTTAATTGTTTAGAATCTATTGCATCATATTCAATAGCATAAGCATATTTTAAAATCTTTGCATTTTCTAAACCAGGTAAACTATGAACCATTTTTTCTTGAACATCTTTTGGCATACTTGTTGAAAAACCTTGTACATATATATCATCATAATATAAACTTTCTGGTTCTAAAAATAATTGATGTCTTTCTTTATCAGCAAATCTAACTATTTTATCCTCAATGGATGGACAATATCTAGGACCTACACCTTTAATATCAGAAAGACCACCATACATACTAGATTTATTTAAATTATCCCTTATTATTTTATGTGTTTCAGGTGTTGTATAAATTAAATGACATGGTACTTGCTTATCTTTATCATAATATATTTTGTTTTCAAAGCTAAATGTTAAATAACGATCATCACCATATTCTTCTTTAGTTTTAGAAAAATCTATACTACTTTTATCAATTCTTTGTGGTGTTCCCGTTTTAAGTCTAATTACATTAAATCCATATTCTCTTAATTTATCACTTAAATGATTACTTGGTTTCTCTCCATGTGGACCCTCTCTTCTTCTTGTATCACCTATTAAAATATCTGCTTTTAAATATGTACCAGTTGTTAAAATAACTGATTTAGAATTAATTCTTTCATTATTTTCTAAAACTATTCCTTTAATAACATTATTTTCAACTATTAAATCTTCTACTATTGCTTCTTTTATTTCAAGATTTTCCTGTTCATTCAATGTTTTTAACATTTCTTTTGGATATGTTATTTTATCAGCCTGGGCACGTAGTGATTGAACAGCTGGACCTTTTGATGAGTTTAACATTTTAATTTGTATTAAACTTTTATCAGCATTACGACCCATTTCCCCACCAAGTGCGTCTATTTCACGAACTACTATACCTTTAGCACTTCCACCGATAGATGGATTACAAGGCATATCTGCTATATTTTTTATATTTCCAGTAACTAGTAGTGTTTTATTACCAGTACGAGATGTAGCTAAAGCAGCTTCACACCCAGCATGACCACCACCGACAACAATTACATCATACATAATATCATTTCCTTTGTCTGTTGATAATTATACTATTATTTTTCTATTTTAACAATAAAAAAAGTATACTTTTAAGTATACTTTATAAACTAATATTTTGAACAAGAATAAATCCAATAATTGCTGCAATGATTGAAAAAGAACATGTAATTATACCAGCAATTGCTTTTCCATTCTTTTTAGCTACTAAACCAAGTATTAATCCAATAATTCCTAAAACTAAAGGAATTAAGGCATATCCAATACCAAAAGCTATTTTAGCAGAATCATAATCTGAATATCTAATATTATTATCAACCAAATATTCTCTTAATGATTTTTCTGCCTCACTTTGACTAACTAATACTACAAAACCATAAAAGGCACCAATAATACCCAAAACCATACTAGCAATTGATAGTCCATTTCTACTTTTTTTCTTTCCATAATATACTTGTCCATTAACTTGAGCAGCTGGAACATAATTAACTTGATTAATATTCTGATTTAAACTTTGTCCACATTTTGAACAAAAATTTGTGTTTTCATCATTTGGTGTTCCACAATTAGTGCAATACTTCATTTTAAAACCTACTTTCCTAAACAAAACTGGCTAAATAATTGATCTATTAATTCATCATAATAATTAACACCAATTATTTCTCCTAATATATTCCATACTTCTTTTAAATCTATTTCAATCATATCGATAGGAACATTATTATTTATTCCTTCATCTATATTATTTAATAAATCTAAACAATTTTTAAGTAATGAAATACTTCTAGCATTACATAAATAATTATAATCTTTTTGATCAATTTTTTCAAGATTAAATAATTCCTTAATCTTATTTTTTAAATCATCTATTCCCTCATTATTTAAGGCAGATATTTTAATAATATTGTTATTTTCTATTTTATCAATATTTATTTTTGATTCTAAATCCATTTTATTTATTAAAACAATACTATTTTTATTTTTAATTTTTTCTAATATTTCTAAATCTTCATTATTTATTTTTTCATTATTATTTAAAATAAATAGAATTAAATCAGCATCTTCTATTAAAGAAATACTTTTTTTGACACCAATACTCTCAACTACATCATCAGTTTTTCTAATACCAGCTGTATCAATAATATTTAATACTATTCCATCAATTGTAATAGTACCTTCAACTATATCACGAGTTGTACCAGCTATATCAGTTACAATAGCTTTTTCCTCATCAAGTAGTTTATTTAATAAACTACTTTTTCCAACATTTGGTTTACCTATAATAACTGTCTTAATACCATTTTTTATTATTTGTCCATCTTTTGATTTATCTAATATTTCTGTTATTTTTTTTCTTATATTAATAACATTATCTTTTAACATATTAATAGTGACTTGTTCTATATCCTCATATTCAGGATAATCTATATTAACCTCTATATTTGCTAATGTTTTTATAATATCATTTCTTAAATCAATTATTAAATTTGATACACCACCACTTAATTGATTAACAGCTAATGATAGAGATTTTTCAGTTTTTGAATTTATGATATCCATTACTGCTTCAGCTTCTAATAAATCTATACGACCATTTAGAAATGCTCTTTTAGTAAATTCACCTGGTTCAGCTAAACGACAACCATTAGATAATAATAATTCTAATATTTTTTTAGTACTTGCTATACTTCCATGACAATTAATTTCTACTACATCTTCAGCTGTAAATGTTTTAGGTGATTTCATAATACTAACTAATACTTCATCTATTTTAATATCATTATCCATAATAAAACCATAATGAATAGTATGACTATCAACATTTTCTAAATTATCACCTTTGAATAATTTATTAACAATTTTAATAGAATCATTACCACTAACTCTAATAATTGATATAGCTCCTACTCCAAGTGAAGTAGATATAGCTGCAATTGTATCATTCATATAAACCTCTCATTACTAAAAAAATAGATTGCTCTATTTTTTTATTTTCCTATATATTTAATTACTACACATCTATTTGGTTCTTCACCAACACTCTCAGTTTCAATATTATCATAATTACTAACTAAAGAGTGAACTATTCTTCTTTGATAAGAATTCATTGGATCTAATTTAATATCCATTTTAGTTTTTTGTACTTCTCTTACAATATTTTTAATATCATATTCAAAATATTTTACTTTTTTTGCACGATAATTAGAAGCATCTAAATTTACTTTAATATTAAAACCAGTTTCATTTTGAATAGATTGTCTAATTAAAGTTTGAAGTGAATTTAAAGTTCTACCATCTTTACCTATTAATATAGAATTATTATCAGAAATCATTACTACATTAAATATTTCTTCAGATTCTCTTACTTCTAAATTTATTTCTAAATTCATACTTTTAGCAACATTAGAAATATATTCCTTAATATAATTAATAATATCTTCTTTTTTTATAATATCAACTTTAACTTGACCATCTTCTTCAACAGTTTTTGTAATAATATCACATGCATATACATCTAATTCTTCAATGCATTTTAATTTGCATTCATCTTCTGTTTGTCCAACATAATTATATACCTTTATCATTTTTTCATACTCCTTTTAACTAATAGGTTTTGAATAATAGTAAATGTACTATTTGTTATCCAATAAAATATTATAGCTGTAGACATTGTAAATGACATAAATATAATCATTATTGTCATAACAGTCATCATTGTATTCATTTGTTTTGCTTGATCACCAGCTCCTGCCGTAGCAGTTTTATTTAATTTAAATGAGAAATAAGTAGTTAATGCGACCAAAGTTGGTAATAATAAATATAAATAATTATGATGTTGAATACCTGTAATTGGTGTCATAGCTAATTTAAAAATAAATTCATCTTCAAATAAAATTGGTAATCTATTCATTGCTTCAAAGAATGCCAAGAATAATGGAATTTGTAAAAAGGCAAATATACATCCAGATAAGGGATTAATATTATATTTTTTATAAATTACCATCATTTCTTGAGATTTTTTCATCATACTTTCTTGATTATTTTTACCAGCATATTTTTTTTCTAATTTATCTAATTCTGGTTTTGCTTTAGCTAAAACTTCAGATTGTTTAGCTGTTTTCAAAGTTAATGGATATAATACTAATCTAATTAATAATGTTGTAAGAATAATACCTAATCCATAATTACCTACTAAAGTACCAATTTGAATTAATACCCAACTTAAAGTTTTAACAAAGAATGTTGTCCATAATCCTTCATAACCATTACTCATTGGAGTAAATTTTTTACATTTTTCTAGTTTTGAAATATCTGTTATTTTTTTTATTTTCTTATTATATTGTGTTTTAGTAATTTCTTTTTTATCAAGTTGGTTTTTATATTTTTTTTCTAATTTTTCTTTTGTTTCATTATATAATTTTATATTTTCTTTATCTGTTGGTGCACATAATATATTAGATGGTAATGTTTGTCCAGTATTTGGATTTTTTACTACTTTATTTTTCTCATCTTTTAATTGTTTTGTACATCCAGTTGTAAATACTAATAAAATTAATAATAAAATAATTAATTTGTTTTTATTTTTCATTTTTCTTCTCCTTAATAATATCTAGTTTTGTTAAGGCGTTTAATAAATCATCATTAATTTCTTGAAATGTTTTATTTAAAACATCCTTAGACAATATTATAATACAATTAAAGCCATTTTGATAGTCTTTTTTAGAAATTATCTCTCTTAATCTTCTTTTATATTTATTACGTGTAACGGCATTTCCTATTTTTTTTCCAACAGAAAGACCAAATTTATAATTTTCTTGATGATTTTTTTCAATATATATAACAAAATATTTATACTTAAATGGTTTATTATTTTTTATTATTCTTGTAAAATCATAACTATTTTTTAATACATTTATTTTTTTCATTTGGCCCTCCTTATATATAATAAAAAAACACTGAAGAATCAGTGTTAATTAGCGAGATAAAACTTTACGTCCTTTTCTTCTTCTATTATTAACTATTTTAGTTTTAATTCTTGCCATAAAACCCATTTTTTTACTTTTTCTATGATTATTTGGTTGATAAGTTCTTTTCATGCTACACCTCCATCAATTTAAATTTTTTTCACTTGCTAACTAATTATATAGATTAATTCATTATTTGTCAACATTTTTTTTATGCACATTAATTTATTTGACATTTTTTTCTTTTTTTTAAATATTTTTATATACTTATACACATTTTTGTGCATAACTTTATTGTTTATAATATTTTTTTAAAAATTATGCACATTTTGTTTTCTTTTTTTTTTATTTATTGTAAAATATTTATATAAAAAGGAAGTTATGTTTATGAATCTAGATAATATATGGAATGAATTATTAAAAAAAATTGAACCAAAAATTAAAAATTATGCGTATGAAATATGGTTTTCTAATACAAAACTAATTAGTTTAGATGATAATATAGCTAAAGTATTAGTAACTTCCCCTATGCAGAAAAAAAATTTACAAACTTCCTATATAGATTTAATACAAGAAATATTTACTGAAATAACAGGATCAAATTTCAATTTTAATTTTGTTTTAGATTATGAATTAGATAATAAGAAAAAAGTTAAAATTGTTGAAGAAGAGGGTTTACCTATTAATAATTTAAAAACAAATTTAGACAGTCGATTTACTTTTGATAATTTCATTATTGGTAATGAAAATAAGTTTGCTGCTACTTCTGCACTTGCTGTTGCTGAACAACCAGGTAATATGTATAATCCATTATTTATATATGGTAGTAGTGGATTAGGAAAAACACATTTAATGCATGCAATTGGAAATTACATAGTTGAAAATAGTAATAAAAAGGTATTATATACACCTTGTGATAAATTTGTTAATGAATTTGTTGAAATGAGCCGCAAAAATAAGAATAATAATGATTTTGAAGTTGTTAAAGAATTTAAAAATAAATATAGAAATATTGATGTACTTATTATTGATGATATACATAATCTAGTAGGTTCAAATTATGCTCAACAAGAATTTTTTAATACCTTTAATGAGCTTAAAAATAATAATAAACAAATTATTATGTCATCTGATAGATCACCTGACGATATAAAAAAATTAGAAGAAAGATTAAAAACAAGATTTAATGGTGGATTAACTACAAATATTCAACCACCTGAATTTGAACTTCGAATGAATATTATAAATAAAAAATTAGAAAGTCAAAATCTTGTTAATAAATTTTCTGATGATGTTAAAGAATTCATTGCAAGTAATAGTGTTGGTGATATAAGAAAAATTGAAGGTGCTATCACTAGAGTATATGCATATGCAGCTATAATGAATGGAGAAAAAATTAATTTAGATTTAGCTAAGGAAGCTTTAAAGGATTTTTTTGTTAAGTCAATTGTATCTAAAAATAAAATTGATCAAGTAATTCAGTTAGTTGCTGATCATTATAGTATTTCACCAGATGATTTAAAAAGTAAAAAGAAAACTAATAATATAGCTATACCTAGACAAATAGCTATGTATATATGCCGTACTTATTTAGAAGAAAATTTAATGAAAATAGGTATGGAATTTGGTGGTAAAAATCATACAACAGTTATGCATGCAGTTGAAAAAATAAAAAAAGAAATAAATAATAATGATGCATTAAATGTTGAAATACAAAAAATTATTAATAACATAAGATAAATGTTTATTATCAATTTTTATAAACAAATTATAAACATCTATTTTACCCTTATTTTTAAACAAATAATGAAGTTATTAACATTATGCACATCTATAATAAAAATAATATATATAAATAATAATAAAAGGAGAAAAAAATATGAAATTTCAAATTAATCAAAAAATATTATTAGAACATTTAAATTACGTAATAAAAGGAGTATCTACTAAGAACTTAATACCAATTTTAAACTGTATTAAATTTGAATTAAATAAAGATGGATTATATTTAATAAGTACAGATAATGAAATAGCTATCAAAACTTTTATAGAAAAAAAGGATATAGATAAAATAGATACATTAGGAGAAATAGTTATTTCAGGTAAATATATATATGAAATAGTAAGAAAATTAGACAATACAATTATTAATTTTGAAGAATTAGATAATAATCAAATTTTAATAACTACTTCTTTTTCTTCATTTAAATTAAATTGTAATGATATAAAGGATTATCCTAATTTAGATTTAGAATTTATTAAAAATCCAATTATTATAAATCAAAAAACATTTAAAACAGCAGTTAATCAAACTATATTTGCAACAAGTAGTCAAGAATCAAGACCAGTTTTAACAGGAATAAATTTAAAAATTAAAGATAATAAATTTCAATTTACTGCAACAGATTCATATAGATTAGCTAGAAAAATAATTGAAATTGATAAAAGTATAAAAGAAAATATTGATATAATAGTTCCTTCAAAAAATTTAATTGAAGTAGTTAGATTATTAAATAATGAAGATGAAAATATAGAAATTCATATTTTTAATAATAAAATTATTTTTAAATTTAATACTATTATTATAATGTCAAGATTAATTAGTGGTAATTATCCTGAAACTGATAAATTAATAACTAAAGATTTTGAATTAAGAATTAAAATAAATTTAAATGAATTATATAATGCAATAGATCGTGCTTCATTATTAACAAATGAGGATGAAAAAAATATTATAAATTTTGAAAGTAATAAAAATGATGTTAGAGTTCATTCTAATATTCCAGAAATTGGTAATGTTGAAGAAAAATTAATTGTTAATAAAAATAATGATAAAGATATTAAAATATCATTCTCATCTAAATTTATGATGGATGCATTAAAAATATTTGATACAGATGAAGTTGAATTAAAATTTAATGGTGAAATAAAACCAATTATTATTTGTGATCCTAATAATGATGATTTAATTCAATTAATAGTACCTATAAGAACATATTAAAAAATGTTCTTTTTTTTTATATTATGATAAATTTTGACATTTTAATGTGATATAAATTAATTATTCAATATTTAAATTGAATTAGGGGGAGATTAAAATGCTAAAAGAATATGAAATAAATAGTGGAACTATTGCAATAGTTCCTGTTGATAAAAATATATCAAAAATATATGAAGATGAAGTTGAATATATGGTATCAAAAAGTACTAATAAAATAATTGAGGAAAATTGTAAATTTTATGGTAGTTCTTATAAAGGTAGATGTGATGGTACAAAATATTTAACTGGTATTAAAAGTAAATATCCTATTATAATAGAGGAAAGTAGAAATTTAATTTTTTTTCCAACATCATCTATAAGAAGTAATGATAATATTTGGATTTCTTTAAATAAAATTAAATCATATAATAAAAATAAATTAGGTACTAAAATAATATTTAATAATAATAAAAAAATTGATTTAAATATATCAATTTATTCATTGGAAAATCAATATTGTCGTGCTAATTTATTAAAAGCTAAATTATATGATAAAAAAAATAATAAATAATTAAATATTTATTATTTTTTTATTTTTTTAGGTTATTTTTTATGATATAATATAGATGTGTGTAGGAGTATTAGAAAACCATAAATTTTAAAAAAAAGGCTTAAAATTAAAAAAATGAGGTAATTATATGATTTTAAAACAAATTAATTTAGTTAATTTTCGCAACTATGAAAAATTAAAATTAAAATTTAATAAAGGTATTAATATTTTATATGGTTCAAATGCTCAAGGTAAAACTAATTTGTTAGAAAGTATCTATTTTTTAGGTTTAACCAAATCACATCGTCCAATTATTGATAATAATTTAATTATGAATGGTAAAACAACCAGTAATATTGAAGGAATTATTAATAACGGTAAATTAGATAAAAAATTAAATATTAATTTTGATTCTAATAATAAAAAATTATTTATAGATAATAATCAAATAAAAAAAGTAAGTGATTATATATCAAATTTAAATATTATTATTTTTTGTCCAGATGATCTTGAATTAATAAAATTATCTCCACAAGTTAGAAGAAAATATTTAAATATGGAATTATCTCAATTATATAGTAATTATTATATTGTATTAAATGAATATACAAAATTACTTAAAATTAGAAATAATTATTTAAAAAAATATAATAAACATGAACCAGTTGATGATAATTATTTTGATATTTTAACAAATTATTTAGTTGATAAAGCTATTTTAATATATAAAATGAGATATAAATTTATCAATAAAATAAATGATTATTGTGAAAATATTTATAAAAATATTATGAATATAGATAATTTTAAAATAATATATAAACCAAATATTAATGATTTAAATATTTTTGATGAAAATATTAAAAATAATTTATTAAATATTTTTAATAAAAATAAAGACATGGATATTAAATTATGTTGTACATTAATTGGACCACATAAAGATGATTTTGAATTTTATTTAAATGATAAAAATTTAAAACTATATGGATCACAGGGTCAACAAAGAGCAGCGGTTTTAACATTAAAATTATCTGAAATAGAATTATTTAAAAAATATAAGGAAAATACACCTATACTTTTATTAGATGATATTTTTAGTGAGTTAGATGATAATAAAAAAAATAATCTATTAAAATATATTGTTAAAGATATTCAAACAATTATTACAACAACTGATTTAAATAATTTAGATAATAAATTAATAAAAAAATCAAAGATTTATAAAATTGAACAAGGTAAAGTAGAAAAAATCAAAGAGGTGAAAATAAATGAGTGAACATTATAATGAATCAGATATTCAAGTATTGGAAGGATTAGAAGCTGTACGTAAAAGACCAGGTATGTATATTGGTACAACTGATGTTAAAGGTCTTCATCATTTAGTATGGGAAATAGTTGATAATGCTATTGATGAAGCTTTAGCCGGATACTGTAAAAATATTGAAATAATTATTAATAAAGATAATTCTATTACAGTTAAAGATGATGGTCGTGGTATTCCAGTTGGTATACATGCCAAGACTGGTTTATCAACAGTTGAAACTGTATATACTGTATTACACGCTGGTGGTAAATTTGGTGGTGGCGGATATAAAGTATCTGGAGGTCTACATGGTGTAGGTGCTTCTGTTGTAAACGCCCTATCAAAATTTGTTACTGTAACAGTATATAAAGAAGGAAAAATATATGAAGCTAAATTTGTTGATGGTGGTAAAATTGATAAACATTTAACTGTTGTTGGTGAATGTAGTAAAGATAGAAGTGGAACAACTGTTACATTTAAACCAGATCCAGATATATTTGATACAGATATATATGATTATGATACTTTAAAAGTAAGAACAAGAGAATTAGCATTTTTAAATAAGGGTTTATCATTAACACTACGTGATGATAGAGATGACGAAGATACCACTGGTGAAAAATTTATGTATGAAGGTGGTATCAGTGAATATGTTAAATTTATTAATAAGTCTAAAACACCTATTCATGAAGATATTATTCATTTAGAAGGTGAAGAAGATGGCGTTATTTTTGAAGTAGCTATGCAATATAATGATGGTTACAATGATAACATTTATTCATTTGTTAATAATATTAATACTCATGATGGTGGTACTCATGAAGAAGGTGTAAGAAGAGCTTTAACAAGAGTTATTAACAATTATGCCCGTAAAAATAATATTTTAAAAGAAAAAGATGAGTCTTTAACTGGTGATGATGTTAAAGAAGGTTTAACAATGATTATTTCATGTAAGCATCCTAATCCACAATTTGAAGGACAAACAAAAGGTAGACTTGGAAATTCAGAGGTAAGAAAGTTAGCTGATAGTGTATTTTCACAAGGATTTGAAAGATTTTTAATGGAAAATCCACAAGAAGCAAGATTAATTATTGAAAAATCTATTTCAGCTTGTCGTGCAAGAAATGCTGCAAAAAGGGCAAGAGAAGCATCACGCAAGAGTGACTTATCAATTGGTTCATTCTTTGGTAAACTAACTGATTGTAAAAGTAAAGATCCTAGTATATCTGAAATATTTATAGTCGAGGGAGATTCAGCTGGTGGTTCAGCTAAAAAAGGTCGTGATTCAATGACACAAGCCATTCTTCCTTTAAGAGGTAAAATATTAAATGTTGAAAAAGCTAGATTAGATAAAGCATTAGGTAATGAAGAAATTAGGACAATAATAACTGCATTTGGTACGGGAATTGGAAATGAATTTGATTTAGAAAAATTAAGATATAATAAAATAATAATCATGACCGATGCCGATGTTGATGGTTCGCATATTCGTGTATTATTATTAACATTATTTTATAGATTCTTTAGACCTATAGTTGAGGCAGGTCATATTTATGCTGCCCAGCCACCACTATTTAAAATTCAAGTTGGTAAAACAAGAAAATATGTTCTTGATGAAAAAGAAAAGGAAGATTATTTAAACTCACTTTCAGACGGAGTAAGAGATAAAGTTGTTATTTCCCGTATGAAAGGTCTTGGTGAAATGGATGCTGAAGAATTAAATGAAACTACAATGGATATTAATAAAAGAGTATTAAGAAAAATAACAGTAGATGATTGTGTTGCAGCTGATGCAATGTTTAATAAATTAATGGGTGAAGAAGTAGAACCTAGACGAGCATTTATTGAAGAAAATGCTATATATGTTCAAAATTTGGATATTTAGGAGGTGTAAGTTATGGATAATGAAGAAAAAATAAATGAAGAAGAAGTAAAAGAAGAATTAGCTGAAGAAGTAGTTGATTACGGTGGAACATTTCATGAAAGAGATAGCCATAACGTTAATGATATTGTAAAAGAAATATCATCATCTTTCCTAGATTATTCAATGAGTGTTATTACATCACGTGCTATTCCAGATTTAAGAGATGGTTTAAAACCAGTACATCGTCGTATTTTATGGTCAATGTATGAAGAAGGAAATACTCCTGATAAACCACATAAAAAATCAGCAACAACTGTTGGTTATGTTATGGGACATTATCATCCACATGGCGATTCATCTATTTATGATGCAATGGTTAGACTTGCTCAAGATTTCAACCAAAGATATATGTTAGTAGATGGCCATGGAAACTTTGGTAACATTGAAGGTGATGGCGCTGCTGCATATCGTTATACAGAAGCAAGACTTTCTAAAATTTCTCTAGAAATGTTAAGAGATATAAATAAAGATACAGTAAATATGATGCCTAACTTTGATGAAACATGTAATGAACCATCAGTTTTACCATCAAGATATCCTAATATTTTGGTAAATGGATCAATGGGTATAGCTGTTGGTATGGCTACAAATATTCCACCTCACAATTTAGGTGAAGTAATAGATGGATGTATTGCATATATTGATAACCCTAAAATAGATACTATGGGTTTAATGCAATATATAAAAGGCCCTGATTTTCCTACTGGTGGTATTATTTTAGGTAATTCAGGTATTAAAAAAGCATATGATACAGGACGTGGAAGTATTACTATTAGAAGTAGGGCTGTTATTGAAGAAAATGGAAATCATAATCAAATTGTAATTACCGAAGTTCCATATGGCGTAAATACTTTAGAATTAAAAAATAAAGTTGCAGAGTTAGTTCATAATAAAACAATAGAAGGTATTACAGATTATCATACGGATTTAAAAGATGGAGTAAAAATTACAATTACTCTTAAAAAAGATGCTAATGCGCAAGTAGTACTTAATAATTTATATAAACATACTAATTTTCAAATTAATTATGGAATAATTTTCTTAGTAATAGATAATGGTACTCCAAAAACACTTTGTTTAAAAGATATTATTTCTAAATATATTGATCATCAAAAGGAAGTTATTATTCGTAGATGTAAATTTGATTTAGATAAAGCAGAAAAACGAGTACATATATTAGAAGGATTAAAAATTGCCTTAGATCATTTAGATGAAGTTATTAAATTAATTAGAAATTCTAAAACTGACGTTGAAGCAAAAGAAGGTTTAATTAATAAATTTGGATATCTATTGCCCAAGCTGAAGCAATTCTTGAAATGAAATTAAGAAGATTAACTGGTTTGGAAAGAGATAAAATTGAAAATGAATTAAAAGAGTTACTTGATAGAATTGCTGAATTAAAATCAATTTTAGCAAGTGAAGAAAAAGTATTACAAATTATTAAAGATGAATTAAAAGAAATTAAGGATAAATATAGTGATGAAAGACGTACTTCAATTGATTTAACAGCAATAGATTATATTGAAGATGAATCTTTAATTCCAGTAGAAAATATATTATTAACATTAACACATAATGGTTATGTTAAACGTTTAACTAGTGATACTTACAGGACTCAAAATAGAGGTGGTGTAGGTATTAAAGGTATGACAACAAATGAAGAAGATTTTGCTGAATATATGCTAAATTTAACAAGTCACGATTATGTATTATTCTTCTCAAATAAAGGTAAGGTATATCGTGTTAAAGGATATGAAATACCAGAATTTTCACGACAATCTAAGGGTTTACCAATAATAAATTTATTACCTCTTGAAAAAGAAGAAAAAATTACTTCTATGTTAAAAGTAGAAAAAGAAGAAAAAAATAAATATATTGTATTTGGTACACAAACTGGTTTAATAAAGAAAACAAATATAGAAGAATTTGATAGTATTCGTGCAAATGGTAAAATTGCAATTACATTAAAAGAAAATGATCAATTAATTAGTGTTAAAAAATCATCTGGTGAAGATGAAATATTAATGGCTTCATCAAATGGAAGAATGATTAGATTTAATGAGAATGAATTAAGACCATTGGGAAGAACTGCATCTGGAGTTAAGGGATTAGATGTTTCTGGTGGTATTTGCGTTGGTATGGAAGTATCAACTAAAAATAGTGATATTCTTGTAGTAACAGAAAATGGATATGGTAAGAAAACTAAAATAGATGAATATAGATTAACACATCGTGGAAGTAAAGGTGTTAAAGCACTTAATATTACATCAAAAAATGGAAATATTGTTACATTCAAGATAATTGATGAAGAAGCTGATTTATTAATTATTACAAATAGTGGAATTGTTATTAGATTACCTCTTGAACAAGTATCTACAACTGGACGTGTTGCTCAAGGTGTTAAATTGATTAATTTAAAAGATGATCAAAAATTAAGTACAGTTGCTATCATTAATAAAGAAGATGAAAATGATAGTGACTCCCCTACTGATGAATCAGTCATTGAAAAAGAAGATTAATTTAATCTTCTTTTTATGTTTCACGTGAAACCATAATATAAGAATAAAATAATGTTTCACGTGAAACATTGCAAAAATATAGAAAATATTATATATTATATATGCACAACATTTATACTCGAACCAGGTCAGAGAAGGAATTCAGCAGCCTTAAGAGTTCCTAAATGTGTGTGCTTTTTTTATATTTAAATTTTATGTTCCACGTGAAACATAAAAAATTGTTTTATATGGAATATAAAATAGAAAAGTAGTTTCACGTGAAACATTGAGGTATGGTATGGACGAAAAATATATGAAAGAAGCTTTGAAAGAAGCAAAAAAATCACTATTAAGTGATGATGTACCTGTTGGTGCAGTAATTGTTTTAAACAATAAAATTATTTCTCGTGGTCATAATATGAAAGAAAAAAATAATGATCCAACGCAACATGCAGAAATAATAGCTATAAAAAAAGCAACTAAAAAATTAAATGATTGGTATTTAAATGATTGTATTATGTATGTTACGATGGAACCATGTTTGATGTGTGCAGGTGCGTTGATACAATCACATATAAAAAAATTAGTATATGGTATAAAAAATGATAAATTTGGTTATGTTGATAGCATTGATAATATATTAAATAACAAACAAAATAACCATATTGTTGAGATTAAAGGTAATATTTTAGCTAATGAATCAAGAATATTAATTCAGAACTTCTTTAAAACAAAAAGATAGTTCTTTTTATTTTATAATTGTTGTATAATAATTAATGAGGTGAAAATATGTATCATGCTTTATATCGTAAATATAGACCAACAAGTTTTGATGAAGTAGTTGGCCAAAATGTTATTGTTAAAACACTTGGTAATGCAATTATTAATAACAGAGTAAGTCATGCATACTTATTTTCTGGACCTAGAGGAACTGGTAAAACAAGTATAGCTAAAGTATTTGCTAAAATGCTTAATTGTGAGAATCTTAGAGATTTAAAACCATGTGACAAATGTATTTCATGTACACAAATAAATAATAATCAGAATATTGATGTAATTGAAATTGATGCTGCATCAAATAATGGTGTAGATGAAATAAGAGAAATTAGAAATAAAATTACTTTGGTTCCTACAAATAGTAAATATAAAATATATATTGTTGACGAAGTTCATATGTTAACAACTCAAGCATTTAATGCTTTATTAAAAACACTTGAGGAACCACCAGCTCATGCGATATTTATATTTGCTACAACAGAATATTATAAAATACCAAAAACAATCTTATCTCGTTGTCAAAGATTTGATTTTAAAAAAGTAAGTGAAAAAGAAATATTTGATAGATTAAAATATATTGCTGATAAAGAAAAAATAAAAGTAAGTGATGATGCTTTAAATGAAATAGCAATATTATCTGATGATGGTATGCGTGATTCAATTAGTTTATTAGATCAAGCTAATTCATATGTATTAAATGAAATAACTATTGATGACATCCACGAAATAAATGGAACAATAGCACCTGATGAAATAAATAAATTTATGAAATTGTTTTTTAATAAAAATTTAGTAGAATTATTAGATAAGATTGATCAATATGATAATGATGGAAAAGATATAATTAAAATTACTCAAGAAATAATTGAGTATTTAAAAAATCTATTGATATATATTAATACAGATAAAAAGCCATCAAAAATAAGTAATTATACTGAAATAAAAGAATTAACTGATACAAATACTATATATGATTTAATAAAGAACTTTTCTAATTTAGTAACAGATATGAAAAAATCAAATAATGTAAAAATTTTATTTGAAATTGAAATAATAAAAAATATTGGTGTAAATAGTACACAAAAAAATAATGTTATAGAAAAACAAATTATTGAAGAACCTAAAAAAGAAGAATATTTTGAAGTAAATATTGAAAAAGAAGAAAAACAAGAAGAAATAGTTGATTTAAGTGATGATATTTTAGATTTAAAGAAAATAAGAATTAACAATGCACTTATTAATTTTTCCCGTCGTAATAGAGATGAATTTAAGAAAAAAATCGATAACCTAAATTCCTATATACTTGAACCAAAATATAGTAAAAATATTTCATTATTAATTGATGGTGAATTAAAAGCAATAACTGATAATACTTTTATTATGATTTACCCAACTGAATTAATGGCAAATCAGTTTAATATGAATTTAAATGAGCTGGAGCAAAATTTAACAGAAATATTAAAAGAAAATTATAAACCAATAGCTGTTTCAAATGATGAGTGGGAAATAATTAAAACAGATTATGCAAAAAATAAAAATAATTATAAATATATAGAAGAACCTAAAAAAAAGGAAAAAAGTAAAAATGAATCAAAAAATAACATTGAAGAAATGTTTGATGATATAATAGAATATAGTTAGAAAGAAGGAATAAATATGAATATGCAAGCTATGATGAAACAAGCTCAACAATTACAACAAAAGATGTTAAAAACTCAAGAGGAAATTAATAATACAGAATTTGAAGGGAAAGCTTCTTTAGTTACTGTTGTTATGACAGGAAATAAAGAATTAAAAAGTGTAAAAATTAATTCCGATAGTATGGATAAAGATGATATTGAAGCTTTAGAAGATATGATTATGGTTGCAATTAATGATGCAATGAGTCAAATTAATAAAGTTACAGAAGAAAAAATGGGTGCATACACAAAAGGACTTCCAGGATTATTTTAATGAAATATCCATTACCAATTGAAAATTTAATTGAATGTTTTTCTAAGTTACCTGGTGTGGGAAGCAAATCTGCTGAAAGGTTTGCGCTTTCAACATTAAACTTAGATCAAGACGTAATAAATTTATTTTCATCATCATTATTAGATGTTAAAACAAAAATTAAAAGATGTAAAAAATGTAATAATTTAACAGATGAAAATGAATGTGCAATTTGTAAAGATAAAAGTAGAAATAAGGATTTACTTTGTGTAGTAGAAGATGCTAAAAATATTGTCTTATTTGAAAAAAATGGTTTATTTAATGGATATTATCATGTAATAAATGGTTTAATATCTCCTTTAGATGGAATAAATCCTGAGGATATTAATTTAGATATGTTAATAAAAAGAATAGAAAAAGATAAAGTAAAGGAAGTTGTAATAGCAGTAAAACCAAGTATTGAAGGTGAAACAACAGCTTTATATATTTCTAAGTTATTAAAGAATAAAAATGTTAAGGTATCAAAAATTGCATATGGTGTACCGATTGGTGCTGATATTGATTATGTTGATTCTTTAACTTTGGAAATGGCTTTAGAAAATAGACAACAAATTAATGATAATTAGTTCTTAATTAAAAAATTAATCATATGTATTAATGGTGATATATATGAATTTAGTTTTTAAAATAATTAAGAGAATTATTATTAGTTCTTTTTTGCTTTATGGATATAATATTTTAGTAACACCATTAGATCTTGTTATACCAATTAATATATACACTATATTAGCAATATCATTACTTGGCATACCAGCTCTAGTGGCATTAGCCTTAATATTATTATTCATATATTGAGGGTGAATTTATGCTTGATACATATAGAAATACGCAAAATATAATATATCAGACAATTGTTAATTCAGTTAAAAAAAACACATTATCACATGCGTATCTAATTGAATTAAACGATTCAAATTATGGTTTAGATTTTGCTTTAGCAATTTCTAAATTTTTGTTGTGTCCACATCACTTTACTTCTAATGAAAAATGTAAAAATTGCAGTATATGTCATCAAGTAGATACGGAAAATTATATTGAATTAAAAATTATTAAACCTGATGGTAATTTTATTAAGAAAAATCAAATAAAAGAGCTACAGGAAAAATTTAGAACTGAATCTATAGTTAATAATTACAAAATATATATTATTTTAGAAGCCGAAAAATTTAATGAAGAAGCAGCTAATAGTATGTTAAAGTTTTTAGAGGAACCAAATGATGGTGTAATTGCCATATTATTAACTAATAATATGTATCAGGTCTACAATACAATTAAGTCAAGATGCCAAATTTTAAAAATGCGTAATGATAAAAAAAGCAGTAATAGTTCAATTGATGATTTGGTAACTTATTTATATAATGATCAGAATATTGATTTAGAATTATTTAAAGAAAATATTGATTGTTTTATAGATTATTTTTTGTATTTAGAAAAAAATAAATTAAGAACAATAGTTTTTAAGAATAAATCAATTGTTCAAAAAATAAAAAATGATTTTGATTTTGAAAAATTTTTTAAATTTTCAACATTATTATATAAAGATGTTTTAAATATGAAATTAAATAAGAAGATGGAATATTTTGAGGATTATAAAGAAAAAATAAATGAAATGATGAAAAATAATAATTCAGAAAGTATTTCTAAAAAAATAAATATTATAATAGAGTTAGGTTTAAATATTAAGTATAATGCTAATCAAAATTTATTGTTTGATAAATTGGTTATTTTATTTGCGGAGGTATAATTATGGAAGAAGTAGTTGGAATAACATTTAAAGATAATGGTAAAGTATATTATTTTTTGCCGGGGAAATATACATTAAAAAAAGGAACAACAGTAATTGTTAAAACTGAACAAGGATTACAATTTGGTAAAGTAGAAGTAGAAAGTTTTAATTTAGATTTAAATAAATTAAAATCTCCATTAAGTAAAATAGTTAGAATAGCTTCAAAAGAAGATTATGCTAAAAACAAAAAGAATATTGAGGAAGCAAGAGAAGCATTAATTAAAAGTAAAGAGTTAGTAGAAAAATATGAATTAAATATGTATATGATAGATGCTAATTATACTTTGGATAAATCTCAATTAGTATTTAGATTTTTAGCAAATGATCGTGTTGATTTTCGTAAATTAGCAAAAGAATTAGCTTCATTATATAAAACTAGAATTGAATTAAGACAAGTAGGTGTACGTGATAAAGCACGTGAAGTGGGTGGATGTGGTATATGTGGTCGTCCACTTTGTTGTGCTGGTTTTCTAAATGATTTTGATTCTGTATCTATTAATATGGCTAAAAATCAGGGTTTAGCATTAAATCCAGATAAAATTAATGGTGTATGCGATAGATTACTTTGTTGTTTAAAATATGAAAATGAAAATTATGCTGAATGTCGTAAAAACTTACCACAGGTTGGAAAGAAAATTAAAACCGAACAAGGTGAAGGAAAAGTTATAAGTGCTAATATTTTGAAAGGTACATATCGTGTAGATATTCCAGAAAAAGGAATAGTAGAGTTTAGTAAAAATGAAAGTAATTAATTATTTATTAGGTTATAAAGATTTATATATTATGCAAGATAATGAGATGTTTCATTTTTCTTTAGATTCAGTTTTATTACCAAATTTTATTACAATTAATAAAAATACTAATAATATTTTAGATATTGGTTGTGGTAATGCTCCAATTCCATTAATTTTATCAACAAAAACAAATGCTAAAATAACTGGTGTGGAAATACAAAAAGAAGTATATGATTTAGCTAAAGAAAGTGTTGAATATAACAAATTGGAAAATCAAATAAGTATTATCAATGCAGATATAAATGAATATTATAAAGAAATAGAACAAGGAAGCATTGATATTATAACTTGTAATCCACCATATTTTAAATATCAAAAGGATTCTAATATCAATGATAGTGAATATAAAACGATTGCTCGTCATGAAGTGAATTTAAATTTAGAACAATTAATGAATATTAGTAAAAAATTATTAAAAACTAATGGTATTATTGGAATTGTTCATCGTCCAGAAAGATTAATTGATATAATAATAGAAATGAAAAAAAATAATATTGAACCGAAAAAAATTCAGTTTGTTTATCCACATGTAAATGAAGAAGCTAATATATTGTTAATTGAAGGACGTAAAAATGGAAAAGCAGGTTTAAAAGTATTACCACCACTTTATTCACACAAAGAAGATGGTGATTATACAGATGAAATAAAAAAATTTTTTGAAAATAATTAGGTGATAAAATGAAGGAAGAATTAAATTATGTAATAATAGAATATTCTGATAAAGATCATAATTATTTAAAATATTTTATTGAAGAAATTGAAAGAATTACAGAAGAAATTGTTAATTTTTTTGAAATAAAAAATTTTGATAAAAAAATTAATATTATACTAAATGATAATCTAGAATTATTTCGCAAAAAAAGAACTGAAACTGGTTATTATTTAGAAGAAAATGGTAGTGTTCCATTATGGTGTTGTGGATTCTCTATTGATAATAGAGTTGAAACACTATGTTTTGATGAATATAGAAAAACTAAGTCACACGAAAATGATTCATTAGATGATTTATTATATTTAATTCTTCATGAATTTACGCATTCGTGTCATCGTATAAAAAATAAAAATTCTATGAACGAAATATGGTTTAAGGAAGGGTTGGCAACAACTATATCACATCAATTTGATAAAAAAGAATATATATTTGATGTAACAATCGAACAATTAAGAAATAGTCCAATAGATTATCGAAATTACTATACAATGTTTAAATATGTTTTAGATACATATGGAAAAGAATATATATTGAAACTATTAAGTGATGAGAAATTATTAATAAGTGATACTCCAAGATTATTTAATGAAACAAAAGAGTACTATAATAATATGAAAAGGATGTAATAATATGTCTCAAATTAGTTATGATGAAAAAGCAAAATTATATTTAATTCCAACTCCAATAGGTAATATGGATGATATTACATTAAGAGCAATTAATACCTTGAAGGAAGTAGAGGTTGTTTTTTGTGAGGATACTCGTGAAACAATGAAATTATTAAATTATTTAAATTTAAAAAAGAAATTAATTGCAAGTCACGAACATAATGAATCGACTAATGAAAAAAAACTATTAGAATATCTTAATAATGGATATAACGTTGGATTGGTTAGTGATCGCGGAACACCAGTTATTAGTGATCCTGGATATGTGCTTAGTAAAATAACTATTGAAAATGGCTATAATGTAGTTGCACTACCTGGAGCTACAGCCTTAATTCCTGCATTGATTTCATCAGGGATAGAGCCAATGCCATTTTTATATTATGGATTTTTAAATAGTAAATCTAGTCAAAGAAAAAAAGAAATAGAAAATTTAGTAAATGAAAAGGCAACATTGATATTATATGAATCACCTCATCGTATAAAAGAAACACTTAAAGATTTAAAGGTGCTTGGTGAAAATCGTAAAATAGCTATTGTACGTGAATTAACAAAAAAACATGAGGAAATAATTAGAACCACCATTGGAGATGCTATTAATAGTAATTTAGAATTAATTGGAGAATTAGTTTTAATAATTGAAGGAAATAAAAATGTTGCTGAGTATGATAATTTATCAATACAAGATCATATTGATTTATATATAAAAGATGGTATTAAACCGATGGATGCAATTAAACAGGTTGCTAAAGAAAGAAATATAAAAAAGAGTATTGTATATGATGAATATTTAAAAAAGGATAAGTGATAATTTGAAATTAATAGTTGGACTAGGAAATCCTGGAAAAGAATACGATAAAACTAGACATAATATTGGTTTTAGAATGATTGATAAAATAACAAGTAATTTGAATATTGAGTTTAATAAGGAAAAATTTGATGGGAAATATTGTGAAAAAATAATAAATGATGAAAAATATTTATTTTTAAAACCCCAAAGATATATGAATTTATCTGGCACAGTCATTAAACAATATGTTGATTATTTTAAAATTAGTATTGATGATATAGTAATTATATGTGATGATTTAGATATGGAAGTTGGTAAAATAAGACTAAGAGCTAAAGGATCATCAGGTGGACATAATGGTTTAAAAGATATTGAAAAAAATCTTGGAACATCTCAATACAAGAGAATTAAAATTGGTATAGCAAATAATAAAAATATTGATACTAAAGATTATGTTTTAGGAAAATTTTCAAAAGAAGAAAATGATATAATAAATAATTGTGAAAATATTTTGGGAAATATTTTTAATGATTATACCAAATTATCATTTGATAAATTAATGAGTAAATATAATTAGTGATACATTGTATCACCTTTTTTTGGAGGATTAAATGAATATATTGAACGATTTGTTAATTTTAGATGAATATAATTATTATTCCGGATTAACAAAGGAATTAAAAGGATTACTTACATATAAATTATTAATTGAAAAGAAAAATTCAATTGTTTTTTTGACCTCTTCTTTATATGAAGCAAATGAATATTATCAAATAATAAGTAATTATACAAAAGATGTTTTATTATTTCCTATGGACGATTTTTTAACTAGCGAAGCTATTGCAGCCAGTCCAGAATTAGAAATAACAAGATTAGAAACATTATTTAAAATAGATGATAATCCTAAAATAATAATAACTAATTTAATGGGTTATCTAAGATTTTTACCAACAAGGGAAATATATAATAATAGTATTATTAATTTAAAAATAGGAAATTCCTTTGATATAAAAAAATTAATTAATAATCTTTATAAAATTGGTTATTCTCGTGAGACAATTGTTAATAAAACTGGGGAAATGGCTGTTCGTGGATTTGTTATTGATGTTTTTCCATTAGGTAATGATAATCCAATTCGTATTGAATTTTGGGGCGATGAAATTGATTCTATAAAAGAATTTAATGTTGATAGTCAGTTAACTATTAAAAATTTAGATAGCATAAAAATATATCCATGCACGGAATTTCTTGTAGATAATACACAAAGTTTTGAAAAATCAAAGCAAAGAGACTTAATTAAGTACTATTTCCCGGGAAATGTTAGATATTTCCTAGGCAATAATAGCATTTTAGTGGTTGATGAATACAATAATTTAAAAAATAATTATGAACTTTTATTTGAAGAAATGAATGAATATAAAGCCACTAATGATATAGATCAAAGTATTAAATTTATGCATGATTTTGAAATTGATGTAAAGAATACATATTATTTATATAAGTTTGATGAAGCTATTGCCCAGAAACATTTTAATTTTGATTCTGCGGAATTGTTACCTTTGTCTGGAAATGCTAAGATTATTAATGACACACTTAATAATTATGTCGAAAAAGGGTATAAGGTAATATTATGCCTAAATAACAGACGACAAATAAACAAATTAATCGACATTTTAAATAATAATAATATTATTGTAACTGATATTAATAATATTTTTGATAACAAAATTAATATTATTGTTAAAAATATTTGTTATGGATTTAAATTTGACAAATATATTGTGTATAGTGAACACGAACTATTTAATAGTCATGAAAAAAATGTGACATATAATTCTAATTTTAAGTATGGTCAAAAAATTCGTGATATTAATAAATTAAAAATAGGCGATTATGTTGTTCATAATATACATGGTGTTGGCCGTTATGCGGGAATAAAAACTTTATCTAAAAATGGAATATTAAAAGATTATTTGCAAATTGAATATCGTGATGGAGATAAGTTATATATACCAGTTGAAAAAATGGAATTAATTAGTAAATATTCAGCAAATGATTCTATTGTTCCTAAAATTAACAAATTAGGTGGAACAGAATGGCAAAAAACTAAATTAAGAATTAGAAAGCACGTTGAAGATATAGCTTATAAATTATTGAATTTATATGCTCAAAGAGAAAATACAATTGGCTTTAAATATCAAAAAGATGATGAAATGCAACTAGAGTTTGAAAAAGAATTTATTTATGAAGAAACAAAAGATCAGTTAAAGGTAACAGAAGAAATAAAAAAAGATATGGAATCAAGTCGACCAATGGATCGATTACTTTGTGGCGATGTTGGTTATGGAAAAACTGAAGTTGCTTTTCGTGCTATTTTTAAAGCAATACTATCAGGTAAGCAAGTAGCTTTTTTATGCCCAACAACTATATTATCATTACAACATTTTAATAGTGCACAAGATAGATTTAAAAATTTCCCAGTTAGAATTGAATTAATGAATAGATTTATTTCCCAAAAGAAACAAAAAGAAATAATTAAGGATTTAAAAGAGAAAAAAATAGATTTATTAATAGGTACACATCGTATTTTATCTAATGATATTGAATTTGCTGATTTAGGTTTATTAATAATTGATGAGGAACAAAGATTTGGTGTTAAACATAAAGAAAAAATTAAAGAGTTGAAAAATAGCATTGATATTTTAACTTTATCAGCAACCCCAATTCCTCGTACTCTTCAAATGTCACTTTCAGGAATTAGAAGTTTATCATTAATTGAAACACCTCCAAGAAATAGATATCCAGTTCAAACCTATGTTTTAGCATATAATAAACAAGTTATTAAAGAAGCTATATATAAAGAATTAGCTCGCAATGGTCAAGCATTTATTCTATTTAATAACATAAAAGATATGGATGTTATGCATGCTGAAATAAATGGTTTGGTTCCTGAAGCAAAAATAGTATGTGCCCATGGTCAAATGTCAAAAAATGAACTTGAAAATGTTATGAATGATTTTCAAAATCGTGAATATGATGTAATGTTATGCACAACCATTATTGAAACAGGTATAGACATTCCAACAGTAAATACTTTAATTATTATAGATGCAGATCATTTTGGTTTATCACAACTATATCAAATAAGAGGTCGAGTTGGTCGTAGTAATAAAATTGCTTACTGTTACTTAATGTATAATCCAGGAAAAGTATTATCAGATGTTGCGACAAAAAGATTAAATGTTATTAAAGAATTTACGGAATTGGGTAGTGGTTTTGCAATAGCAACTCGTGATCTATCAATTCGTGGTGCTGGTGATATATTGGGTAGTGAACAAGCGGGTTTTATTGATACAGTTGGTATTGAGTTATATCTTAAAATGTTAAATGAAGAAATAAATCGTATTAAAGGCATTAAAGTTGAAGAAGAGGAAACATCAGAAGTGCCTTTAATAGATGTAGCTACAACTATTTCAGATGATTATGTTGAAGAAGAGGAACTTAAAATTGAAATCCATAAAAAAATTAGTAATATTAAAACAATAGATGATATTGAAAAAATAAAATTTGAACTTGAAGATCGTTTTGGTAAATTATCTGATGAATTAATAATATACATGTATGAAGAAATATTTGAACATAAAGCCCGTAGTTTAAATATTACTAAGGTAGTACAAACTAAAAATTCAATAATACTTTATTTACCACGTAATCTTAGTGAAAAAATTGATGGTGACTTATTATTTTCAAAATGTATTGATTTAAGTCGTAAAATTAGATTTGGTATGAAAAATAAAGAATTATTAATTACTTTAGATTTAATAAATTTAGATAAACATTTTATCTATTATCTAATTGATATTTTAGATATTACAGCAACTGCAATAAAAAAAGTATAAATCCATTATTTTTAATCACACTAAATTTAGGTGATTTAATGGAAAGTACGAATATTGTTAAAAAAATAGATGAATTAGGTCGAATTGTTTTACCTAAAGAAATAAGAAAAAAATTAAAGTTAAGAACCGATGATTTTTTAGAAATATATGTTGATAATGATTTATTATGTTTAAAAAAATATTCTAAAATAAAAAGTCTAAAAAGTTTTGCCCAACAGTTAACTGATGTATTATATTCTTATACACAAAAAGAAATATTAATTGCAGATAAATATAATATTATTGCTTATACAGGTACTGATAAGAAAAAATATATTGGAAAAGAGATAAGTGATAAGTTGTTGGAGTCTATAAATAGAAGAGATTCTATTATGCAAAATCATATAAAAGAATTACAATTAATTAATAATGAAGAGATAAAATGTAGTTATGTTATGAATACAATTATTAGTAATAGTGAATATATTGGTATTGTGGTTATGTATTCTAAAGAAGAAATACTAACAGAACATGATATGAATGTTATAAAAATATTATCATCTTTTTTAAATAAATATCTTGAAGATTAATATTTTATTTGTTACAATATTGTATGTAAAAGCGATGAAGGAAAGAGAAATAAGGATTATTTTAAAGAGAGCTTGGTTAGGTGAAAGCAAGTAAATATGAATTATTTTATATGGCTCTGGAGCTTCCGATAGGACGTTAACTGCGTTAAAGTATGAGGTAGATAATTCTATAAAGTAAGGTGGTACCGCGTTTTATACGCCCTTACATTATAGAATTTTTTTTATTAGGAAGTGATAATATGCGAAAATTTTATAAAATAAGTTTTGAACAATTTAAAAAAGATATTGTTGATGACTATGAATTATATCAGGGTTATGTTATGCCTGAGCGCAAAACACAAGCAGCCGCTGGTTATGATTTTATAGCTATATCAGATTTTGAAATTAAGCCAGGGGAAATAAAAAAGATACCAACTGGTATCAAAGCCGAAATGAATTATGACGAAATGCTTATGATTCTAGTTAGAAGTAGTATGGGATTTAAATATAATGTTAGATTATGTAATCAAGTAGGAATTATTGATGCTGATTATTATAATAATCCATCTAATGAAGGACATATTTGGTTAGCCTTACAAAATGAAGGAAAAGATATTTATGTTGTTAAAAAAGGAGAAGCGTTTGGTCAAGGAATATTTGTTAAATATTTAACTTGCGGTGAAGAAGTAGAAAATAAGAGAGTTCGCTGGAGTGGTGAACCAAATAAGGAGGAATTAGAATGAAAGAAAAATATTATATATCAACAGCTATAGCTTATACATCAGGTAAACCACATATTGGTAATACTTATGAAATTATTTTAGCAGATGCTATAGCAAGATTTAAAAGAGCACAAGGATACGATGTATATTTTCAAACAGGTACAGATGAACATGGTGAAAAAATACAACAAAAAGCACTAGCTCAAGGAAAAACGCCAAAACAATTTGTTGATGAAGTATCAACAGATATTAAACGTATTTGGGATAAAATGAATACTAGTTATGATCGATTTGTTAGAACAACTGATGAAATACATGAAAAAGAAGTACAAAAGATTTTTCAAAAAATGTATGATAAAGGAGATATTTATTTAGGGGAATATACAGGCTTATATTGTACTCCTTGTGAATCATTCTGGACTGAATCTCAATTAGTAGATGGTAAATGTCCGGATTGCGGTAGAGAAGTAAAGGAAGCAAAAGAAGAAGCATATTTCTTTAAATTAAGTAAATATCAAAAACAATTAGAGGAATTTATTGAAAATAATCCACATTTTATTGAACCAGAATCAAGAAGAAATGAAATGTTAAATAATTTTATTAAACCAGGCCTTCAAGATTTATGTATTTCAAGAACTAGTTTTGATTGGGGTATTCCAGTACCAAATAATCCAAAACATGTTATTTATGTATGGCTTGATGCCCTAACAAACTATATTACTAATATTGGTTATGATACAGAAAATCCAACTGAAGAATTTAAAAAATATTGGCCAGCAGATCTACATTTAATTGGTAAGGATATTGTTAGATTTCATAGTATTTATTGGCCTTGTTTCCTATGGTCATTAGATATAGATTTACCAAAACAAATTTTTGGACATCCTTGGTTACTTACAAATAATGATAAAATTGGTAAAAGTAGAGGTAATGCTATTTATGCTGATGATTTAGCTGATGAATATGGTGTAGATGCTGTAAGATATTATGTATTACATGAAATACCATTTGCAAATGATGGTAATTTAACATATGAATTATTAGAAGAAAGATATAATTCAGATCTTGCAAATATTTTAGGAAATTTAGTTAATAGAACAATATCAATGAATAAAAAATATTTTGAAAATATTGTATGTGATAGTGATGTTACTGCTGATGTTGATGCTGATTTAATTAATACTGTATTAGGGGCTAAGAAAAAAGTTGAAAAAGCAATGGATGATTTACATGTTGCCGATGCTATTGATGCCGTATTTGAAATATTTAGAAGATCAAATAAATATATTGATGAGACAACACCATGGATTTTAGCTAAAGATGAAAATAAGGATAGATTAAAGAAAGTATTATATAATTTATTAGAATCTATTAGAATTGGTGCTGTATTATTACATCCATTCTTACCAGAAACATCTGAAAAAATATTTGTTCAATTAAATACAGATGTTACATCATATGATTCAATTGATGAGTTTGGTGGTTTAAAAGTTGGTGAAAAATTAAATGATCCAGAACCATTATTTGCTCGTATTGAAAAGAAAGAGGATTAATTCTTGTCAAAAAGTGCGTAAAGTGACATATTTTGTCGATAAAAAATAGAAACAATTTGCATATAAGTATGTTATACTCATAATTGTGAGGAGAATTATATGACAACAAAAAGAGAAGTTATTTTACTTGTAGTAATGACATTTTCGTTTTTGTTTTTTACTATTATTGGTAGTTTTGTTACTACGGGTAATCCAATTGATTTACTAATTATATTAACTTTGGTATGTTATTTAATTCAATACGCAATATTAAAGATTAAGGAAAAGAAAAAATAAAAAAATTATACTTTTTGTGGTATAATTTTTTTATATTTAGAGGTGAAATATGTTAGTAGATACGCATAGTCATATATTTTTAGAATATTATAATAATATAGATGAAGTAATTAATAAAATGGATGGTATTATTATAGTTGCCGGATGTGATGACAAAACTAATTTAGAAGTTTTAGATTTAGTAAGCAAATATAATAAAGTTTATGGTACATTAGGAATTCAACCAGAAGCAATCGATAAGATAACAGATAAAAGTTATAAAATAATCGAAGAAAGTTTATCAAATCCTAAAATTGTAGGAATTGGTGAAATAGGTATTGATTATCATTGGGTAAGTGATAATCGTGATAAACAAATAGAGGTTTTTAAAAAACAATTAGATATTGCCCGTAAATATAATAAGTGTGTTGTTATTCATAGTCGTGATGCAGCTGAAGATACATTAAATATTTTAAAAGAGTACAAAGATCTTAAAAAAATACTACATTGTTATGGTTATAGTTTAGAACTAGCTCGTGAATTTCAAAAAATAGGATGTGTCTTTGGTATAGGTGGTGTTTTAACATTTAAAAACAATCGAAAATTAAAAGAAGTTGTAGAACAGTTAGATATTAATAATTTTGTTTTGGAAACTGATAGTCCTTATCTTAGTCCAGAACCATTTCGTGGTCAAAAAAATGAACCTGCTAACGTTAGACTAGTTGCAGAAAAAATTGCGGAAATAAAAAATCTAGATATTGAAAAAACCATTGAAATTACAGGGAAAACAGCATTATCTCAATTTGACTTAGAAGTAAAAATATGATACAATAATTGTGTAAGTTAAATGAAAAAGAGGTGATACAATGGATATATATTTATTACAAATAATTGGTAATTGGTTATCTGTTTTATTCGTGTCTTTTGTATCATTTATTGGTATAGATTTATATGATAATAATGTTGATGTAAAACAATTAGATAGTAATGTTAAATCTGTAACAGTTGTAAGTGAGATAGTTCCTTATTCAACTGATTATGTATTTAATGATGAAATAATAAAAAGAGGAGAAGCATCAATAGTAACTCCAGGTGAAAATGGAATTAATTATGTTTATAATGATGGAACAGTAAAAACATTGGTTAATCCTATTAATGAAGTAAGAGAAGTATATAATGGAACAGATTCAACATATGTTGGACGTATGACTGGATATGGTCCAGATTGTGATACGTGTAGTGGTGTTGGAGGCGTTGCTTGTCGTACTAAATATGGTCAGAAATATAATTTAATAACTGATGGCATTTATTATGATGATGAAGAATATGGTAAAGTAAGAATTGTTGCAGCAGCCTTTGATGAATTTCCATGTGGAACGATAGTTTATATAGATAATGGTAGATTTGAACCATTCTATGCAATTGTAATGGATACAGGTTATTCAATGAGAAATGGTTTAGCAAATGGAATTATTTGGTTTGACTTAGCATTCACATCAGAATCTGATCCAGGAGTACCATATGCTACAAGTTATAATACAAAGTATATAGTTCAAAGATGGGGTTGGTAAACCTCATTTTTTTTGCTATAATTTAGGTGGGTGATATTATGGAATATTCTCCAAAAAAAATGCAGGAAAATATTGATAAAAACAATTTTAGATTTAAAAAACAATTTGGTCAAAATTTTATTTGTGATGAGAATATTATAAATAATATTATTGATAAGGCGGCAATTGATAAAAATACATTAGTTATTGAGGTTGGTCCAGGTGCTGGTAGCCTTACTAATAAATTAGCTTTGAATGCTAAAAATGTATTATGTTATGAAATAGATAAAGATGTAAAAGAAATATTAGAAGATAATTTAAAAGACTATGATAATGTAAAAATTATATATGAAGATTTTTTAAATTGCCATGTAAAAGAAGATTTAAAGAAATATGAATATGATAAATTATATTTAGTTGCTAATCTTCCTTATTATATAACTACACCAATTATTATGAAGTTAGTAGATGATCATATAGGTGTTGATAAAATAGTAGTTATGGTTCAAAAAGAAGTTGGTGATCGTTTTAAGGCTAAACCCAAAACTAAAGATTATGGTTCTTTAACAGTATTCTTAAATTATTATTTTGAAGTTAGAAAAATAATGGATGTTAGTAAAAACGTATTTATGCCTAAACCAAATGTTGATAGTATTGTAGTTGAATTTATAAAAACTAATAAAAACTATATAGTAAAAAATGAAGATATTTTCTTTAAAATAGTTAAAGATAGTTTTAAACAAAAACGAAAAACAATTAAAAATAATTTACGAGAATATGATTTAGCTAAAATTGAAAAGGTATTATTAAATAATAATTTTAGTTTATCATCACGTGCTGAAGAAATACCAATTGAAGTATTTGTTGATATAGCTAATGAATTGAGTGATTAAAATGATTAATAAAAAATGGGATGTTATTTTAAAAGATGAGTTTAAAAAAGAGTATTTTGCTAAACTTGGAAGATTTGTTAAAAGTGAATATAAAAATAAAATAATATTTCCAGAATATAAAAATATATTTAATAGTTTAAGATTAACAGATTATGATGATGTTAAAGTTGTTATAATAGGTCAGGATCCATATCATGGTGTTGGTGAGGCTCATGGATTATGTTTTTCTGTTCAAGAAGGAGTAAAAATGCCACCATCACTTGCAAATATTTTTAAAGAATTAAAAAGTGATTTAGGTATAACACGTACAAAAACAGATTTAACTGATTGGGCTAAACAGGGTGTATTACTTTTAAATGCTATTATGACTGTTGAAAAAGATAAGCCATTATCACATAAAGATAAAGGTTGGGAGATATTTACAGATAATATTATTAAATATTTAAATGAAAGAGAAAAACCAGTTATATTTGTTTTATGGGGTAGTTATGCTCGTAGTAAAAAAGAACTAATTAACACAAAAAAGCATTATATAATTGAGTCGGCCCACCCATCTCCATTATCTGCTTCACGCGGATTTTTAGGATCTAAACCATTTAGTAAAATAAATGAAATATTAGTAAAAACAAATCAAGATACAATTAGATGGTGATATAATGAATGAATTAAATGATTTTTTAAAAAATGAAATTGATTTATCAGATAATAGTATCATTGTTATCGGTCTATCAGGTGGACCAGATTCAATGGCTCTTTTAAATATTCTTTCTAAATTTAATTCTAATCTTAAAATTGTTTGTGCACATGTACATCATAATTTAAGAAAAGAATCAGATATGGAAAAAATATTTGTTGAAGAATATTGTCAGAAAAATGGTTATATTTTTGAATTTTTAAAAATAGAAGAATATAAAAATAATAAATTTAGTGAAGAAGAAGCTCGAAGAATTCGCTACGACTTTTTTGAATCTTTAGTATATAAATATAATGCCAAATATTTATTTACGGCACATCATGGTGATGATTTAATTGAAACGGTTTTAATGCGTTTAACTCGTGGTTCAACTTTAAAAGGATATAGTGGAATTAGTACAATAACTAAAAAAGAACGATATGAAATAATTCGTCCATTAATTTTTTTAACTAAAGATGAAGTAATGAATTATATAAATGATAATCATATTCCATATGTTGTTGATAATTCTAATACTAGTTTAAAATATACAAGGAATCGTTATCGAGCACAGATTTTACCAATTTTAAAAAAAGAAAATCCAATTGTTCATCAAAAATTTTATAAATATAGTAAAATGATAGAGCAATATGATGATTTTGTTAATAAATATGTAGATAATATCTATAATAAAATTGTTATTGATGGTAAAATATATATAGATAAGTTTACTTGTGAAGAAAAACTTATTAGGCACGCTATTTTAGAAAGATATATTTATTTTATCTATGGTGATGACATTGTTTTTTGGGATGATATGAAAACCGAATTATTTCAAAAAATGGCATACGATTTAAAACCAAATATATCTTTAGATTTTCCAAATAATATAAAAGGTATAAAAGAATATAATTTATTGTATATGATAAAACCAGATACTAGTGAAGAATATGAATATGAAATCAAAGATAAAGTTGAATTAAAAGATGGCATAATTGAGAAAGTATCTGAATCGAATGAAACTGATAATTATGTTACTTATTTAAATAGCAGTGATATTAAATTACCTATTTATGTACGTACTATAAAAAATGGTGATAAAATTACAATAAAGAATATGCAAGGGACAAAAAAAATCAAGGATATTTTTATTAATGAAAAAATTCCAATGATTAAAAGAAAGATATGGCCAATAGTGGTTGATAGTCAAAATAATGTATTATGGATACCAGGTTTAAAAAAATCAAAATTTGATAGTCAAAAAACCGGAAAGTATGATATAATACTAAAGTACTATTATGAAGGGAGATAATATGAAGAAAAAATCAATTAGAAAGAACGCATTTTCATATATCTTTTTAGGTATTGTAATTTTAGGCGTTATATATTTTGTAAATGTATTAAATAAGAAAGTAAATAAGTTATCATATACTGAATTTAAAGAAGCAATGATAAATGAAAAACTTGAAACAGTAACGATAACACCAAGTAGCAATGCTGGTATATATGAATTGACTGGTAAGCTAGATGGATATAAAAAGAATGAAACATATTATGTTAAAGCTCCTTTAACAGATGCAACAATTAAAGAAATATATTCTTTATCAGAAAAATATGAATTTGAAATAACTACAGATAAAGATCCCGGTTCTGGTTTCTTTGTATTATTTTTAGTTAATGTTTTACCAATATTATTGATTGTTGGACTTGGATTATTCTTTATATCTCGTCAAATGGGTGCTGCAAATAAATCAATGGACTTTGGTAAAAGTAGAGCTCGTTTAGATGATAGTCGCCGTAAAGTAACATTTAAAGACGTTGCCGGATTAACAGAGGAAAAAGAAGAAGTTGCTGAATTAATAGACTTCTTAAAAGATCCAAAAAAATTTCAAAAAATGGGTGCAAGAATTCCAAAAGGTGTTTTACTTGTAGGTCCTCCTGGAACTGGTAAAACATTACTTGCAAGAGCTGTTGCTGGTGAGGCAAATGTACCATTCTATTTTATAAGTGGTTCTGATTTCGTTGAATTATTTGTTGGTGTAGGTGCTTCTCGTGTACGTGATATGTTTAAACAAGCAAAGCATAATGCACCTTGTTTAATATTTATTGATGAAATTGATGCTGTTGGTCGTCAAAGAGGTACTGGTGTTGGTGGTGGACACGATGAACGTGAACAAACACTTAACCAATTATTAACTGAAATGGATGGATTTGGTGAAAATGAAGGTATCATTGTTATAGCCGCAACAAATAGACCAGACGTTTTAGACCCTGCATTATTAAGACCAGGTAGATTTGATAGACAAGTTACAGTTAATTTACCTGATGTAAAAGGTCGTGAAGAAATTTTAAAAGTACATGCACGTGGTAAGATTTTTGCTAAATCAGTTAAATTAGAAAACATTGCTAAAAGAACTGTTGGTTTCTCTGGAGCTGATTTAGAGAACTTATTAAATGAAGCTGCATTACTTGCTGTTCGCCGTAATAAAAATTATATTACAATGGCTGAAGTTGATGAAGCACATGATAGAGTATTAATGGGACCTGCTAAAGTAACTAAAAAATATACAGAAAAAGAAAAGAAAGTTGTTGCTTATCATGAAGCAGGACATGCTGTTGTTGGTATCAAATTAGAAGGTGCTAACGAAGTTCAAAAAATAACTATAATTCCACGTGGTCAAGCTGGCGGTTACAACTTAATGTTGCCAAGAGAAGAAACATTCTTATCAACTAAGAATGAATTACTTGAAACAATTAGTGGTTTACTTGGTGGACGTGTAGCTGAGGAATTAGTATTTAATGAAATAACTACAGGTGCTCATAATGATTTTGAAAAGGCTACTAAAATTGCTCGTTCAATGGTTACTGAATATGGTATGTCTGATTTAGGACCAGTACAATTTGAACATCAAGAGTCAAGTGTTTTCTTAGGACGTGATTATAATAAGAGTCGTAACTTCTCAAGCCAAGTAGCCTTTGAAATAGATCAAGAACAAAGAAGAATTATTAATGAGTGTTATGAAAAAACAAAGAAAATCATTAAAGAAAATAGAGATTTGCTTGATTTAATTGCCAATGCCTTATTAGAGCATGAAACAATTACTAAAGAACAAATTGAATACTTAGTTGAAAATGGCTGTATGCCAGATGATGATGATGAAATTGATAAAAGCGATTTCAAAGAATTATCATTAAGTGATTTAACACTTGAAGATTTAAAAGATCTTGCTCGTGAAAAAGGTTTAAAAGGTTATTCAAAAATGAATAAAGAAGAACTTTTAAAAGCATTAGATGAAAAAGAGTAGAAATTAATCTACTCTTTTATTTTTTTCTTAATAATTTGCGAACTATTTTTCTTCTTATTGGAACTAGTTTTTGAAATAAGAAATACATAAACTTATTAGTTACTAAATCAAATTCACCTATAAATTCAGTATATTCACCACCCAATCTCTTTTTAAATGAATGAATACCAAAGATTGGATTACTCTTATCTGGATTTGGAATACCGCATGTTCCAAAACAATCCATTATCTTATAACCATCATTATAAGCGTCTTTCATTATTTCAAAATAACATAAGTAATTAGCATTTAAATTCATTAATTTAGAATTGTTTCCACCATGAACAGTCCATACCTTATCACCATATTTAACTGTTATAATAGATGATAAAACTAATTCATCTTCTTTAATATCTTTTATTTCATCAAAATCTTTATTTAATTTATTTAATTGATTAACTAAATCATTAATTTTATTATCATTTTTACTATTACCGCGAGCTTTAATAGTTTCAATTTCATTTTCAACATTTTTAATTTTATTTTTAAATGATTCAATTAAAGTTTTAATATTTACTTTAACAATATATAAATCACTTAAATTATCTTCATTAAATACTTTAAAGAATGTTTCATAATACTCAATAGGTGATTGGATAATACCTTCTCTTTTAGCAGTTTCAATCATGGTAATATAGAAATCTTCTAAATCTTTTTTTGTATTACCTTTATATATTTCTAAATTATATTGATTACCCTTATTCAAAATTTTCCTACTTGTTGGATGAATACGTCCATATACTTCATCCCAAGTACCATCCAAACTAATTCTAAAAGTAAAACGAGGTTGTTCATGTTCAAAACCAATATTATATCCTAAATGTTTATAACCAATTTTCTTTAAATAATTAATTAAAGAATAATTGTTATTATCATCAATTATATTACCATCTTGATCAAGATTATGTCTTTTAATAGCAGGATCTATTTTTATAAAAATTGCTTTATGTTTTTTAGCATATTTTTTTAATTGATTACTAAATTCATTAATTAGGTCTAAATCTTTATAATTAAGAATATATCCACGTGGTGAATAAAAGTAAGTGTATCCCAATTTTAATTTTTTTTCTAATAATAAGGCTGCACAAACTAATTTACCATCTTTTTTTAATCCTACATAATGAGGAATAAAATGTTTAAACTTCTTAATTTGGCCAAAATCATAGTTTTGCATGAAATGATTATAAGGGCAACTAATTAAAAAATCCTCGTATGTTTTTTTATCTATATCTTCTATAAATTCATACATAATTTATATCACCATAAATATTATAGCCCAAAAAAAATAAAGTGTCTACCTTATGACTTTTTTTGTTAAACAATAGTCTTTTTCCTTGTTTCGTGATAAGATATATATTGGGGATGTTATGAGAAAAAATTCATTTATGGAAGGAGCATTTATTGCTACTTTAGGAATCATAATAGTTAAAGTAATAGGTTTACTATATGTAATACCTTTTAGAAAAATAGTTGGTGTTAATGGTGGTGCCTTATATGGTTATGCCTATAATATATATCAACTCTTTTTAGCTGTATCTTCAGCTGGTCTTCCTTTTGCTATTAGTAAAATAACAAGTGAATACTTAGCTTTAGATAATGCTATTGGTGTGAAAAGAACATATGAAATATCAACTAAAGTAATATTTTATATTTCTTTAGCTGCTTTTTTAATTTTATTTATATTTGCACCTCAAATAGCACATCTTATAATTGGTAACGCTGAAGGTGGTAATACACCATCAGATATAGCTTTTGTTATTCGTGCAGTTTCTTTTGCCATACTAGTTGTTCCTTTTTTGAGTGTTACCAAAGGATTCTTACAGGGAAATAAATATATTTCACCAACATCAATTAGTCAAGTAATAGAACAAGTAGTTAGAATAGCTGTTATTCTTGCTGGTAGTTATATAGCCTTAAGAGTATTAGGATGGGATTTAAAATATGCTATTGGTATAGCTGTATCTGGTGCTTTCTTTGGCGGTTTATTTGGTTATATTTATTTAAAAATAAAAATAAGAAAAAATTACTTATTGCCAAAAGTAGAAGATGTAAAAGATAAAAAATTAGATAAAGAAATAATAAATAAAATAATTAAGTATTCAATTCCCTTTATAGCTATAAGTGTTATTTATACTTTATATAATACAGTAGATATGATTTTGATATCACGTACAATGGGAGATATTTTACATACACCTGGTGTAATAGTTGAAGCAAATGTTAGTATTTTTACAACATGGGGTATAAAATTAAATAGTATTTTACTTGCTGTAACAACAGGTATAACAACTAGCTTAATACCTAATATAGTTGATAGTTATGTAAAAAAAGATCAAAAAGCGGTTGATGATAAATTTAATAAAACATTACAATGTTTATTACTATTTATAGTTCCCGCAACTATCTTTTTATCAATGTTAGCTGAACCAGTATGGACTTTATTTTATGGTAAATCAGTAGTAGGACCAGAAATATATAATTTATTTGTATTTGGTGGATTACTAGGTGGTTTTCATTCAGTTATAGTTAATACCCTACAAGGATTAAATAAATATAAATTAGTTATAATAAGTGTATTAACAGGTTTATTAATTAATACTATATTAGATGTACCATTAATGCTTTTAATGTCTCATTTAGGATGGCAAGTTAGTTATGGTGCTATTATAGCTGCAATGATAGGTTATACTATTCCAACAGTTATATCATTAATTATTTTAAACCGCAAATACGGATTTAGTTTTATGGATACAATTAAAAAAATACCAGGTTATGCTTTGGCCTGGACAGTATTTGTGATTGTGTTATTAGTAATGAAACAATTTATACCAACAAACTTAACTGGACAATTGGTTCAAATACCAGTTTTAGCAGCCTTTGGTTCTGTAAGTTTTGCAATATACTTTGTTGTTAATTACTTTTTGGGTAATTTAAAATTATTAAAAGAAATTAGAAAGCGTGATTAAATGAAAATAGGAATTGCATGTGATCATCATGGTGTTGATGTTAAACAAAATGTGACAAAAAAATTAACTGAAATGGGTTATGATATAGTTGATTATGGTACTAACTCTTCTGAAATGGTTGATTATCCACTTTATGCTTTTAAAGTTGGAGAGGCTGTTAGTAAAAAAGAAATTGATTTTGGTATTCTTTTTTGCAATAGTGGTATTGGTATGAGTATTGCTTGCAATAAAGTAAAGGGTGTAAGATGTGCAAAAGTAAGTAATACTTGGGATGCTGAAATGACAAGACGCGATAATGATGCTAATGTTATAGCTTTAAGTACACGTTTAGAGTTAGATGAAATAATTAAAATAATTCAAAAATTTTTAGAAACTGATTTCTTACCACTTGAAAGATATCAAAGAAGAATAGATTTAATAAATAATTATCACAATGATTAAGTTATATTTATATATTATTATAATTCCACTTTCAATGTTGGCTTTAGAATCAGTAAATACTAATGGTATATTTAAAAAGAATAGAATACCATTTATTAAAATTTTATTTTTAATGTTATCTTTTGCATTATCATATTTAGTAGTTAATTTTCTTATAGATTTTGCAGATTGCATTAATTCAATTAAGTAGTAAAGTAGTATAAATTATAGGAGGATCTATGAAAAAAATACTGCTTTTTTCTTTGCTCTTAATTTTTATTCCATACATTATAATAAATATTTTAATATATGATAAGGAAATGAAATTTATTTTTACAAGTAATGCAATGGTAAGAGTTAAGAGAACCAATACTAATCAAATTGATACAGTTCCTTTAGAAGAATATGTTATGGGAGTATTAGCTGGTGAAGTTCCTATATCATTTAATATAGAAGCATTAAAAGCTCAGGCAGTAGCTTCTAGATCTTATGTTATGTATCAAATGATTAAAAATAAAGATAATGATTATGATGTAGTAGATACAACACTAAACCAAGTATATTTAGATGATAATCATTTAAAGCAAGTTTGGGGAAACAATTATAATGAGTACAAAGAAAAAATTAAAGACGCTGTTAGTAAAACAGCTTATCAATATATAACTTATAATGGTGAATTAGCAGAAGCATTATTTTTTTCAACATCATCAGGTTATACGGAAAATAGCGAAGATGTTTTTATTTCGAGTGTACCATATTTAAGAAGTGTTGCAAGTCCATACGATGCTATTTCCCCAGCATTTAATAATGTAGTTGATTTTACTTATGATATTTTTTGTAATTTATTAGGCATTAAATATACTACAGATATTAATGTTGAAATATTATCTCAAACGCCAAATGGTCGTATAAATAGTATAAAAATAAATGAAAAAAACTTTTCTGGTTCAGATGTTGCTTCTTTATTAGGTTTAAAATCCAGTAATTTTTCTATAAATTTTTCAGATGGAAAAGTCTATATTACTACTAAAGGATTTGGCCATGGAGTTGGTATGAGTCAATATGGTGCTGAAGGAATGGCTGAACAAGGATTTACTTATGATCAAATTTTAAAACATTATTATACAGGAGTTGAAATTGAAAAAATAAAAAATTAAGTATAAAAAAAATAAAATAGGACAAAATGATACTAGAGGTGAAAAAATGAAAACAAAAATACATGTTAGTGATGGCTTTTTATATTTTTTATTAGGAGTATCAATTATATTATTAGTTGCATCAGTAGCTATGGCAATGAGTGTTTTAAAAGGTGATGATATTGAAGAATTTACGCAAACTGGTAGTGTTTATAATATTTTAAATAAAATGACATTACCTGTTGTTAATGAACAAGAAATAACAGAGGTAAAAATTATTAGACCATTTACTGATGATAATGTTAAAATAGTAAAAAATTTCTATGATTTTAAGGATTCATCAGAAAATCAAATGAATGCTCTTATTTATTATCAAGATACATATATGCAAAGTAATGGTATTGCTTATGCTAGTGGTGATAAATTTAATGTTATAGCTGTTTTAGACGGAGAGGTAATTGATGTTACTGAAGATGAATTGTTAGGTAATTCTATTACTATTGATCATGGTAATATGAAAACTATTTATCAAAGTTTAAGTGAAGTAGATGTTAAAAAAGGTGATAAAGTTACTCAAGGTTCTATTATTGGTATAACAGGTACATCAAATATTAATTCTGATTTAGGAAATCATCTATATTTTGAAATGTTAGTTGATGATTCAAATGTTAATCCAGAGGAGTATTATGATAAAACAATATAATACTCTTTTTTTATAAGTTTTTGCATTAATTATAATTACAATATATGTAAAATATGTTATAATATTTATTAGTATTAGGAGGTATTTATGTTTGCAAAAGACATTGGAATAGACTTAGGAACTGCTAACGTATTAATTTATGTCAAAGGCCAGGGCATAGTTTTAAATGAACCAAGTGTTGTAGCCATTGATTCAGATACAAAAAAACCTCTTGCTGTTGGACGCGATGCACGAGAAATGTTAGGTAGAACACCAGGTAAAGTACAAGCTATAAGACCTATGAAAGATGGTGTTATTGCTGATTTTGAATTAACAGAAATAATGTTAAATCATTTTATTAAAAAAATAAATGGAAGAAGTTTTTTATCTCGACCAAGAATATTAATTTGTTGTCCATCAAATATTACGCAAGTAGAAAAAAATGCTATTAAAGAAGCTGCTGAAAGAACAGGTGCTAAACGAGTTTTTCTAGAAGAAGAACCAAAAGTTGCTGCAGTAGGTGCTGGTATGGATATAGCAAAACCAAGTGGTAATATGGTAATTGATATTGGTGGTGGTACTACTGATATAGCTATTTTGTCATTAGGTGGAATAGTTACTAGTGCATCATTAAAAGTAGCAGGAAATGTATTTGATAATGATATAATTAAATATATTAAAGATAAATATAAATTACTTATTGGTGATCGTACAGCTGAAGATATAAAAATGACCATTGGTACAGTATTCCCTGAAGGTAAAGGCGATAAAACAGAAGTTAGAGGTAGAGACTTAGTTACAGGTCTTCCTCATACTATAACTTTATCTTCATCTGAAACAGAGGAAGCCTTAAGAGAAAGTGTATATTTAATAATTAATAAAGTAAAAGAAGTATTGGAACAAACTCCACCAGAATTATCTGCTGATATTATAGATAAAGGTATTGTTGTAACAGGTGGTGGAGCTTTAATTAAGGGATTTGATAAATTATTATCTCAAGAATTAAAGGTACCAGTATTTATTGCAGATAGTCCACTTACATGTGTAGTTGAAGGAACAGGTGTTCTTTTAGATAACATACATTTAATAGATACAAAATAGACATTAGTCTATTTTTTTTATATAATTATTATGGTGAGTTATGAAAAAAATATTATTAATTTTAGTAGTTGCTTTATTATTATGCGGTTGTAAAAATAATAATAAAAAAGAAATAAAGAAAAGTAATAGAGAACAAAGAACGATGTTAACTTGTGAGGAAAATGATGTTACTTATATGTTTTATTATGATAATGAAGATGAACCATATTATAAGGCAACATATTTAGAAAAGAAAAAATTTAAAACAGAAAAAGAGGCTGAAGAATATCAAGAAGAAATTTTAAAAAAATGGCATGAAAAATATGCGGATGAATTAATCACGCTTGATCTTAGAATAAATGATAATACTTCATTTATAAATGTATCAGCTATTCATGATACTAAAGAAGAGTTATATAAAGATTTCTTTGGAGATAGATATAATTTAAATAAAAATGATATGAATAAAACCTTTAATAATGATTGTTTAATTAAACCAATAAAAAAATAAATCGCAAGATTTATTTTTTATATTTATCTAGATAATAATCTCTTAATTCCTTAAAACGAGCATAATGTACTACTTCTCTTTGTCTTAAAAAAGAAAGTGGACCTAATATATCTGGATCATTAGTCATTTTCATTAAATTTTCATAAGTTGTTCTAGCTCTTTGTTCAGCAGCCATGTCACTTTCTAAATCACTTCGCCAATCACCGGTTGTTTTTGTATAAACTGCAGTGAATGGTTCACCATTAGGATCTTCTGGAAATAGAGCATGGTCATGTAATATAAACATATTTTCTAAACCATATTTTTTTAGTTCATCAACTGACGCATCCTTAATTAATTGCATAATCATGGTACCAATCATTTCCACATGAGCAAGTTCTTCAGTTCCAATATCCGTAAGTAAAGTAACACCATGATGATCAGGCATACTTACTCTTTGATTTAAATATTGCATAGCTGCACCGATTTCTCCACTTGGACCACCATATTGAGCATATAATAATTTAGCCATATTTAAATCCTTGTTTTGAATATTGATTGGATATTCTAATTTCTTAACATATTTCCACATTTTAAACCTCCTTTGGAAATAGACTTAACCAATTCCAATTATCTCCATTTAAAAACATACTATTTTCAGTTAATGGACCATATTTATTTTCATATTCAATCATGTATTTTTTTAATTCAGCTGAATACATATTATATAAATTAATTATTTCCTTGTCATCTTCATAAATATCTAAATATAGTTTTAAATCAATGCATGCAAAAGTATATACATCAATATAAGTTAATAATTCTGCTTGTTCATTTAATGGTTTTACATCATATATTTTGCCGTATTGATCATATAAATTTTTAAACATATTTCCTCTAATAAAACCTTGATATGGTTCAAATATATTATCATTAATCATATAAACACCTCATTGTATAGTATGAAATATGTAAATTTTTGTGATAATTACTAAAAAGTCTTGAAAAAAATAATTATATTTGTTAAAATTAAATGCGTAACCGATTGGTTATATGGCGAGTATGGTGAAGGGGTTAACACGGCGGATTGTGGTTCCGTTATGCTAGGGTTCGAATCCCTATACTCGCCCCACTTAAAAAAATACTAAGTAGATATACTTAGTTTTTTTGTGCTATAATATAATTATAATATGAGGTGTAAAAATGAACGAATATATTAATTTAGATGAAAAAAATATTGACGAAGAACACATTTGCTGCGCAATTGGTGATCCTAAACATCAAGTAGGTGTTGATGCTAAAAAGGAATGGATTAAAAGTAAATTAAAAGATGGACATGTTTTTAGAAAATTAAATGCTAGAGGTAAAATATTTATTGAATATGAACCAATTGAAACTGCATGGGTTCCTATTATTGGTAAAAACTATATGTATATTTATTGTTTATGGGTTGCTGGTAGTTTTAAAGGAAAGGGAATTGGAAAAGAATTATTAGAATATGCAATTGAAGATGCTAAGGCAAAAAAGATGAGCGGTATATGTACCTTAGTATCACAAAAGAAATAGCCATTTATTGGTGATAAAAAATTCTTTGAACATTATGGTTTTAAAGTAGTTGATACTATAAATGATTATGAATTAATGACTCTTTCATTTGATAATAAGGAAATTCCTAAATTTAATGATACAGCTAGAAAAATGGAAATAGATAATAAAGACTTTACTATTTATTATTCTAATGAATGTCCTTATGTTGAATATGAAGTTAAGGAATTATCTGATTATGCAAAAGAAAAAGGAATTAAATTAAATTTTGTTAAAATTGATTCATTAGAAAAAGCTAAAAATGCACCATGTATTTTTAATAACTGGGCTAATTTTTATAAAGGTAAATTTATTTCAAATACAATATTAAATGCTAATGCATTTGAAAAATTAATTAAATAATATGTAATGGTTATGGTGATAATATGAAGTTAGCAAAAAAGTATTTTTTATATTTAGTAAGATGGCAATTAAGTACCCCAATTTTAGCGATAGTTTTAAAGGTATTAGCAGATATGGATACATTATGGGCAACAGTAATAGCCAATTTTATTGGTGGTTTAATATTCTTCTGGGTAGATAAAATTATATTTAAAAAGAAAAGTGATGTTCCTCTATGGGAAATAGAAGATAATGTCGAATGTTATGATTGCCATAAACATACTAAAGGATATCGAATAGTTTCTTGGGGTAATTATGATAGATTAGAAGATAAACATCCTCAATATAGATGCCAAGAATGTAGTATTAAAAAAATGGAGACAATAGCTAAATAAAAAAATGACTATTTGTATGAAGTGAACCCCAAATAGTTCACAATATAAAAAAACGACCTAGAGATTATTTTTGAAGTTGTAAGATAAAAGTAGACAGAAAAAAACTGTTTACTTTTTTCTTTGATATAATTTATATAAGGAGATGATAAAAAATGGCAAGTAAAGGTCAAAAATTTAAACATTGGTCAAAAGAAGAAAAATTAAGAATAGTC